>NC_022349.1:2711489-3022978 GCF_000354175.2 Vibrio alginolyticus NBRC 15630 = ATCC 17749
GAGGCTCCAGTGTTTGTGTGTAGCCCTTGATCCAGCTTGTATCTCGCTCTAAGTAAAGTTGCGCATGCGTACGGAACTCAGGAATAACACGAGAAACTTCATCATCCAACTGGTTTTGCAAGTTTACATCTGTCAAACCCGTTAAGTCTTGAGAGTAATACGTAGAGAGCACACGCGCTTCTGTTGTCCACGTTGCCCATGAGTTTGAGAGTGGTAATGTAAGCCCTGGTTCAATGTGAACACGGGTCGCATTTGGTCGCGCAGCATCGCTGGTATCGAAGCGGCTCACTTGGCTCTTCACGTCAAAGTTAAGGTAGTCTCCCCACAACGGCGTGTAGTAGTTCAAGTCTAACTGAGGAAGCAGGCGATAAGGGCGGTTCTCTTCTTTCAATAAGATTTGGAAGTCACGAACGGTTAACGAGGCATCCCAGAAGTCAGAACGATATTGTACTTGTCCTTCTTGAACCAGTTGACCATCTTCACGGTTACCAATGTCGGAGTCGAGATCGAGGAAGTAATCAATATCACTCACTTTTGAGTAATCGACTTTGACTATCCACTGTTTATTGATGATACCGTCGTGTTTAACTTGGTAGCCCCAACGAGACTCGTCCTGATATTTGCGATCACTATTGAGGTATTCGCCTTTGATTTCCCCATTTCCCCAACCATCTGTTAGGTAGCGGAAATCAGTATCGAGTTTTGTACCACGTTGCTGCATATAGAGCGTGGTGAGTGTCATGTCATATTGAGGCGCGATGTTCCAATAGAATGGCACCTCGACTTCCATACCATCACTAGAACCATACGATAAAGAAGGGAAGAGGAAACCCGTTTTGCGCGTATCTCCAATTGGCATGGTTAGATACGGCACATAGAAAACAGGCACATCTAACACTTCAAATCGAGGATGGTGCAGCGTCGCTGTCTCTTCATCTTGGTCAACATCGATGCCTGACGCAACCAATCGCCATGAATTATCGCCTTGAGGGCACGATGTGATAGAGCCGTCTTCGAGTTCATAAACCGACTGACCTGTGCGAGCGATATAGGCTGCAGTGCCTCGGCCTTGTTGGCAAAGGAACTGATAATCGGTGTTCTCAAGTGAAAACGTATCTTGATTAATGTCGTTAGTAACACGATCAGATCGAGCTTTGACTTGGCCGTCATTGAAAGTCACGTTGCCTTCGGCAACCACGACGTTGTCTTGTTGGTGCAGCGTTACGCTATCTGCGGTAATTTTCTTCTGGCCTTGGGTGACTTGTACATTACCTGAGTACTGAGCTTTGTCACCATTGATGGCTTGCAGGGTGTCAGCTTCTACCACTACTGGGGTATTAAGAGCGTCCTCCTCGCCACTTGTATCGACCAAACATTGATCTGTGGCGGGCATTTCCTGCACACTATCATGGATATTCGCTTCAGCTTGAGTGGTGGGTACAAACAAGGCGGTGCTGATAGAGGCCGCTAAAAATGTGCGGGAGAAATGTTGCATTGAATTGAACTTTCCTGTGTCACTACTACTCGATGGCTATAGGGCTTGTTGTACCCTAGCGTAATAGCCAAATGAATCAACTATAGTCGCATTTATCCCAGCGTATTGATTCACTGTGGCATAATGACGACAAAATAGCTGCAAAGATAAGCAGGCGAAATGGCCTAGCCGAAATAAAACTAATTCCATTATCATAAAGGAAATCGTTGCATCCGGCACTATAAGACCGCCGTCGTCGATAAAAATTCATTGATAGAGAACACATAATGCATATTTTTGGCAAAATTCTGGGTGCCTTTTTTGGCTTGTTACTTGGCGGGCCGCTAGGTTTACTCTTTGGCTTATTTATTGGCCATCAATTCGATAAAGCACGTCGCTTGAGTCAAGCCGGGTTCTCTACTGGCGGCTTTGGAAAAGGGCCAAGTCAAGCTCAGCGCCAAGAAGAGTTTTTTAAAGCGGCGTTTGCGGTAATGGGACATGTGGCAAAAGCGAAAGGCCAAGTCACCAAAGAGGAAATCCAACTGGCTTCAGCCATGATGGACCGCATGAATTTGCATGGCGAACAGCGTCGCGCAGCGCAAGACGCGTTTCGTGAAGGTAAAGACAGCGACTTTCCGTTAGAAGATGTTCTTGTTCGTGTGAAAATTTCGACAGCTGGTCGCTTTGACTTGTTGCAATTTTTCTTAGAGCTGCAAATCTCGGCGGCCTTTGCAGATGGCTCGATCCACCCGAGTGAACGAAATGTACTACACAAGATTGCACGTGGTTTGGGTTTCTCTTCTGAGCAATTAGAGCGTCGTTTGCAAATGCAAGAAGCCGCATTTCGTTTCCAAAGCCAGGGCGGTTTTCATGGTCAGCATCAAGGCCAATCTTCAGGTGGTAGCTGGCAACAAGCTTCACAAGCGGATCAGTTGGCCGACGCGTACAAAATTCTGGATGTGTCTTCAGATGCAGACAGTAAAACCGTTAAGCGTACTTATCGTAAACTGATGAACGAGCATCACCCGGACAAATTGATGGCTAAAGGTTTACCACCAGAGATGATGAACGTCGCGAAAGAGAAATCTCAAGAGATTCAAAACGCTTACGATCTTATTAAGAAGGTTAAAGGCTTTAAGTAGTCGGACGTTTTCTATCAAACATTTGGATGTAAAAAAGGGCACTCAGTGCCCTTTTTTTTCATGTCTTAGTCTTTGAGTTGCCGGTGTCTTTAGCTTTTGGCCTATTATGTCCCTAATGCTAATTGACCTCACATCCCCCAGTTTAGTTGGCTTGATTCAAGTCCCAATCGTATTCGTATTTCACTTTGCCAGAGAAGTTTTTGTATTGCGGTGCGTACTTTGCGATGTGTTTGAAGATTTGTTTTTCTCCACCAAAGTCCGTTGCAAACCAATCATAAATAGAAGACAGCTGTGCCGTGTTACCTTGGATAGATACGCCTTTGCTGCTGTTGATAAATGTTTTGGCGGCACTATCCAGTAGAGCTTGCGTGTTGCCAGCAGTGAATGCTTGAGATTGCAGATTAGGGCATCCTAGGCTGGCACAGTTAACCGCGTAATGCGTTCTTGGGTCATTCCAAATTGGACGCAAAATTCGATGTTCAATATCGTTTAAAGTTAGATCCTTCCCATTGACCACGACCACATCGTCTCCCCAAGGACCAAAGCTAAATAAACCACCTAGCTTGGTGATTGATTCGACTGGATAGTTATCCAAAATAAGATCTACCGTGATGGCGTTGTAAAGGTTTACCCAATAGGCATATTGCTCTGCTTGGTTGTATTGTAGAGGGTCTAGTTTTGCCAAACGCTGGATGTATTGTTTCAGCTTAGTTTTATCGACAGAGGAGACTTGGCTATAACGAAACAAGGTATTCTCGCCTTGTTCAACTAAATAAGTATCGAGCAGTTGTTGCCATTCTTGATGAGAAATTTGGGTTTGGTTGGCTTGATTCGATTGTTTCCAATATGGCCATAAGTCGGATTTAGGCGCGGACAATGTCGAGAAAGAAACCAGAGCACACAACAGCAATAACAGACGCTTCATAGAGATACCTTTGAATGAGATATTGTTGATAGTGTAGACCAGTTTAGTGCTTGTTTTCTTTCAGTAATCAGTGGCCTTTATTCGCTGTCATTCCGAGGAGCATAAGCGATATCAGGAATCTAATATCCACAAACTCTTGAGTAAAGACAGTATGAATCTGTACAGTGCGCTCTGGTAGTCGATCCTGAATCACGCTCCTTCGTCGCTGTTCAGGATGACGAATTTCAACAGAGGCGTTCGGCATTCCGTAAGCAAAGCGATATGAGATCAGTCACCCAAAACAAATCAAGGGCCGACAATTGCCAGCCCTTGATTTGTGTATTTACTAACGCGTCTTAACGCAAGAAGCTTGGAATATTCGCTTCGTACTCAGCAATCTTATCTTCGTGTTGAAGGGTTAGGCCAATGTTGTCCAAACCGTTTAGCAAGCAATGACGACGGAACGAATCGATTTCAAAACCATATTCTTTGCCGTTGGCACGAACGACATTCGCTTCTAGGTCGACCTCGACTTCTGCACCTTCATTTGCCTCAACAAACTGGAAGATTTCATCCACTTCTTGTTCAGTCAAACGAACTGGCACCATTTGGTTGTTGATCGAGTTGCCGTAAAAAATATCGGCAAAGCTTGGTGCGATCATCGCTTTGATGCCGTAATCCGCTAGTGCCCACGGTGCGTGCTCACGAGATGAGCCACAGCCGAAGTTTTCACGAGCCAGCAAGATAGACGCGCCTTGGTAGCGAGGTGCGTTCATCACGAACTCTGGATTTGGCTGTTCGCCAGCATCGTCTAGGAAGCGCCAGTCATGGAATAGGTGCTTACCAAACCCTAGGCGGGAGACCTTTTGTAGGAACTGCTTTGGAATGATGGCATCAGTATCAACGTTCGCTGCATCTAGAGGAACAACTAAGCCTGTGTGTTGTTTAAAGCCTGACATTGGTTTGCTCCTTAGTCTAGTTCACGAATATCTACAAAGTGACCAGCAATTGCTGCTGCCGCTGCCATCGCAGGGCTCACTAGGTGGGTACGGCCATCACGACCTTGGCGGCCTTCAAAGTTACGGTTTGAAGTAGACGCACAACGTTCATGTGGGCCCAAACGGTCATTGTTCATTGCTAGACACATCGAGCAACCTGGTAGGCGCCACTCAAAGCCCGCTTCTTTAAAGATAACGTCCAAGCCTTCCGCTTCTGCTTGCGCTTTTACTTGCTCAGAGCCAGGAACGATCAGCGCTTGAACGTGAGGCGCGACTTTGCGACCTTTCGCTACTTCAGCGGCTGCGCGCATGTCTTCGATACGTGAGTTAGTACAAGAACCAACGAAGACTTTATCGACGTTGTAATCAGACAATGACTTGCCTGCCTCTAGGCCCATGTAAGCCAATGCTTTTTCTGCCGATGCCTTTTCTACTGGGTCGGCAAAGCTTTCTGGTGCTGGGATAGGTTGATCTACCGCGATCACTTGGCCTGGGTTAGTACCCCAAGTGACTTGTGGTTTAATGTCTGCTGCGTTTAGCGTCACGACTGCATCAAACTGAGCATCATCGTCCGTTTTTAATGTCTTCCAGTATTCTACTGCTGCATCAAAGTCGGCACCTTGAGGTGAGAATTTACGGCCTTTGATGTATTCGAACGTGGTTTCATCTGGCGCAATCAAACCGGCTTTCGCACCTAGCTCTATCGCCATGTTACATACGGTCATGCGGCCTTCCATTGAAAGGTCAGTGATCGCTTCACCACAGAATTCAACCACGTAGCCTGTACCGCCAGCTGCTGTAGTTTCACCGATGATTGCTAGCACGATATCTTTCGCCGTGATACCCGGAGCCACTTTGCCTTTTACTTCGATCTTCATCGTTTTGGCGCGCGCTTGTTTTAGCGTTTGAGTTGCTAATACGTGCTCAACTTCTGATGTACCAATACCAAAAGCGAGAGAGCCGAATGCACCGTGTGTAGCCGTGTGCGAGTCACCACAAACAATGGTCATGCCCGGTAGGGTAATACCAAGCTCTGGGCCCATAACATGCACAATACCTTGGTATTTATGGTTGATGTCGTAAAGCGTAACGCCAAACTCTTCACAGTTTTTCGATAGCGTTTCCATCTGGATACGAGCCATCTCACCCGATGCGTTGATGTCTTTGGTGGTTGTCGAAACGTTGTGGTCCATGGTGGCAAAAGTTTTGCTGACCTGACGCACTTTACGACCTTTTTCACGCAAGCCGTCAAATGCTTGCGGAGACGTCACTTCGTGTACCAAGTGACGGTCGATGTACAAGATTGGGTTTTCCCCTTCTGCTGCGACGGCAACGTGTGCGTCGTAGACTTTTTCGTATAATGTTTTGCCCATTGTTTGCTTCCTTTCCTCATCGCCGTTGCCGCAATAACTGCGTTAGCGACACCCGTTTATCCAGTTATTTAGCTTATTTAGCGAACTAAACGCCTTAATATAAATGGGCTTGCTGCCTTGCTATTGCACCAATGACTTAGAGGAAAGCCATTGGTTGACCGAGGATTTAGTATTTATTATGAATCTGTTTTGTATTAAGAGTTTAAGACGTACTCAGCGATCTTATCGCCCATCTCAGACGTCGAAAGTGCTGGGTTGTCACCAGCAAGGTCACCCGTTAGTTCCCCCGCTGATAGCGCTTTTGAAACTGCCGTTTCGATGTCTTGTGCCGCCGTTTCCTCACCTAGGCTATAACGTAGCATCAGTGCCGCAGACAGGATTTGTGCCACAGGGTTAGCGATGTTCTTACCTGCGATATCTGGTGCACTGCCACCTGCTGGCTCGTACAGACCGAATTTGCTTTCGTTTAGACTTGCTGATGGCAACATACCCATAGAGCCTGTGATCATCGCACATTCATCAGAAATGATGTCGCCGAAGATGTTTGAACACAGCATTACGTCGAACTGAGCAGGGTCTTTGATAAGCTGCATAGTCGCGTTATCAATGTACATGTGTGACAACTCGACATCTGGGTAGTCTTTTGCGATTTCTTCGACTACTTCACGCCATAAGATAGAGCTTTGTAGAACGTTCGCTTTGTCGATAGAGCACACTTTCTTGCGACGTAGACGAGCAGAGTCAAAAGCGATTTTTGCAATACGTTCGATCTCAAAGCGGTGGTACACCTCAGTATCAAATGCTTTTTCTGTTGCGCCTTCACCTTCACGACCTTTCGGTTGGCCGAAGTAGATACCACCCGTCAGTTCACGGACTACCACGATGTCAAAGCCGCGACCCGAGATGTCTGCACGTAGCGGTGAGAAAGCTTCAAGACCTGAGTGAATTTGCGCTGGACGTAAGTTACAGAACAGTTGGAAGTGTTTGCGTAGTGGAAGTAGGGCACCACGTTCAGGTTGGTCATTTGGTGGTAAGTGCTCCCACTTAGGGCCGCCAACCGAGCCGAATAAGACTGCATCAGACTCTTCACATGCTTTTATTGTGCTCTCTGGAAGTGGACAACCGTGATTGTCGATCGCGATACCACCGACATCATGCTCGTCACGCTCAAACGCAATACCATGTTTCTTTTCGATTGCATCCAATACTTTATGTGCCTGCGCCATTACTTCCGGGCCAATGCCGTCACCGGGTAGGACGGCAATTTTGTACGATTTGTCTGTCATGTTAATCCTTTAAGTTTTCTAATTTTGAGCTTAATTATTTCAACGAGCGTGTTCTTTCCTGAGCCGTGTAGCCCGGTTGTTATTACACAGTCGCAATCTTTTTCTGCTTCATTTCTTCGATTTTATCTGCACGATGAATGCTGTTAATAACGTGCAATAATGCTTGGCCGGAAGCCTCAACGATGTCGGTGGAAACACCCGTACCGTGGTATTTGCGACCTTTGTAGTTGGCAATGATGTCTGCTTGACCCAAACCATCTTCACCTTCACCTTTCGCGGTTAGGTCGAATTTATCCAGAACGATGTCGTAGCCTGTCACGCGGTAGATACATTGGTATAGCGCATCAACTGGGCCATTACCGACCGCTGCTTCACACATTTCTTCATCACCGCATTGCATTTTGATGCTGGTGGTAGCCATTACGCTGCCAGACTGCACGCTTAGGTAGCTCAATTTGTAGAAGTCATCTTCTTCACGCAAGTTCGAGAAGTGCATTAGGGCTTCTAGGTCGTAATCGAACACTTGGCCTTTGCGATCAGCAAGTTTCAAGAAATCCGCATACAGCGCGTCTAGGTTGTACTCGTCTTCGTTGTAACCCATGGTATCCATATGGCTCTTCACGGCAGCGCGACCGCTGCGGCTGGTTAGGTTCAGAGCTTGGTTTTTTAGGCCAATAGACTCAGGGGTCATGATTTCGTAGGTATTCTTATTCTTCAACATGCCATCTTGGTGGATGCCTGAAGAGTGGCTAAACGCATTTGCACCCACAATTGCTTTGTTGCTTTGAATAGGCATATTGCATAGCTGGCTAACCAACTTACTGGTGCGGTGAATTTCATCATGCTTAATGCCAGTGTGAACGCCCAAAAACTCTTGACGAGTCTTGATGATCATTGCGATCTCTTCAAGTGAACAGTTACCCGCTCGCTCTCCAATGCCATTGATCGTGCCTTCTATCTGACGTGCGCCAGCTTGAACGGCGGCAATAGAGTTGGCAACTGACATCCCCAAATCGTCGTGACAGTGAACGGAGATGATCGCTTTATCAATGTTCGGAACGCGGTTAAATAGGGTTTCAATAATCCCACCAAACTCACTTGGTACGGTGTAGCCAACGGTATCTGGAATGTTGATTGTACTCGCACCTGCATTGATGGCGGCTTCTACCATGCGACATAGGTTGTCGATTGGAGTACGACCAGCATCTTCACAAGAAAACTCGACATCATCAGTGTAGTTACGTGCATGTTTAACGGCGTTGACTGCCATTTCTAGTACATCGTCGTAGCTGCGGCGTAGTTTGTCTTCTACGTGAATGGTGGAAGTGGCTAAAAACGTGTGGATACGGAATTGGTCAGCCACTTTTAAGGCTTCAGCGGCAGCATCAATGTCTTTCGCAACGGCACGCGAAAGGGCACAAACTCGACTGTTTTTTATGTTTTTTGCGATGGTTTGTACAGACTCGAAATCACCTGGTGAAGAGATTGGGAAGCCAGCTTCGATAACATCAACGCCGAGTCTTTCCAGCGCATAGGCAATCTGCAGTTTTTCTTTAACCGTCAAGCTTGCTGACAACGCTTGCTCGCCATCACGCAATGTGGTGTCGAATATAATGACCTGATCGTTCATGTTTGCTTCCTTCCTGATTTCTGCACTTTCGCGCAAGTGAATCGTTTACTTCCAGTATTTAGATATAAAAAAACCCGCATTCTCATGCGGGTTCTTAGAAATTGGTGTGGTTATTTTTCTTCCACAGCCTACCCGCGCGAACTGGTCACGATCAGGAGGAGGCTAAGCAGGATAGAAAAATGAGCTGACATAGTTGTTAAGCTTTCCACATAATTAAGTTAACAAATTAGTACCGCACTCCATGAAGCGCGTCAACCCTAAAGTCGATTTTTTATTCATATCGGATGAGTCTTTTCGTTTGCTTGAGAAAAATGATGCACTAAGTGAAACGGCATGATGCGATAGAAACGTGCTAGAAGAAGTAAGTTCTCATCAAGTTTGCGACGTTTCATTACCAAAACAAGCATCGGGATTGCGACTTGTCACACAAAGGTCCGAATTGTTTGGCAAAAGTTTTGAATGACCATTTATAGTAGTGCAGTTGCACTAGGTAAAAGAAATATAAGGGTTAGGGAAAGAATGAGGTTAACAAAACAATTTGGACGTTCAGCCATAGTATTTACTCTGGTCAGCTTGTCGGGTTGTCAGCTGTTTCAATCGCAGACCTATGTGGAAGTGGCTTCCCCCGTTGTTATGAATAATCACTCACAGAGCGTCATGGTCATCAATGATCAAATGGATCGATTTTTGAGTTATGAAGGACGCGAATCGTTCTTGAATCAGATGCTTGTTGCCCTTGAGTCTGACAGCCGAAATAAGTTTAAAGGTAAAGATCCGGAAACGTATTCTTGGTGGAAGATCCGTGTCCAGCCTAGTGAGAAACAGCAAGCGGAAGTTTTCCGACCAACCACTGAAGGTGTCGATACCTCAAACCCAGTAGAGTTTATGGATGTCTCTTACCGCTCTAAGACCACATTAAACCTACGCTCCAAACCGAGTCTTGAAGGGGCAAAGCTTGGCGTATTATCGAAAGGGGAAGTCTTTAATGTGCTAGCAAAAGTGGTTGATCAACCTTGGTTTCTCGTTGAACAGAAAGGAGTGATAAAAGGTTATGTCCATAAGGATTATGCGCGCAGCAATGTGATAAATCGTGACATTTTATCTACTCAGCCTAACCCTCTACTAGAGCCTAAATCGAGTAAAACGGAGCAAACGAGTATAGAGCATGAACTGTCGGGAAACTATACTTGCCGCTCACTGAGCTATGAGCTTACAAAAGATGGCGACATGACGACGGGCTCTTTGCGCGCCTGCCGCAAGAAGAGAAAAGTCTGGTATATAGACACCCCTCAACCGCAACCAGCAAACCCTTCTTAATGTTCTATTTTTATGGTTATGCCCAATAGATAAATTGTTGGGCACACCTTAATTTGGCCTTTGTCATTAATTGTCCAAATTCCCGTCATGCTGTTGTCACCTAAACCTCCTACTTTTCACACAAAGGTGTTGTCAAAGTAAGGAAAGGTCACATGCGAACCATAGAGACAATTACACAGCCAATTGCAACCATTGCTAAGTTTGATTTAGCGCTCTCTAGTGTTTGTCTTAAGCACCGTTTTAATCAAAAAGTCGCCAATATCAGCAAAGGAGTCTCCCACAGTGGTGACGGGCACCTTTACTTGGTGTTGGGTTTATTAGCTTGGTATTTAGATAAGGAGCAAGGAGTCTGGTTTTTACTGGCGGGTTTACTTGCTTTTGCTATCGAGCTACCAATTTATTGGACGCTGAAAAATAGTTTTAAGCGTCGTCGCCCTGAAGAGCTTAGTGCACTCCTTCCTGCTTTTATTACTCCCTCTGATCGCTACAGTCTTCCTTCAGGACACACTGCCGCTGCGTTTGTCATGGCGACGCTGATTGACCATTTCTATCCGAGCCTAGGCGTTGCTGCATTCTTTTGGGCAAGTTTAATCGGAACCGCGCGAATCTTATTGGGTGTGCACTTTTTTACCGATGTCATCATTGGTGCACTGCTTGGCAGTCTTTGTGGTGGATTAGCGATTGCGATGTTAGGAGGCTAATTGATGAAAATCTTGTACGGTGTTCAAGGGACAGGAAACGGACATATTGCACGCGCAAGGGCGATGAGTCATGCGTTTAAAGAGCACAATGTTGAGGTCGACTTTTTGTTTTCTGGGCGAGCGCCGGAAAAATACTTTTCAATGGAAGCATTTGGCGATTACCAGACTCGCCGAGGCTTCACCTTTATTACCGAAAAAGGCTCTGTAAACTACGCGAAAACAGCATTGAATAACAATTTGGTGCAGTTTTTCAAAGAAGTTAAGCAACTCGAACTGTCGTCCTACGATCTTATCATTAATGATTTCGAACCTGTGACTGCGTGGGCAGCCAGACAACAAAATAAGCCTTCTATTGGTATCAGCCACCAAAATGCTTTCCGTTATCCGGTGCCACTAAAGGGAGCAAGTTGGTTAGATAAATCCGTCATTGAATACTTTGCGCCTTCTCAACACCACCTTGGTTTGCATTGGCATCATTTTGATCAACCTTTGTTACCACCGATAGTGCATACCGTCGATAGCCAAGCAGAAAACGACGACTTCGTGTTGGTGTATCTACCGTTCGAATCGATTGAAGATATCTCGGACTTATTGTTCCACTTTAATCAACAAGCGTTTATCTGTTATCACCCGGATGTGATCGAATGTGAGCAGGTAGAAAACATAGAACTGCGCCCTTTATGCCACAGCAACTTCCAGCATCATTTGCATCGCTGTAGTGGTGTCATTGCTAATGGTGGGTTTGAGCTTCCTTCAGAAGCCTTGTCTTTGGGGAAAAAATTGTTACTAAAGCCACTCGCGGGTCAATTCGAGCAGCAGAGCAATGTTGCGACCTTAGAAGATTTAGGGCTTGCGATGTCGATGGAGAGCTTAGACATTTCCGCAGTACGCCAGTGGCTAAAGGAGCAACAAGCCGAAAGTGTGAAATACCCAGATGTTGCTCAGGCTATTGTTCATTGGGTACTGCAAGGTGCATGGGATTCAAAAGCAGAGTTATCCAGACAGCTGTGGGAGCAGGTTGATTTTCCAAGTTACGTGTCGAACATTTAAGTACGTTGTTCTAAGTACATTGTTCCTTCCATTTTTGACACGATTTTGTTGCAGCCTTTCTGTTTGGAAGGCTGCATTTTTATTCTTCCTCTCTCATTTCTATTCAGTGTGTATTTGCTGATAATTTGACTGATAAGTGCAAAATTCAATCAGAGATATAGCTGTCATCTGTTGTTCTTATTCCAACTAATAACTTAGCTAAATGCATGCTTGTGTTGACCGCCTGTCCTATCAATTTGCTAAATACGTCCTCAAAGAATGCATTTTTACGTGTTTTATAGTTTTTTATGTTTTTATCAAGTCTTTGTTATTTAACAAATAAATACCTAATTGGCTAAAATTTACTGATTAAATATCAATCTAGTTGCGAAACCGCAATCGATTAGTTGATAGTACAGTTCGAGCCGGAAGTATCCGGACGATAAATATAATAAAAAGTTAGGTTATCTATTCGTAAAATGATTCGAATCCAGCCGCCGTCTTTTGTGCGAGATGGGATTCTATTCGTTATGAATTTAATGAACAAAGTTGACGATTACAAAAGAGGCGCACTCAATGTTAGAGAAGAAAGACGCGATGAGCGCAATTGCTAGCTACCGTATGGAAAGCACTTTGCGTGGTGTAGATTTAAACCTACTGACAGTATTTGATGCTGTAATGCAAGAGCAAAATATTACTCGTGCAGCACATAACCTAGGCATGTCTCAACCGGCGGTAAGTAACGCCGTGGCACGCTTAAAAGTGATGTTTAACGACGAGCTATTCATGCGCCAAGGCCGTGGTATTCAGCCTACGCAACGAGCACGTCAACTGTTTGGTCCTATTCGCCAAGCACTGCAGCTGATTCGCAATGAACTTCCTAGCTCCGTATTCCAGCCAGAATCTTCGACTCGCTTATTCAAGCTTGCGATTTGCAGCCCTTGTGACATGCGTTTTGCTCCGAAGATCATGGCAAAAGTGAATCAACAAGCACCAAACGTTCAGCTTCATCTAGATGCAGAATTTGACCGTTTGTTGTCTGAGCGTATGCGCTACCAAGAAATTGATTTCGTGATCGACTACGCTCGTTTTGATGAGCAAGGTTTCTCAAGTACTGAAATCTTCAAAGATGAATTAGTGGTTATCGCATCAAAAACCCACCCACGCATTCAAGGTGGTGTGACGGCTGAGCAACTGCTTAACGAAAAGCATGCGAAGTTATCGAAAGTGCATGGCCAACGTAGTTTCTCAGAGCAAGCGTACCGTGAACTGGATTGCCAAGCGGCGTATGAAGGTTCTAGTTTAAGCAACCTACTATACGTGGTGGGTCAATCTGAGCTTGTGACTATTGCACCACGTTGGATGGCGGAAAATGCGGTAAACAGCGATCAACTGCAAATTCTTGATTTCCCATTTGCGAACAAAGAAATCAGCGGATTCTTAAGCTGGCATGAATCAAGTGAAAAAGATAAAGGCCACATTTGGCTACGCGATCAACTGATGATCACTTGTGGTGAAGTCGTTGCCGCAAAATAAGATGACGTTTGGTCTTCTCGATTAGACCATATTGGTAATCATCAATTTTTACAATTCATTGGTCCCCGAGCGATTTTTGTCTCTCGGGGCTTTTTGTTTTCGTAATAAACAATCTAAACAGTAAGTTAAATAGAGTAATCATTCAGCAATTTTAGGTACGTTCGCGACGTATAAGTGATAGTTGTCTCTTATTAGTGATAAGTTTGATACTGGTCAGTTGCGTTTTAGCAAGCCGTGAGTACACTTGTTCGCTCAATTAGCTTACGCCTGTAAGCCAAAAGGTAAGTAAAAGAATGGCCAAGTTAGATTTTCATATCGTTAAACGTATTCGTGAACAAATTGCGAACGGTGGTACACGCGTTGCACTCAAGCATAAAGTGGGTGAGGAGTGGCAAGGTATTACGTGGACGCAATTTGGTCAGCAAGTTGATGCTTTATCACTTGCACTTTTGGCTCAGGGATTAGGAGTCCAAGATAAGATCGGCATTTTCTCGAACAACATGCCGCAATGGACGATCGCTGATATCGCAGCACTGCAATTACGCAGCGTGACAGTACCTATTTACCCAACCAATACTGCCGCCCAGTCGGCGTACATCATTAACAATGCAGACGTCAAAGTTCTGTTTGTTGGTGAACAGCCTCAATTTGATGCAGCAGTGAGCATTTTCGACCAGTGCGAACAGTTAGAGCTCATTGTTGCGATGTCTGATGATATAGAACTTGGCGAGCATGATTTCGTTATCTCTTGGCAAGCATTTGTTGCCAAAGGCGACGCTACATATCAAGTTGAATTGGACGCGCGTTTAGATCAGGCAAAAGAAGATGATCTACTCACGCTGATCTACACCTCGGGTACAACAGGCCAGCCAAAAGGCGTTATGTTGGACTACGCAAACATTGCGGCGCAATTGGAAGGGCACGATCAGCGCTTGAGCCTTTCTCAAAGTGACGTGTCATTATGTTTCCTTCCGTTATCACACGTATTTGAGCGCGCTTGGACCTTTTATGTATTGTACAAAGGGGCGACCAACTGCTATTTGCAAGACACCATGCAAGTACGTGATGCACTGAGCCAGGTGCGACCTACCGTGATGTGTGCCGTACCGCGTTTCTATGAGAAGATCTTCTCTGCGATTCATGAGAAAGTGTCTCGCGCGCCGATTCATCGTAAGATCATGTTTACTTGGGCAGTCAACATGGGCGCAAAAATGGCCGCTTGTCATCAAGAAAAACGTCAGCCATCGCTCTTGCTGCGTAAGTCATACGCTTTGGCGGATAAGTTGGTTCTGAGCAAACTGCGTGCGCTACTTGGCGGGCAAATCAACTTTATGCCTTGTGGTGGTGCAAAGCTGGATGAAACCATCGGTCGATTCTTCCATGCGATTGGTATCAACGTTAAGTTGGGCTACGGCATGACTGAAACCACGGCGACAGTATCGTGTTGGGATGATAAATGTTTTAACCCCGACTCTATTGGTATGTCGATGCCTGGCGCACAGGTTAAGATTGGCGAAAACAACGAGATTCTGGTTCGTGGTCCAATGGTGATGCGTGGCTATTACAAAATGCCAGAAGAGACGGAAAAGACCTTTGATGAGCACGGTTTCCTAAAAACGGGCGACGCTGGTTACATTGATGAAAATGGCAACTTGTTCATCACCGATCGTATCAAAGAGTTGATGAAAACTTCAGGTGGTAAATACATCGCTCCACAAATGATTGAAGGTGCGATTGGTAAAGACCACTTCATCGAGCAAATCGCAGTCATTGCGGATACTCGTAAGTTTGTTTCTGCGCTTATCGTGCCTTGTTATGACTCGCTAGAAGAGTACGCGAAAGAGCTGAATATCAAATATCACGATCGCGTTGAGTTGATTAAGCACCACCAGGTGGTCGAAATGCTTGAGAAGCGGGTGAACGATCTTCAAAAAGAGTTGGCAAAGTTTGAACAAGTGAAGAAGTTTAAACTGTTACCAAGAGCTTTCTCTATGGATGATGGTGAGTTAACGCCAACTCAAAAACTTCGTCGTAAAGTCATCAATGACAAATACCAAGATGAAATTGAAGAAATGTATAAGGAAAAGTCGGATAAAAAGTAACTTAAGCTGACTTAGATTTTATATTGATGAAAAAATCCCCAGTGATGTGATCGCGCATTGCTGGGGATTTTTGTTTGCATTGATTTTTTCTGCTTTGCTCGTCAAATAACGCTATTTCGCACCCTATAGCTAAAACCTTATGAAATAATGTTCTTTTTTTGAGCGTTAATTTTTTAGGTTGTACTGTGAAATAGGAGATGTGTGGCTGCTATTCCTACTAACATTCTAATTACTAGTATCTTGTTTAAAAAGTAGACCAATCTCTCATTAGACCCTTTGATAATAAAACGTTACATTTGTTGGGTAACCTTGCGGGATGTTATGACGAACGCAAGACATAGCCGAAAACGTGGAAGTATTTCGATTAGGCTACGAATAAGACCTAGACTATGTAAAACCAGACCAATCCGTTGACCTTACGGTGAGGAAACTGGCTAAGGAGAGCAATTATGACAGCAATGTTGTCAGGCGCAGAGATGGTGGTTCAATCTCTGATAGAAGAGCACGTAGAGCAGATCTTTGGCTACCCAGGTGGCTCTGTTTTGGATATCTACGATGCACTGCATGCCAAAACCGATCAAATCAAACACGTACTTGTAAGGCATGAGCAAGCCGCCACTCATATGGCAGATGGTTACGCTCGAGCTACCGGTAAACCGGGTGTCGTACTTGTGTGCTCGGGGCCGGGCGCGACCAATACCATTACGGGTATTGCAACCGCGTATATGGACTCTATCCCAATGATCGTTATCTCGGGTAACGTACCGAATAGCCTAATTGGTAATGATGCTTTCCAAGAGTGTGACATCGTCGGTGTCTCCCGCCCAGTGGTCAAACACAGCTTTTTAGTAAAAAAAGCGGAAGATATTCCTGAAACAATCAAAAAAGCGTTTTATATCGCGACTACAGGTCGACCTGGTCCAGTTGTGATTGATTTGCCAAAAGATGTGATGAACCCGCAAATCAAACTGCCTTATCAATATCCAGAAACGCTTTCAATGCGTTCTTACAAGCCGACAACTTCGGGCCATAAAGGCCAGATTAAAAAAGCGCTTAAATCGCTATTAGAAGCGAAAAAACCAGTGCTTTATATCGGTGGTGGTGCGGTGATTTCTGGCGCTCATGAACATATTTTAGAGCTTTCCGACAAACTGAACCTACCCGTTGTGAGTACTTTGATGGGCTTGGGGGCATTCCCGGGTACACATAAAAACTCACTGGGCATGTTGGGTATGCACGGCACTTACGAAGCTAATATGGCAATGCATGAAGCGGATCTTATTTTTGGTATAGGTGTGCGTTTTGATGACCGTACAACCAACAACCTTGAAAAGTACTGCCCAAACGCAAAAGTGATGCATATTGATATCGATCCGTCATCGATCTCGAAAAACGTGAAAGTGGATTTGCCGATCGTAGGTTCTGCGGAAAAAGTGCTGACAACCATGCTCGGGCTGCTTGCAGAGCAAGGTAGTGGAAATGATCAAGGTGCTATCACTGCATGGTGGGATGACATTCAAGTATGGCGTGACCGCAACTGCTTGTCTTATGAAACGTCTCCAGAACGAATCAAGCCACAGCAAGTAATTGAAACGCTGCACAAGCTAACTAATGGTGACGCATATGTGGCGTCTGATGTGGGCCAGCATCAGATGTTTGCGGCGCTGTACTACCCATTCAATAAGCCGCGCCGTTGGATAAACTCTGGTGGTCTTGGCACCATGGGATTTGGTCTTCCGGCTGGCATGGGCGTGAAGTTTGCCATGCCACAAGAAGAGGTCGTGGTTGTGACTGGTGACGGCAGTATTCAGATGAATATTCAAGAATTGTCGACAGCCATGCAATACGACATTCCAGTGAAGATCATCAACCTGAACAACCGATTCTTAGGCATGGTAAAACAGTGGCAAGACATTATTTATCAAGGTCGTCACTCTAATTCTTACATGAGTTCTGTTCCTGACTTTGCAGCGATTGCAGAAGCTTATGGTCACGTCGGTATTCGTATCGAAACGCCTGATCAGCTCGAAGAAGGGCTACAAAAAGCGTTGGATATGAAAGATCGTCTGGTGTTTGTGGACATCAACGTAGACGAAACCGAACACGTATACCCGATGCAAATCAAAGGTGAGGGTATGGATAAAATGTGGCTAAGCAAAACGGAGAGAACTTAATATGAGACACATTATTTCATTGCTATTGGAAAACCAACCGGGTGCGTTGTCTCGTGTTGTTGGTTTGTTCTCTCAACGTGGTTACAACATTGAATCTTTGACGGTATCACCGACTGATGATGAAACCCTGTCGCGAATGAACATTACCACGACATCTGATGAGATGCAGTTGGAACAAATTCAGAAGCAGTTACACAAATTGATCGATGTGCTGAAAGTGCAAGAAGTCACCGAGTATGAGCACATTGAGCGTGAACTGATGATGGTGAAAGTGAAAGCCAGTGGTTTTGCGCGAGCAGAAGTGAAGCGGACGGCAGACATCTTTCGTGGCCAGATCGTGGATGTCACGGCTTCCCAATACACCGTACAACTTGCGGGTACGAGTGAAAAGCTAGATGCCTTCATTCAAGCGATATCCGAAGTGACCGAAGTTGTCGAAGTTGCTCGTAGTGGTGTCGTTGGCATTGCGCGAGGAGAGCGAGCTCTCAAACCTTAACTCTCTGATTGCATATAGAAAAGCCACTTAATCTAAGTGGCTTTTTTGTTTAGAAAATAACAATTAATGATATAATTGTCGTTTTAGTAAGCATGATAGGCATTAGACGTGTGAAAGTACCTAAGCGAGTCGGCACCTTATTGGCGACAGCACTATTTTTTAGTGCACTCACTGCCGCTTACTACTATCAGAAATATCTGACGTTGTTAGAAAACAATGTTGAGAACACCGCTCAAGAAGCGTTACATCAATTGGCCTATACTGGCCGTGAATACAGCAATATTCAGGATCAAATCGAAACGATCAGTGACCTACTTGGTCACAGCCAAAGTCTGTATGAATATCTGCGCCAACCTAACCGGGTGAACCGTTCCATCTTAGAAGACATGTGGATCTCGGTCGCAATCAATCAAAAGTTGTATAAGCAAATTCGCTTTCTTGATGTTTCTGGTCGAGAAAAAGTGAGGATTAATTATGAGATTGAAACAGGCGCTGCGTTGCCCGCGATCAAATTGCAAAATAAGTCAGAGCGAGATTACTTTCAATTCGCTAAGAACTTAGACGATGGCGAAATCGCTTCGTGGGGGATAGGTTTAGAACGAGAGTATGGCGAGTTAGTCTATCCCTATAGCCCGTCACTGCGTATTTTGATGCCTATTTCGCTTAACGGAAAGCGCGAAGGGTATCTTGTGCTTAATGTTGATATTGACTATTTATCCTCTCGACTCAACTATTCGTCAGTGCTTGATTTCCATATTGAGCTGATTAAGAGTGACGGATTTTACATTGATAGCCCTAAATCAGCTCGTTTGTATGGCCATATAATTCCCGCTCGCTCTCAATTTAATTTTGGCCGGATGTACCCAAACATTTGGCGTAGTTTAAATTCAAAAGATTCGGGCTATGCTTACAATGGTTCGAATTTGGTCGCGTATCGCACCATCCAGTTTGTTTCTAGCGAACCTCTTCATCTGGTTATTGATCTTACCAATGAGCAGTTATTATCCCGAGCTCAGAGGGATATTGATGACTTAATCCAAGAAGCGTTTTTTGTTCTAAGTTTGGTGCTCGGCTTCACTTTGCCGACGGCAGCCCTTGCTCTGCATTATCGGCGTCATAGTATGGAATCGAAGTTGGCTCGAGCTGCTCTTGATGGTATGACTGCGGTGATGATCTCGGATGTTTCACATAGAATCATCATGGTTAATCAAGAGTTTGAAAACATGATGGGTTACTCAACCAAGCATGCCCAAGGTTGGAGTGCACATCATTTAATTCTCTTACCTGAAGATCTCGAAGCAAACCTGAGTATCTGGAAAACACTGAAGAGTGAACACGTATGGGAAGGGGAGATTCGTTGTCGAACTAAGTTTAATCAAGTCTTTACTGCAATAATGCGTATTCAGGCGAATTTAACCAAATCAGGTAAAGTGAGTTATTACATTACGTCGCTGGTGGATATCTCTGGGCAAAAAGAGTTAGAAGAAAAATTACGAAACCTAAGCGAAAAAGATGGCTTGACGGGGTTGTGGAACCGCCGAAAATTTGAAGAGCAATTGGCGCAATATGCGGGGATTATTGAACGCTATCCTGATAGCCCTCCTGCTTGTTTGGCGTTGTTTGATATTGACCACTTTAAACGTATTAATGACGAGCTTGGCCACGACGAAGGAGACAAGGTGATTTGTAGTGTCGCAGAAACCCTCCTAGAAGAAGTCCGCAGCACAGATTTTGTATCTCGTGTCGGTGGTGAGGAATTTGCAGTGATTATGCCGCATACAACACTAGAAGAGGCTGAAATTGTATTGAACAGGCTACGTGTCGCGGTTCAAATGCGTAGTGATAGAGGCATTACTGTCAGTGCTGGGTATAGTGATTTAACCTCTGATCGTACAAGAACGTATAAATGTGCTGATATTGCTTTGTATGAGTCAAAAAGTGCAGGGCGTAACTGCGTATCGCTATGTCATAGTTATGATGATATTGCTTAGTGCTTTTACAAAAACGAAAAAACGGGGATAGACCCCCGCTTTTTAGTCTCAGCGTTATTCGCTAGCCAGTATGCGACATTGGTTGTCGATGGCGGCTTCGATACACTGTATTGATTGTCTCAAATAACGCTCTAGATAACCTAAAGCATCCTGACTCTTTTTGTCTAGCGATGCCTTCATCAGTATTTCTTGCTCATCGAGATTACAGTGCCCAGGGTTCCCTGTGCCTAAAATCTGCATCGCGAAGTATTGGTAGCGTTTAATTTGCGTGAGTAGATCGCGGAAAAACCCAAACATATTGACAGAGCCAGCACCTTCAAACAGCGCAGTAAGAAACTGATTTTGGCGCTCTTCCCATTCCCTCCAGCAAAAGCTTTCGCCAGGTTTTACTCGGGATAACTTGTGATAAGCAGTTAGTACATCCAGTTCCCATTTTTCATCGCCAATCATAATTGCCTTACTGAGTAAGCATGCGGAGACCATTTGCAGGCTTTCGTACAAGTCATGTAACTCATCTTTACATACAGGTGCAACCCAGCAGCCTTTTTGCGGCTCGAGTTTGACGTATTTGCTCCAAGATAATTGCACCAATGCTTCTCGAATGGGTGACGCTCCTACGTTGTACTTCTCTTTGAGTTCGGCAACCACGAGTTTTTGACCTGGTTTAAGCTCGCCATCGAGAATATCCTGACGGATCATTCTTAATACTTTGTCGGTAAGAGTGGGACTAGACACATACACCTCATAGAAACTTTAATCGTGACGATAAAATTAAACAGTACGAAATTCTGATAGAGGTAAATAATACAATTAGCCTATTATGAGAGCAAGAAAGCCATATAAAAAAGGAGGGCATAAGCCCTCCTTCTCAAGAAACTGAAGTGTTAAAAGTTCAGTCTTATAGCACGTGTACAGAAGCTGTGTTCGTAGTACCTGAAGCAACTAGAGCGCCAGAAACCATAACAACGATATCGCCTTTGTTACCTAGACCTGATTCTAGAGCAAGTTCTTTACCCGCTACGTAGAATGCGTCAGTGCTTTCGATTGAATCAACAACTACAGGAGTAACACCTTTAGTTAGAACTAGCTGTGCAGCAGTTTTCTTGTTAGTTGTTAGCGCTAGAATGTTTGCAGTTGGGAAGTACTTACGTACTGAACGTGCAGACTTACCGCCTTCAGTTGCAACAACGATAAGTGGAGCAGCTAGTTTCTCAGCTGTGTCTACTGCACCTTTACATACTGCTTCAGTGATGCGTAGGCGTGGGCTGTCTAGACGAGAACCTAGTTCAGCTTTTAGCGCTGAGTCAGTACGGTTCGCGATTTGAGCCATGATAGTTACCGCTTCAACAGGGTATTTACCTTTCGCCGTTTCACCAGAAAGCATTACTGCGTCAGTACCGTCCATTACCGCGTTAGCAACGTCGCCTGCTTCCGCACGAGTAGGACGTGGGTTGTTGATCATAGAATCAAGCATTTGAGTTGCTGTGATAACCATCTTACGTGCACGGTTACACTTCTCGATCATCATTTTCTGAGCGAAGATTACTTCTTCAGCTGGGATTTCAACACCTAGGTCACCACGTGCAACCATGATGCCGTCAGAAAGCTCTAGGATCTCGTCGAAGTTATCAACACCTTCCTGGTTTTCGATCTTAGAGATGATGTGGATGTTCTCGCCGCCGTTTGCAGCAAGTACTTCACGGATTTCTTGAACGTCAGACGCTTTACGGATGAAAGAAGCTGCTACGAAGTCAACGCCTTGCTCACAACCAAACTTAAGGTCGTTCTTATCTTTTTCAGATAGTGCAGGTAGGTTTACAGAAACGCCAGGAAGGTTAACACCTTTGTTTTCGCCTAGTGCACCGTTGTTAAGAACTTTACATTTAACTTCAGTTTCAGTCTTAGAGATAACTTCCATCTCGATTAGACCGTCGTCTACTAGGATAGTGTTACCTACGTTTAGGTCGGCTGCGAAACCAGCGTAAGTTACTGCAACTTTATCTTTGTTACCTACAACTGAAGTGTCAGTTGTGAAAGTGAATTCTTGACCTGCTACTAGATCAACATCGTTACCGCCTTCTAGCTTGATAGTGCGGATTTCTGGACCTTTAGTATCTAGAAGAATTGCTAGTGGTTTGCCAGTAGCTTCCATTACTTTACGGAAGTTCGCGATACGAGTGCCGTGTTCTTCGTAGTCACCGTGAGAGAAGTTAAGGCGCATTACGTTCATGCCTGCGTTAACTAGTTCAGTTAGCTTCTCTACAGATTCTGTTTTAGGGCCAATCGTACATACGATTTTGGTCTTTTTCATGGAAGATACTCTCCGGTAAGTATAGTTACAATTTGAAAGTCGGTTATTTACTCTGAAGTCAGGACGTTTTTGATGACATTTAGTACCTGTCACCCACCGATTTTTCGTCTCATTATTAGAACTTCAGATTCTGAAAGTCTTTCACCAAGTTTAGTCATTTTATGACTAAAAGATCGGCGATTTTGGTTACCTTTTTGTGACTAATCCCACTTTATATGCAGAAAGTTGCAAAAAAATAGCCTTCAATTCTGTAATTTTTTTTCTTTTCGGTGGCGAATTCTACCACTGAATGAATCCAATATCACTGTTTAAGAATTGTCTTAGGACAAGGTTTTATCGAGAAATATTAATTTTTTGGATCGAAATAAATGGACTTAAAAGTTTCGGTTTGACTATAATAAGTTTCACATCGAAACTTAAAATCAAAACTTAAATGTCGAAACGAAATACTCAATTAAGAAGACACGCCATATCTAACTTGGTTTCTGAACTAGGAGAAGTCAGCGTTGATGAACTTGCTCAGAAATTCGAAACCTCAGAGGTCACGATTAGAAAGGATTTAGCTTCTTTAGAGAAAAACGGCCAACTTCTACGCCGCTATGGCGGTGCGATTGCTATCCCAAAGGAAGTCATTCACGAAGAATTGGGCGCTAATGTTTCGACTCGAAAGTTAAGCTTAGCAAAAGCAGCAGCATCATTGATTCGCGATCATAATCGCATCGTGATCGACAGTGGCAGCACGACTGCCGCGCTGATTCAACAGTTGAATGACAAACGTGGCTTAGTGGTCATGACCAACTCGTTGCATGTTGCTAACGCCCTAAATGAATTAGAGAGCGAACCGACACTGCTGATGACTGGCGGTACTTGGGATACGCACTCAGAGTCCTTTCAAGGCAAAGTGGCCGAATCTGTATTACGAGCTTACGACTTTGACCAACTATTCATCGGTGCGGATGGCATCGATCTCGAGCGTGGAACCACGACATTTAATGAGTTGGTTGGCTTAAGTAAGGTAATGGCAGAAGCGTCACGTGAAGTGATCGTAATGATCGAGTCCGAAAAAATCGGCCGTAAGATCCCAAACTTAGAGCTCGCTTGGCATCAAGTTGATGTGTTGGTGACCGATGCAGATATCCAAGCAGAGCATAAAGTACAGATTGAACAACATGGCGTGAAAGTCATTTGCGCCTAATAATGTAATCAGTTTCATATTTTACTTCCCTCTGGATAAAGGCCTTTGCTTGCTGCCTCTATTTGAAATCATGGCTAGGGAAGAACAAAACTACAAACGGAGATAAACACATGTGTGGAATCGTAGGTGCAGTAGCACAACGAGATGTTGCAGAAATTTTGGTTGAAGGTCTACGCCGCTTAGAGTACCGCGGTTACGACTCTGCTGGCGTTGCGGTTGTTGATGGCGAATCAAACCTAACGCGCGTTCGTCGCTTGGGTAAAGTACAAGAATTGGCTGATGCAGTAGAAGAAGCAAAAGTGATCGGCGGAACTGGCATTGCGCACACTCGTTGGGCGACGCACGGTGAACCTTCTGAAATCAATGCTCACCCACACATGTCTGGTGATATCGCAGTGGTACATAACGGCATCATCGAAAACCATGAAGAGCTGCGTGAGTTGCTTCAATCTCGTGGCTATGTGTTTGAATCGCAAACGGATACAGAAGTTATCGCACACATGGTTGAGTGGGAACTTCGTACTTCAGAAACGCTATTAGAAGCGGTACAAAAAACAGCAAAACAACTTGAAGGCGCATACGGCACGGTAGCGTTGGATAGCAAAGATCCTTCACGCATCGTAGTAGCGCGTTCAGGCAGCCCGATCGTGATCGGTTTTGGTGTAGGTGAAAACTTCCTAGCGTCTGACCAACTTGCATTACTTAACGTTACGCGCCGTTTCATGTACCTAGAAGAAGGTGACGTAGCAGAAATTACTCGCCGTGAAGTCACTGTGTTTGATGCAACGGGTGAGCTAGTTGAGCGTGAAATTGTTGAATCTAATGCAGAGCATGATGCAGGTGATAAAGGCCAATACCGTCACTTCATGCAAAAAGAAATCTATGAGCAACCTAAAGCGTTGATCAACACAATGGAAGGTCGTATCACGTCAGATTCTGTTGTGACAGACGCGATCGGTGTGCACGCGGCAGACATTCTAAGCAAAGTAGAACACGTACAAATCGTGGCGTGTGGTACGTCTTACAACGCAGGTATGACGGCACGTTACTGGTTTGAAGACATTGCAGGTGTTAGCTGTGATGTAGAAATTGCGTCTGAATTCCGTTACCGCAAGTTTGTGACTCGCCCAAACAGCCTATTGATCACGTTGTCTCAGTCTGGTGAAACCGCTGATACCCTAGCAGCACTTCGCCTAGCAAAAGAGAAAGGTTACATGGCAGCGATGACCATTTGTAACGTAGCTGGCTCTTCTCTGGTTCGTGAATCAGATTTTGCGTTCATGACTCGCGCTGGTGTTGAAATCGGTGTGGCTTCAACCAAAGCGTTCACGACTCAACTTTCTGCACTACTTATGCTGGTAACGGCACTAGGTAAAGAGCAAGGCCGCATCAGCAAAGAGAAAGAAAAAGAGATTGTTGAAGCGCTGCATGCACTTCCTAAGCAAATAAACGCGGCACTTTCTTTCGAGAAAGAAATTGAAGCACTAGCAACGGATTTTGCAGACAAGCACCACACATTGTTCCTAGGCCGTGGCGAGTTCTACCCAATCGCGATGGAAGCGTCTCTAAAACTGAAAGAGATCTCTTACATCCACGCAGAAGCGTACGCGGCGGGTGAACTAAAACACGGTCCTCTGGCTCTAATTGATGCTGACATGCCAGTTGTTGTGGTTGCACCAAGCAACGACCTACTTGAAAAGCTAAAATCAAACGTTGAAGAAGTGCGTGCGCGTGGCGGCCTTCTATACGTATTCGCAGATGCAGACGCAGGCTTCGAAGGCGATGAGACAATGAAGATCATCACTATGCCTCACGTTAGTGAAATCACGGCGGCGATCTACTACACCATCCCAATGCAGTTGCTGTCTTACTACGTAGCACTGATCAAAGGTACGGACGTAGACCAACCACGTAACCTAGCGAAAGCGGTAACGGTTGAGTAATTACGCTTAACAGCAAAAATCCTGAGCGGCACATGCGAGAGTATGTGCCGCTTTTTTATTTAAACCCATTTTAAGGTTTGTGAGTTATTGACCCAACTGGTGAGCGGTTAGAATTGCAGAGTAGACATTTTCTGCCGTCACTGGGAATGGCATATTGTGGATGGTTTCTCCCTCGGCCGTTGAGGCTTCGGCGACCTCGCGCAACTTAGCGTGGTTAAGCTCTTTAACGCCCATATCAAATAAGTTGGTTGGTAGACCTACAGAGCGGCAGAATGCAAGAACCGTATTAATCTCTTCCATCGCTGCGTTTTCTAGTACCAGCTGAACTAGTGTGCCGAACGCGACTTTCTCACCATGATAGAGATGATGACACTCTTCAAGCTTAGTTAGGCCGTTATGAATAGCGTGAGCACCCGCTAGACCACTGCTTTCAAAACCGATACCGCTAAGGTATGTATTGGCTTCAATAATGTTTTCTACC
Source organism: Vibrio alginolyticus NBRC 15630 = ATCC 17749 (assembly GCF_000354175.2). Classification (NCBI taxonomy): domain Bacteria; kingdom Pseudomonadati; phylum Pseudomonadota; class Gammaproteobacteria; order Vibrionales; family Vibrionaceae; genus Vibrio; species Vibrio alginolyticus. Next base: position 2,737,573 of record NC_022349.1, read on the forward strand.
GCTTTGGTGCTCACACCATTTTCTACTGCAGCTTTTGCTTTTACACCATCTTCAAGCAAGGTTTCATAGCAAAGTTTCGCAAGCGCTTGTGCTGAACGCGTCGCTAACCCACCAGCCATTGTTGCCTTACCAGAAGTCATGTTGGCACGAGCTTCAAAGTAGGTGGAAAGCGCGTCGCCCATCCCCGATACAAGTAAGCGAACAGGGGCTTTGGCGATGACTGACGTATCCATGATGACCATGTCTGGGTTTTTAGGGATCATCAAATATTCTGCAAATTCACCTTCAGGTGTGTATATCACCGCAAGCGCTGAGGTTGGCGCATCAGTCGAGGCAATCGTAGGAACCACCACGACAGGAATTTTTGTGTAAAACGCAACAGCCTTTGCTGTATCTAACGTTTTACCACCACCAATACCGACAATGACATCGTGTTTCTGAGTGGCACAAATGTCCGTGATGCGTTCAATCTCAACGCGTGAACATTCGCCACCAAAAATGTTCATAGCGAGTGGAAGCTTTTCGTCAGCAAAACTTTGTTTGACGTCATCACCAACCAGGTTAGTCACGAACTCATCGGCAATTACTAACGGACGTTCACCCAATGTTTTCACATAGTGAGCGATAGATGTAAGTACTTGTTCACCTTGGACGTATTTGCTTGGGCTGATAATAATTTTGTCCATAATTCAAACCTTTAACCTTTTTTATGTGTGTTTTGGACTGCAATGAATATCCATTGTAGGGATAAGGTTTATATTAGGTTTGGTGTGGTAAGTGGTGAAGGATATCTCTGGTTTTGTTCCATGCTTTTATGACCTTTGTGTCAAACCGACTGCCAGAAGTAATAAGAATCAGCATGCTTTATGGCGACGATCACTATTCAGGAAAATTTGTCGTTTTTCGTTTCATATTGAAACAATAATGCCGAAGTTTTTGTTTCAATATGAAACGGATTGATTTTTGTTGAGCACGCATTTTCTCTGTTTAAGATGAATTCATACCCTACATAAAAATATAAATGGAATGAGATAGAACGATGAAAAAGTTAATTAACCAAGTTGATGATGTTGTATTGCAGCAAATGGAAGGTCTGGCTTTATCTCGCCCAGAGCTAAAAGCGAACTACGAACCTCGTTACATGTGGCACGAGGAAACACCGGGGCAAGTGGCACTGGTTTCTGGTGGTGGCTGTGGTCATGAACCTTTGCACGCAGGTTTTATTGGTAAAGGCATGCTGACAGGCGCCTGCCCTGGAGAGGTATTTACTTCACCAACGCCAGATCAAATGTACGAATGTGGCAACCAAGTGAATACTGGTGAAGGCGTGCTATTTATCATTAAAAACTACACCGGAGACGTGTTGAACTTTGAAACGGCTGTGGAGCTGCTTCATACCGATGGCATCAAAGTTGGGTCGGTGTTGGTGGATGACGATGTTGCAGTCAAAGACAGCCTGTATACCGCTGGTCGCCGTGGCGTAGCTGGAACGGTATTGGTTGAAAAGTTAGTTGGGGCTGCCGCGAGCAAAGGTTATTCGTTGGAGCAATGTGAAGCACTGGCTCGTCGCGTTAATAATCACTGTCGTTCATTTGGCGTGGCGCTTAATGCTTGTGTTGTACCCGCAGCAGGTAAACCATCTTTTGTTCTGGAAGATGATGAAGTGGAGTTTGGTGTTGGTATCCATGGTGAACCAGGTATCAAGCGAGTGAAATACACCGATGTCGATACGTTAGTGGATGAAATGTTTGCTGAAGTTGCTGAAAACACACCTTATCAGCGCACATTGCATATTTGGAATCGTGACGAAGGTGAATGGGATGAAGTGGAATCCAGCATTGAGCCTTTCGCCGCTGAACACGACTACATCGTGATGGTGAATGGTATGGGTGGTACGCCAACTTCAGAGCTTTACGGAGTGTACCGCCGTCTGGCTCATAACTGCGAGCAAGCAGGGTTCCGTATCGTGCGTAATATGGTTGGTAACTTCTGTACGTCACTCGATATGGAAGGCGTTTCGATTACGTTGTTGAAGGCAGATAAAGAGATGTTGGAGCTGTTCGATGCTCCTGTCGATACGGCCGCGATCAAGTGGTAAGAGGGGGGAGCAAACATGCAAATTGAAAAACAACATATCGTTCACTGGCTAGAGTTATGTGCAAAAACGTATCAAGAGAATCAAGATTTTCTGACCGACCTTGATCGTGATATTGGTGACGCAGACCATGGTCTCAATATGAACCGTGGCTTTAAAAAAGTTGCTGAAAAACTGCCGCAATTTGCGGACCAAAATATCGGCAGCATTCTCAAGAATACGGGCATGACCTTACTTTCTAGTGTTGGTGGGGCAAGTGGCCCGCTGTATGGCACGCTGTTTATTCGCACGGCTGCCGCTGTCGGAACCCGAGAGCAACTAACGTTTGAAGAGTTGGTCGATGCACTAAAAAGCGGTGTGGATGGCGTGGTGTCTCGTGGTAAAGCGGAACTGGGTGATAAAACCATGTGTGATGTTTGGTTACCCGTTTTAGTTAGCGTGAAGGCGTCGTTAGAAAATGGCATGAGCGCCGATCACTTACTTAATGAAATGGTTGAGCTAGCAGAAACGAACGCGGTTGCCACGATTGAAATGTTGGCGAAAAAAGGGCGAGCAAGCTATTTAGGTGAACGCAGTATTGGTCACCAAGATCCCGGTGCAACCTCTTCTTTGTTAATGATTAAAGCACTACAGCAGGCAATAGCAGGTAATTAAGATGGTGGGAATTGTAGTTGTATCTCATAGTCGTCGACTTGCCGAAGGGGTGGCAGAACTTGCCACCCAAATGACGCAAGGCAAAGCCAAGCTTGCGATTGCTGCTGGGATTGATGATCCAGAGAACCCGATCGGAACCGATGCCATTGCCGTGATGGAAGCGATTGAGCAGGTACAAGATCAACAAGGGGTTGTTGTGTTGATGGATCTTGGCAGCGCGTTGCTTAGCACGGAAATGGCTCTGGACCTGATTGATGATCATGTGAGGGAAAATGTCACCCTTATCTCGGCACCTATTGTTGAAGGAACCATGGCGGCGTCGGTGGCTGCCGCCGCCGGACTGCCTTTATCGACGGTAGTCGAAGAGGCACAGAATGCGTTAAGCGTAAAACAAGAGCACCTTGGTGATCAGCCACTAACATCCGCTGAGATAGCGCCAGTATCAGAGAACTTTGAGCAAGAATGGACATTTGATTGGGTAGTGCAAAATCCGCATGGATTACATGCTCGTCCCGCTGCGGCCATTGTTGGTGCACTCGCGCCTTTTGACTGCCAATTATGGTTGAAAAAAGGCGAGCGCCGTGTGAACGCGAAAAGCTTAAACAGCATTGCGAAACTTGGCGTTCGTAGCCAAGAGACGATCACGCTGTGCGCACTCGGCTCTCAATCCAGTGAAGCAATCAAGGCATTTGAAGCCTTAGCTTATGAGCACTTCGGAGAAAAAGAGGCGGTTGAGCAAGGCATTATCGAACCTGAAGAAAGTTCAGATACTCTGCTCGATGGCATGGCCTCAAATCAGATTGAAGGTGCTGTTGTTGGTATTCGAGTCAATGACGGTATCGCTACTGCTCCTGCTGTCCTTTTTACTCATGAAATGCCAGCAGTGCCTGAACGTGATTTCCAAAGTGAACAAGATGAAATTGAACGGGTTAAGCGTGCGATAGGCGTGGTTGTTCAACATTTGCAGGAGCAAGCGAAGCAGCCGAAAGGGGAAATATTTGCTGCTCATAGCATGATGCTCAGTGACCCAGAATTATGGGCATCGGTCGAGTCGCGAATTCAAACGGGCATGATAGCCGAGCAAGCTTGGGTAGAATCACTGCAAACGTTGGCCGAAGAGTTTCGCCAGGCAGAAAGTCAGTACATGCGGGAACGCGAAGCAGATGTGCATGATATAGCACGCCAAGTTATGGTCGAAATGACAGGCGTAACGCCTAATGCCATCGACATTCAGGAACCGAGTATTTTGTTGGCCCGCGACCTGATGCCTTCTGATGTGGCCGGGCTTGATAAATCGAAAGTGCTTGGTATCTGTTTGAGTGAGGGAGGGAAAACCTCTCACAGTGCGATTCTTGCTCGTGCGATGGGGATTCCTGCCATCGTTAAAGCTCAGGGCTGCCTTGATGCTGTGCGTGCTGGTCAAGTGGTGACTATTGATGGCTTCCGAGGGCATTTATGGTTCTCTCCTTCAGATGCCGTACTGCAGGAATTAGAAGCTCAGCAAATTGAGTGGCAAAGCATCCGACAACGTGCATTAGCGAGTGCTCAGCAAGCCGCAGTCACCTGTGATGGTGTCCATATTCCAGTACTCGCCAATATTGGTGGACCGAAAGATATTGATGATGCACTAACATCAGGAGCTGAGGGCGTTGGTCTATTTCGGACTGAGTTTCTATTTCAAAACAGTGATGAGTTGCCGACTGAGGAAGCGCAATACCAAGTGTATCGTGATATTGCAGCCGCACTTGGTGATAAGCCACTTACGATTCGTAGTCTAGATGTTGGCGGTGATAAGCCTTTAGCCGCTTATCCTATGCCAGCAGAAGATAATCCATTTTTAGGTTTGAGAGGGGTGCGGTTGTGCCTTCAACATGAGTCATTGTTTACCGCTCAACTTCGAGCCATTCTGAGAGCCTTTCACGAGCAACCGAATATTCAATTGATGATACCGATGGTGGCTCAGGTTGAAGAAGTGAGAAAAGTAAAAGTGCTGTTGGCGCATCAAGCAAACCAACTCGGCTTGGATGCGACTCATTTGCCCGTTGGTATTATGATTGAGGTACCAGCCGCGGTGTTAAATGCTGATGCGTTAGCCCAAGAAGTCGACTTTTTCTCTATCGGCACCAATGATTTGACTCAATATGTTATGGCCGCCGATCGAGGTAACGCTGCTGTTGCTGAATTGGTGAACTACTTTGAACCATCGGTACTAAAAGCCATTGAGCTCACGTGTGCAGCAGGCGATCGCGCGGGCATACCGGTTAGTATGTGTGGTGAGATGGCTGGCGATCCAAATGCCACAGAAACATTGCTCCGCGTGGGGTTGCGAAAATTCAGCGCCAGTTCGAGCATGCTACCGGGACTAAAAGCGCAGATTCGTCAGTTGTCTGTCGATGTTTAATCGATACCTTATCGTTAGTACACCTGTACCGGCGTGCTTACGCCGGTTTTACTTTTGTTATAGGAACGCCAATTCACGACTTAATACAGCTTCATTTGCTCCTGCAGCCCAAACTTATTAATTTTTCTCCATAAGGTCGTGCGGCCAATTTGCAATGCTTTCGCCATATCATGCATTTTGCCATCACACTGATTCCAAGCCTGAACAATCGCTCTTCTCTCGGCTTCTTCTAACGTGATTACTGGCGTATTTTCTGCGGTATGGCAAGAATTCAGTTTAATGTCTTCAGGAATATCGTTCAGCTTGATTAAGTTGGAACTGCGGTTAAGCAAAATTCGCTCAGTTCGGTTTCTTAATTCAGAGTTGTTGCCTGACCAACGAAAATTCATCAACGCTTCCAGTGCGACTGGCTCTATCGAGATCGTCACATTGTGGCGGCGTTCATAATGGCTGATAAGCTGCTGGACGAGAAATTCAATGTCTTCTTTACGCTTTCGTAGTGGCGGAATATGCAGCTCGTTCGAGGAGATTTCATAATAAAGTTGCCGACCAAATGAGCGCTGAGTGACATACTCGCTGATCTCTGAAGCGGTGCTGGTAATAAGTTGAAAGTCTACGGGGATCAATCGCAAACTGTCGCTGCGGCTGACGAGCCCAGTTTTTAACAACTTAAGTAGCACGGCTTGTAAATCGGGCGACAGATATTCCACCTTTTCTAAAAAGAGCGTACCGCCATGGGCGAGCTCAAACTTTGAAGGCATGCCTTGCCCTTCGTCGTACCCCAGGGTTTCTTTGACCAGTTGCTCTGTATTGATGGAGCGGCAGTTGAGCGTAATGAATGGTCCTTCTTTGTAGGCGCTTTCGTTATGAATCGCCATGGCGAGAGTGGCTTTTCCTACGCCTTCTTCACCTGTAATTAGAATCGGTGATTTTGACTTTATGGCCCGTTTTGCCACGGTAATGACATGCTTCATTTTTCGTGAAATGACGGGCAAAGTGCTGAACGTATAGCGCGCACTGCCACCTATTTGTTGTTGAGCAAGTTCGCGAATTTTATCGATAGGGTGCAAGAACAATAAGTGTGTGCCGTCGTTGAGTGGACGCAAGGTGATGATCGCCTCAACAAACTCGCCACGAACCTCTACCGTTGTGAGTTTACGGTTTATGCTCGCACCTGACTCAATACTAGTAAGGACATTCGGTGGGAAGCGCAAAACAGAAAAGACTTCTTTATCCAAGACCTGACTGGCTTCAATGTTTAACAAACGCTCGGACTGGTGATTTACCATGGTGATGCGATTTTCTTCATCCCACGCTAGAAGGCCGTCATCCATGCACTCTAACGTTGCGTTATGCGCACAAGTGAGGCGGTTCATGTTTTCTTGTTCCGACTGAATGTGGATTTGCAAGCTGACTTCTTTCGCGCTCGACGCGATGATGACTAAGTCTTCTTTCTTATAGCTTTCCGCTTTTCTGAAAAGGCATGTTGTACCGCGTAATTTTCCAAATTGGTCAAAAACAGGCGCCGCTACAGAGGCATAAGAGTGCAAGTGGCGATTGAAATGTTCTGCAGCAAAAACTTCACATGGGATGTGAGTGTTGATACAGAGATTGACTGCATTTGTGCCAATTTTCCCTTCAGACAGAAAGCAGCCTTGTTTAATACCGAGTGCTTGCATCTCTTGTCGCATAGAGTCGTGCCCGACGGTGGAGAGAATACAGCCGTTGCCATCAGTCACCATCAATAGCAGGTCTTCGTCTCCTAGCATATCGTAAGTGTCTTCAAGTACGGTAGTGGCGCATTCGATGAGGTGCTCGTTGCGTTTCATCAGAGATGAGAAGGTAAAACCAGAGGCAATATGTGGTTTTGACCAGGTATAAGGGCTGCATTGCTTTATGCAACGCTCCCACGACTCGAGGACGGGAGTGCGGGAAAATTCTGGAGATACCCAGTGGTGTTTCTGGAAAAACTCCCACTTAGTTTTAGTGTCTTCGATTGAAAGCATGCGATCCCGTTTCAATACTAGCGATAGATTGGTCTGATGTTACAGAGACATCGGAATATGGACTGTGATGGCTTTCACGCATGTTGTATAGAAGAATGTGCAAAAAGAGGGGCGAGTTGAGGAGGCTTCCGTGCCAGTTTTTCGATTAAAAAGGGCTGTCTTTGCCGAGCTCATTGCAAATCTCGACAATGGCAAGTGAGAGCCCTGACTTAATGATTTGTTGTTGACGTTGCAGTTGTAGCTGATAAAACTCAAGGTCGATGTCGTCATCTGGTTCGCTGACTTCCAGTTGCACCATGCCCATTTTCTTCACCAAGTGCAGTTTCTTAATTGGTTCTAGAATATTCGGGTCAGTGAATTCGTAATCTGAAGCGTCACTATTGAGTTGGTTTTTGAGTTTGATGATGTCTTCGATGTCGTGGTAGATGTCATCGGGGAGCACTCCCAAGCCAAACAATAACTTCAAACGAACAGACAGATCGCCCAGCGGTCCAGAGTCTTGTAGCAGCGGACCGACAACCGATTGAACAGCGAAGTTATCTTTACGAAAGATTCTTTGCACCAACCCGTCGATCGAATCGTTAAAAACGTCGACTGCTGCAATGAAAAAGCCTCGTACCGATGGTGCGCTGTTTAATCGCTCAATGATCTCGGTTTCGTTGATGTTATCTGCCATATACTGAATACATTTCTAATTATTAGCTATCCCAACTCTTCAAGCAGAGAAGGACATAGAAGGGGAGCCGAGCTCCCCTAGGTAAATCAAAGTTGGTTGTAAAGTGTCTCGATTTGAGCCACTTCATCGCTGTCTTCTGCAAGACCTGTGTATGTCGCTAGCGTCTTCTTCACACCCACTTCTTTTAATGAGTTTTGTAGCTCTACGGCTTGTGGGTCAGTGTCGTTAGTGTACTTCAACGCAGCGGCAATGCCTTTCAAAAGTGTTTGATTTTCAGTGCCATACTCAATTGTACCGAGTAAAGGCTTCACTAATCTATCGTTTGCACCCAATTTTCGAATTGGTTGACGACCTACGCGGTCCACCTCATCCACTAAGTATGGGTTGGCAAAGCGTCCTAAAATCTTCTCGATGTAGGCGTTGTGCATGTCACGGTCGAAGCCGTAACGTTTGATCAGCACTTCACCACTTTCTTGCATCGCCTGTTTTACTTCAGCGTGAATGCTTGGGTCTTCAATTGCTTCACGAATGGTACGATGGCCTTTCAAGCAACCTAGGTAAGCGGTAATGCAGTGGCCTGTATTGAGAGTGAATAGCTTGCGTTCTACGAATGCCATTAGGTTGTTGGTTCTTTCCATGCCAGCTATGTCAGGGATTTCGCCCTTGAATTGCTGCTCATCCACAATCCATTCGCTAAAACTCTCTACAGTAACTTCTAGTGGGTCATCGTTCGCCGCTTCTGCTGGTGGTACGATACGGTCTACCGCTGAATCGACAAAGCCAACCAACTCGTCTGCTTTCGCGTGCAATGATTCATCCAAGTGTTTGTACACTTCACCTTTTAGGTGTGTGGTGCCACGAACCATGTTTTCACACGCTATGATGTTCAATGGTTTATCGTTACCTGCTGCAAAGCGTTTAGCAATGCCGGTAGCGATGGTTTTTGCAATGATGTCCAGTACGTTAGGGCCAACCGCTGTTGTTACCAAGTCGGTTTTTACAATGCGGTCAATGACATCTTCACTGGCTGAGTTTACTGCGGTGACGTGAGTTACTGTGTCGATTTGGCACTCAGTACCGACCACTTTTACTTTGTATTCTTGCTTGTGACTCAGTTGATCGACGAGTGGTGCGTCTACATCTGCAAATGTGACCTCGACTTCTGCATCTGCTAATAGTTTACCGATGAAGCCACGACCAATGTTACCTGCGCCAAAATGAACTGCGTTTTTCATAATTCTTACCTACCAATGTCTAAAATGTTGACTTACGAAACTAGGGGGAGGCCAACCGCATAGGGGGTGACAGCTGACCTCATTTGCCTCAGGAGCAAATTAAAGGGGTAATTAAGCCGCTTGTTGACCGCCAAGGATGTTTAGAATCTCTTCCACATCGTTGGTGCTGGTTAGCTTCTCAATTGCCTCCGGCTCATCGAGCGCGTTCGTAATGGTGGTAATCACCTGGATGTGCTCATCGTTCTTAGCGGCAATGCCGATAACCAGTTTCGCTACATCATCGTCGTCTTCAGTAAATTGGATACCCGATGGGTATTGGCAGATTACAATGCCAGTTTTCTTCACGCGGTCTTTCGCTTCTACCGTACCGTGAGGTACTGCGATAGATTCGCCTAGGTAAGTTGGAACCAATGCTTCACGCTCAAACATCGCGTCTACGTATTCTGGTTCTGCGTAGCCAAGTTCGACCAACTTGTTGCCCGCGAAGCGAATCGCTTCTTCTTTGTTGGCAGCTTTCAAACCTAGGTGAATGTTTTCACGCTGGATTTGGAACACCGACGTTTGCTGTGGCTCGAAGTTGTCGTCGTTTGCTGCCACGAGCGAAACTTTTACCATTTGGTCGTCATTGGCTGCGGATTGGTTTTGCGCTGCTAGTAGTTTGGTGACTAGCTGGTTGTACATCTCGCTGTCTAGGAAGTTAGTCAATGAAATGTGGTGTGCGTTTGGAGCATGCTTACGTGCACGATCCGTTAAGTCTTTATGAGTAATCACGATATCTGCACTCTCTGGTAAGCTGTTAATGGCAAGGTTGGTTACGTGGATGTTCAGACCTGCGTCTTGAACCTTTTTGCGTAGCATGCTCGCGCCCATTGCACTCGAGCCCATGCCCGCATCACAAGCGACAATGATGCTTTGTACTGTCGCTAGGTCTACGTCACCTTTGCTTTGGCTGTTTACCACCGCATCGTTTTTAGATGCAGATTTCATGTCTTTCATTTGTGATGTTGCTTTTTCTAGTGCTGCTTCATCACCGTCTTCTTCTGTTGACGTTTGAGTCTTCATTAGCAGTGCTGCTACGGCGAATGACACGCCTGTTGCTGCTGCAATAGACGCTAGAACACCAACGATTGAGCCTTTCTGAGTCATCAACAAGATTGCAAAGATTGAACCTGGTGATGCTGGAGAAACGATACCTGCGTTAAAGATAGTTAGAACGAATACGCCAGTCATACCACCTGCGATAGCCGCAAGGATTAGGCGAGGGTTCATTAGGATGTATGGGAAGTAAATCTCGTGGATACCGCCGAAGAAGTGGATGATTGATGCACCACCTGCCGTTTGACGAGCCGTACCTTTACCAAACACCATGTAAGCTAGCAGGATACCTAGTCCAGGACCTGGGTTTGCTTCGATTAGGAAGAAGATCGATTGACCTGTTTCAGACGCTTGTTGGATACCCAGTGGAGAGAAAATACCGTGGTTGATCGCATTGTTTAGGAACAGGATCTTCGCAGGTTCAACGAAGATTGAAGTCAGTGGTAGCAGGTGAGCAGAAACTAGGAAGTTAACGCCAGCCGCCAAGCCACCAGAAAGAATCTTTACGAATGGACCGATAAAGATGAAGGCAAGGATCGCACATAGCATGCCGATGATGCCCGCAGAGAAGTTGTTAACCAACATCTCGAAGCCACTTTTTACTTTACCATCGATGTAGTTATCGAATTTCTTGATAGCCCAGCCGCCCATTGGGCCGACCATCATTGCCCCCATAAACATTGGGATGTCTGTGCCGACAATCACACCCATTGTTGTGATTGCACCGACTACCGCACCACGATCGCCACCAACTAATTTACCACCGGTGTAACCGATAAGTAGTGGCAGCAAGTAGGTAATCATTGGGCCAACCATAGAGGCTAACGTTTCGTTTGGTAGCCATCCAGTTGGGATAAATAGAGCAGTGATAAAGCCCCACGCGATAAACGCGCCGATGTTTGGCATTACCATGTTTGACAGAAAACGACCAAAATTTTGTATCTTGATCTTGGCATCTGGTGATATCATAACAATTCCCCGTTCGATGTTCTGATGAATCTTGTTGTAGTAAACGGTTCGCCAAAACCGTTTGTTTGATTGCTTAGTACCCAATCAATTTACCACACATTTTCCAATTGGAACTGACAACGGGTTTTTCGTGATCTACGCCCGCATTTCTTAGGCTGAGAAACGGTTTTTAAGTGACCAAGTTCAACTTATTAACTTGTAACTTAATAACAAAAAGCCACTTTTAAATCTGTCAATAAAAATCTTAGTGATCAATCCGATCTTCTGACAAATTTAAAATCAAAATACTTTGTGACTTTGATCACTTTTGGTTTTTTTTGAAATTCGAATTAAATACTTGTAATGATCAATGTCACGTTTTGTGTTGAGTTGTGGTGGATTTAAAGTGTGACCTGGATCTGTTTTTGTTTTTTGTGAAAGTTTGTGACGGAATTGGTGAGATAAATGCTATCTAGATCTTTCGATAGATTGTATCTATAAGAGTCTTTTCGGCGCACTTCACGGAGCACGCCTAATTAGTTGATGAAAGGGTAAATAAAGAGAGTCGCCACACGGTTCTTCTTGTGATTCCCAACTCTCTACTTATAATCACTGTTCTTAATCATCGTTGCTATTAGTATGATAGACGAGGTAGTCATGAGCTTGCTCGCGTCCCATATACCTTGCCAACGTCTTTTCTTGAACATCGCGCAAATCCACCATAATCAATCCATCTAGAGCGTTATTGAATGCAGGGTCGACGTTGAAGCATACCAGCTTGCCATTGAGGCTTAAGTACTGACGCAGCAAAACGGGCACTCCTTTCCCTTCATCGATTCTGGCAATGACACGTGACAATAGCTGTAAATCACCCAGAGCGGTGAGCATGCTGGTATTCCAGTCACGGTGGTGCTCAGGAAGTGGGTTAGAAGGCGTGACGTATTCTGCACAGTTGTTGTCGTAGTGGTGCAGTGTCATTGATTGAGCCAGTAATTGACGTGCAGTATCGCTATAATCGTTGCTAATGCTTACCGGACCAAATAGGTGAGTGTAATCTGGGTTTTGATGAACGAACGTTGCGATGCCTTTCCACAGTAGCAGTAGCGCGCTCATGCTCTTTTGATATTGATGTGCAATCACAGAGCGCCCCATCTCAATGGATTTACCCATTTGGTCGATAAAGCGTTGGTCATAGTTAAACAACGTTCGTGAATACAGACCTGCTACGCCGCGCTTTTCAATCAGTTGATCAACCAGACCTAAACGATACGCGCCCACCAAGCATTGGTTCTCTCTGTCCCACACAAACAGATGCAGGTAATCATGATCGAAATGGTCAATGTCTATTGCTAGTCCAGTCCCTTCGCCAACTTGTCGGAAATTGAGCTCACGTAGGCGACCAATTTCATGCAGTAGGGAAGGGATACTCTGCGACTCCGTGCAGTAAACATCGAACTCACCACTTGTTAGCAGCTTGGACTCTTTTGGTAAGTTGTTCAGCTCTTCAAGCAATTCGCCTACGGGTAACCCTGCCGCTATTGGAGAGAGCATTTCTGATGAAGAAGAAGGCTTCACTGAATGGGTTTCACGATTGAGCAAGTAAGTGTTGAGCCGCAAATAGTTCACCACTTGATCATCGTTAAGTGTGTTGATCTCTTTGAATTTGATCACTTGGCCAAAAGATAAATCGATGGTTTGCGCATGTTTGTTTAGCAACTCTCGACCAAGCAGTAGGGTACGCAAAAGTGGATGGATTTTCCCTGCCATATAGAAGCGTTTCGAGTTCTGGCCACTGATGAATACTGGAACTGTCGTTGCTTTGTTTTTGCGAATTAGGCTACTTACGCTTCGACTCCACGCTTTGTCTTCCAAGCGTTGCTGTTTGGCATCGACTAACTGGGAAACCTCACCGGCAGGAAAGACAAGCAATAAGCCGCCACTTGCGAGGTGTTTATTAGCCGCTCTGAGGGCCTTCATATTTGATTTGACGGCGTCTTTGCCTTCAAACACATCGACACCAATGAAGAGCTGATCTAACTCTGGTACGGTTTTCAGGTATTGATTGGCTAGAATTTGGATATCGTCTCGTACCATCAACAAGAGTTCGGCCAAGATGACGCCTTCCACACAACCAAGCGGGTGGTTCGCCACAATGACGGTAGCACCTTGTTTAGGCACTGAGTCGAGTGAACCATGAGCAATGCGATAATCGATACCTAAAATATCCAACGTGAAGCGGAGAAAAGTTTTGGTATCGGCATTAACGGGGCGTTGAGCGTAGAACTTATCAAGCTGGTTTAAACCGGTTGCCCATTCAGCAACGTTTTCACCAATGCCAAACGGCGTTTTACGAGGGAGACGAAAAGGGGTTGAACTATCCATATTTACCTCAGCGTACAAGTTGCTGATTGGATAGTAGAAATTACAGATGACAGTTAAGAGGCAAAAGCATGAGCCTTTGGTGACAAACCAATGAAGCTTTATTGACTAAAGAAAACGGTATATCACTGTGCTATGAATCAAAACTCGCGTTATGTCTCCCTCTTAAAACAATAGATAGGCTATCTTATCTAGAACAAAGATTAAGCTAAGTTGATATTTATCAGGGGGAAATAATGGAACGAGTTTCCAATAAAGCAGCACTTTGGATTGGGCTAAGTTTGATACTTGGTCTTGGCATCCTTGGCTATTTTATGCAGCAGACGGCGGTGAAATACCGAGCCTATGAAAGAGTCGTGACAGTAAAAGGTTTGTCGGAGCGTGAGTATCCTGCTGATACGGTGATTTGGCCGATTCAATTTACTCTAGCGAGTAATGATATGGGAGCCATGTTTGATGAAATTGACCAGCAAACCCGTTTGATTTTGGACTTTCTAAGTGCCAAAGGGCTTCCTGAAACCAGCGTTTCCCTTTCTTCCCCAGCGGTCATTGACAGAAAAGCACAGCAATATGGGAGCGAGCAAGACATTGAGTATCGTTATTTGGCCTCGCGAACCGTTACGGTTTACAGCCAGAGTGTTGATGTTGTTCGAGCGGCAATCAATGAAATAGGTGAGCTAGGAAAACAAGGCGTTTTGCTTAACCAAGATCCTTATGCAAATCGTGTTGAGTACAGCTTTACTAAGCTGAATGATGTGAAGCCAGACATGATCGAAGAAGCGACTAAGAATGCGCGTGAAGTGGCTGAGAAATTTGCGAAAGACTCACAGAGTTCACTGGGTAAGATCAAACGTGCAACTCAAGGGCAGTTCTCGATTTATGACCGAGACAGCAACACGCCTTACATTAAGAAAGTACGAGTGGTATCGACGGTTCAATATTACTTATCTGATTAAAGTTGCGCTCATATAGTCAATAGTTGGTCGTTCCATCACCTTCTATTTGTAGAGGTATCTATGCTCTGTGATAGGGAAATCAGTCTTCGATGACGCTATATACAAGTACTTTTTTATAAAACTAAGTTCTTAACAGTGATGAGGTGAGTTTGATAATAATCAAGCTCACTTGTTTCTTATGAGCGTAAGTTAGTATGACTTATTGCTAGAAGGAATTAGTATCATGGCATACAAGCACTTTATTAGAGAACTACTGGGTTTAGCGATTGTTGTCTCTGTCGTCTTTGGCGTATTAGGCGTGATGTTAGAGCTCTTCGCACTGACGGCACTTTGGGAGCATCAGCAAACGATAGCCGATGTTTTCTTCCATGAATCTCTCTACTTCATCGTATTTTTAATCCCACCATACTTCCTCTGGAAGTTGATTAACCGTCCTGAATTGGTTTCTGCTGACCAAGCTTATTTGGCAATGAAGTTAGAGGCTGAAAGTCGACAATGAGTCGATTTAGTGAGTAATGAAAAGAAGAGGCTATGAGCAAACATTAGCCTCTTTTCTATCTGATTCGTGGAGCAAAATATTCGCTGCTTTATTGATTAAAAAGCTGCTTCGATTGTGCCTTTGAAAGTGCGATCGAGGTAATCACGAATCGCTTGAGATTGATAAATAGAAACGAACTTTTTATACGCTTCATTATTTTTGTCTGCGTCACGAGTGGCGATGACCATGACTGCTAATGGGGCGTCTTTTGCTTCAAGATAGATACTTTGTTTCTTCGGATCTAAACCAGAAGACATTACGTAGTTCATTGTAATCGCAGCCGCGTCCACATCATCTAATGTTCTTGGTAGCTGAGCGGCATCTACCTCGACAAATTCAAATGATTTTGCGTTTTTTGTGATATCAGTTAGGGCGGCTTTATGGCCAACACCCTGTTTCAGCTCAATTAAACCTGCATCGGCGAGTAGCAACAGACCACGACCACCGTTGGTAGGGTCATTTGGAAGCGCTATACGTGCATTGTTTGGAAGCTCTTGCAGTGAGCGATACTTATTGGAATAAAGCCCCATACGCATAAGAATGGACTGACCAATTGATACTAATTGGGCGTTATGGCTACTGTTGAAGTTGTCTAAAAATGGCTGGTGCTGATAGCTATTAATATCGATGCTACCATCGCTAAGAGCGGCATTAGGTGTCACGTAGTCAGAAAACTCAATGACTTCGACATTCAAACCTTGCTTTGCTGCCTCCTTCGCTACCGCCTCGACTACTTGTGCATGTGGTCCAACTGTCGCGCCCACTTTAATGACAGAGTCATCTTTTTCTCCACAAGCGCTTAAGCCGACTACTGTCGTGAGAATCAAAGCTAGTTTCTTTAAGTGACCAATACTTTTCATTGTAGCTCCATTTTTTGTTTTAGACGTCCATACGTTTATATGTCCATACTATCAGAAGTTGTCTGAGGGTCAATGGTTTAAATTACGAGCAGACATTTTGTTTCGATTGCTCGTATAGAAAGCCAGATAATAGTTAAAGAAGAGGGGAAGAAGAAAAGCTATTACGAGGTTAGTGACGAGTTACCGCAACCGAAACTGTACCCAAAGATATAAGATACAAAAAAGGCGTAGTAGGTATTAACCTGCTACGCCTTTCGAAATATGGTGGCCCCTCGCAGACTTGAACTGCGGACCAATCGATTATGAGTCGACTGCTCTAACCACTGAGCTAAGGGGCCTTAATAGGACAACGATTATAGGGGAAGCGTTGCAAGGTGTCTAGATACCAACTAGGGCAATTGCGCTTAGTTTTTATCCACTTAGAACAGTAGATAATAAAAAAGGTGACCTAAAGTCACCTTTTTTGATTTCTAAAAGCTTGTATGCGCTGCGATTATTCGTCTAGGAAGCTGCGCAGAGTCTCTGAGCGGCTTGGGTGACGAAGTTTACGTAGTGCTTTTGCTTCGATCTGACGGATACGCTCACGAGTAACGTCGAACTGCTTACCAACTTCTTCTAGAGTATGGTCAGTGTTCATGTCGATACCAAAGCGCATACGAAGTACTTTCGCTTCACGTGGCGTTAGACCTGCAAGCACGTCTTTTGTTGCCACTTTAAGGCTAGTTGCTGTTGCAGAATCTAGCGGAAGTTCTAGCGTTGTATCTTCGATAAAATCACCTAGATGCGAATCTTCGTCGTCACCGATTGGTGTCTCCATTGAGATAGGCTCTTTAGCGATTTTTAGAACTTTACGAATCTTGTCTTCTGGCATTTGCATGCGCTCTGCCAGTTCTTCCGGTAGTGGCTCGCGACCCATCTCTTGCAACATTTGACGAGAAATACGGTTTAGCTTGTTGATCGTTTCGATCATGTGTACCGGGATACGAATCGTACGTGCTTGGTCCGCGATTGAACGAGTGATTGCCTGACGGATCCACCACGTTGCGTAAGTCGAGAACTTGTAACCACGACGATATTCGAACTTATCTACCGCTTTCATCAGACCGATGTTACCTTCCTGGATCAGATCCAAGAACTGTAGGCCACGGTTGGTGTATTTCTTCGCGATAGAAATTACAAGACGCAAGTTCGCTTCAACCATCTCTTTCTTCGCACGGCGAGCTTTTGCTTCACCGATAGACATACGACGGCTGATGTCTTTAATGTTCTGTACGTTTAGAGAAGTCTCTTCTTCAATCATTTTTAGCTTAGCGATTGAACGACGGATTTCTTCTTCGTTACGTTTGATCTTTTCAGCGTATGGCTTGTCTGAAGCAAGAACTTCATCCAGCCAAGCTTCACTTGATTCATTACCAGTGAACAGCGCGATGAATGATTTCTTCGGCATTTTGCCGTATTCAACCACTGACTTCATGATCAGACGCTCTTGTGTACGAACGCGATCCATAGCAGTACGCAGTTCATTCACTAGGTGATCAAACTGTTTAGGCGTTAGACGAAACTCGCGGAATACGTCTAGCATCATTTCATTAGCAACGGTTGCTTTCGGGCTGTTATAGCCGTACTCGTTGATTGCTAATTGAAGATTTTGATAGGTGCTGCGTAGTTGGTTGAATTTCTCTAGCGCTAATTCAGGATCGATACCTACATCTTCTTCAGAATCATCTGAATCGTCATCGCTATCTTCGTCGTCATCAACGTCTTCATCGTCTTCTTCTTCTAACTGAGATTCAGTCAGTTCAGAACCGATGTGTGTTGCCGTTGGTGCAGCGGTGTCGTCAGCATCTGGATCTACAAAACCTGAAATTAGGTCTGTAAGACGTAGTTCTTCAGCTTGAACTTTGTCAAATTGCTCAAGAATGTACGGAATTGTGCCTGGGTATTCAGCAACAGACGATTGAACTTGGTTAATACCTTCTTCAATACGTTTTGCGATGTCGATTTCGCCTTCGCGAGTTAGAAGTTCGACAGTACCCATCTCACGCATGTACATACGTACTGGGTCTGTTGTACGACCAATCTCACTCTCTACGCTAGAAAGTGCAGCGGCTGCAGCTTCGGCTGCATCTTCATCGGTAATATTTGTGTCATCGTTCAGTGCTAAATCATCAGCATCAGGAGCAGTTTCTACTACCTTAATGCCCATGTCGTTGATCATCTGAATGATGTCTTCTACCTGTTCTGAATCTACGATTTCAGCAGGTAGGTGGTCATTTACTTCGGCGTAGGTCAGATAGCCTTGTTCCTTGCCTTTAATAACAAGTGACTTTAGCTGTGACTGCGGATTGTGATCCATAGACGGTATCCAACTTCGTAATCTGGTGAAGGAATCAGTATGCGAAATGCAAACCACTTACTATAACAAATTAAATCGTTGCTGACTAATTAAACAGGGTTACGCTTTTAAATCTAGCATAAGTGCTAGCAGCTCCCTTTTCTCTTCGGCTGATAAACCGACACTTCTTGCTTTGGCCTGCAGGTTTTCAATTTGTTTTTCTACGCACTGGGCAATAATTTTATCCAGTGAGTCTAAAAAGATTTCTTCTTGGTTGTCCTCATCGAGTGGAATGTCCCAACTCGCGAGACGAGACAGAAGGGTCTCATTTTGGCTGTTTCGCCAATGCTCTAATAATTGGCCTGTGTTGATATGGGGATGCGCTTGGCATTTATCAAGTACATCAACAAATAAACTTAGACCAGGAATGGGCAAATCTCTAACGCTAGTTAGATCTGGCACCATACTTACGTATTGTGGGTTTTGAATCAGTAACGCGATCACTTCTCGCATCGGCGTTCGCTTGATTTCTTTATGAGGTTGAGGCCTTTTATCCTCTTTACCTTGTTTTGAAATTAGCTGCTGTAGTTGGCGTTCATCAACCAAACCCAAACGGCGGCCAAGCAATTCTCTCAAGTATAGTCTTAAAGTGCCGCCAGGGACTTTATCAATGAGAGGAACCGCAAGAGTACTCAGTTTTGCCATGCCTTCTTTCGTGCTCATATCGACCTGCTGAGTCAATGAGCTGAACATGAATTCAGACAAGGGCATCGCATTAGACACTTGCTGCTCAAATGCTTGTTTTCCGTTTTGTCGGATATAAGAGTCGGGATCTTCTCCATCCGGCAAAAACATGAATTTTAACTGGCGACCATCAGTTAGGTAAGGCAATGCATTTTCCATGGCACGCCACGCGGCTTCACGGCCTGCGCGGTCACCGTCATAACAACACACGACGGTGCTTGTTTGCCTGAATAACACTTGCAAGTGATCGCCCGTTGTCGAGGTTCCCAATGAGGCAACGGAATAATCTACGCCATATTGAGCAAGCGCGACAACATCCATATAGCCTTCAACCACTAAAATTTGTGGTGGCTCACGGTACGCTTGTAGTACTTCATAAAGGCCATACAACTCTTTACCTTTATGAAATATCGGGGTTTCGGGTGAGTTGAGATATTTTGGTGTCCCATCACCTAATACTCTACCACCAAAGCCTATTACTCGGCCGCGTCTGTCTCGAATAGGAAACATCACTCGACCACGGAATCGGTCGTAGCGGTTGCCTTTATCGTTTTCAATCAACATGCCGCCTGTGACGAGCATGTCTTGGTTTTCTTTATTTTGGCCAAAGTTCTTACGAACTAAATCCCATTCATCAGCCACATAGCCGATGCCAAACTTCTGGACGATTTCACCAGACAGGCCGCGATCTTTTAGATACTCAATCGCCACCTTACTTGCTGGCTGTTTGAGTTGGTTACGATAAAATTGAGCAATGCTGCCCATTAAGTCGTACAGGTTACGTTTTTCACTGCTGCTTGCTTGTGGGCCTGACTGAAACGAACCATTACCGCCGCTACGTTGTTCGCGAGGAACATCTAAACCCAAGTATGAAGCGAGTTCTTCAATGGCTTCGACGAATTCTAGTCGGTCGAATTCCATCAAAAAATCGATGGCATTTCCATGCGCGCCACAACCAAAACAATGGTAGAACTGCTTTTCTTGACTGACACTGAATGAGGGTGTCTTTTCGTTATGGAACGGGCAGCATGCGCCGTAGTTTTTGCCTTTTTTCTTAAGTTTCACACGTGCGTCGATGATATCGACAATATCAAGTCGAGCTAGAAGGTCATCGATAAAACTGCGAGGGATGTGTCCAGCCATAAAACCTAACAAAAAAAGAAGATGATGAGTGGAGTGAATGCCTTAAAAGAATGAGCGTATTGCCCATTGATTTCATTCCATCCATCCAGATACAAACAAGCCGTGCGCTCCAAAGGATAGCACGGCTTGCTGCAATTGGGTGGGGTACCTTAAGCCAATTTAGCGCGAACTAAACCGCTTACTTTACCCATATCTGCACGCCCTTGAATTTGCGGTTTCAGAACGCCCATTACTTTGCCCATGTCTTGCATGCCAGCTGCGCCAGATTCAGCAATCGCGTTCTCGATGAGAGCCGCTACTTCTTCGTCTGTCAGTGGTTGAGGCATAAAGTCCTCAAGAACGGTAATTTCTGCTTGTTCCGCATCAGCAAGATCTTGACGACCCGCTGCTTCAAACTGCGCTACAGAGTCGCGACGTTGTT
Source organism: Vibrio alginolyticus NBRC 15630 = ATCC 17749 (assembly GCF_000354175.2). Taxonomy (NCBI): domain Bacteria; kingdom Pseudomonadati; phylum Pseudomonadota; class Gammaproteobacteria; order Vibrionales; family Vibrionaceae; genus Vibrio; species Vibrio alginolyticus. The sequence continues at coordinate 2,758,059 of NC_022349.1, forward strand.
TAACCATCTTGGTCAATACTGCAAGAATGTCGTCATCGTTCAGAGTAATCTGTTCGTCAACTTCACGTTGCTTGATTGCTGATAGGGCTAAACGAATAGTACCAAGGCGCAATTTGTCCTTGGCTTTCATCGCTAATTTTTGCTCTTCTTTGAGTTGATCAATCAGAGCCATAACTAAATTCCTTTTGGAGCTCAGTTATTAGTACAGGCGAACGCGACGAGCGTTTTCGCGAGCTAGCTTCTTAGCGTGACGCTTTTGAGCTGCTGCTTTAGCGCGTTTGCGAACTGTAGTTGGTTTTTCGTAGTGCTCACGACGACGCACTTCAGAAAGGATACCTGCTTTTTCGCAAGAGCGCTTAAAACGACGTAGAGCAACGTCGAACGGTTCGTTTTCACGTACTTTAACTACTGGCATATGCCTTTCACCTCAGGGGTTATTCGTTAACGCTGGTATTCAACAGACCAAATCACAATTGTTAGGTCTCTTACCAGCTTGATCAAAAATGGTGCGGAATTTTAATCCGATCACAACTACTTTGTAAAGCCTTTTGTCGATTATTGTCTGTACAAAATTTGTTTGCAGCACCAAGGCGAGGTAATATGACGCCCAAATTTCCTCTATACAGAAAGCATACTGAGAAAACCATGCGCATTATTGGTATTGAAACCTCTTGTGACGAGACTGGCATCGCAATTTATGACGATGAAAACGGTCTCTTGTCACACAAGCTATATAGCCAAGTAAAACTGCACGCAGATTACGGCGGTGTGGTGCCTGAGTTGGCTTCACGTGACCACGTAAAGAAAACCATTCCTCTTATTAAAGAGGCACTAAAAGAAGCGAACTTAACTTCAAAAGACATCGATGGTGTCGCGTATACCGCGGGGCCTGGTCTTGTTGGGGCGCTATTAGTGGGTGCGACTATCGGTCGCAGTATTGCTTATGCTTGGGGAGTGCCAGCGGTACCTGTTCATCATATGGAAGGTCACCTATTGGCCCCAATGTTGGAAGATAACCCTCCACCGTTCCCGTTTGTGGCGGTATTAGTATCGGGCGGTCACTCTATGATGGTGGAAGTGAGAGGCATCGGTGAGTACAAAATTCTAGGTGAGTCGATTGATGATGCGGCGGGCGAAGCGTTTGATAAAACAGCGAAGCTAATGGGTTTGGATTACCCAGGCGGTCCACTATTATCTAAACTGGCGGAAAAAGGTACACCGGGCCGCTTTAAGTTCCCGCGCCCAATGACGAATGTGCCAGGTTTGGACATGAGTTTCTCTGGTCTAAAAACCTTTACGGCTAACACGATTGCTGCAAACGGTGATGACGAGCAAACCCGCGCGGACATCGCATTGGCATTTGAAGAGGCTGTGTGTGCTACGTTGGCTATTAAATGTAAGCGCGCGCTTGAGCAAACAGGCATGAAACGCATTGTTATTGCTGGTGGTGTGAGTGCTAACCGTCGTTTGCGAGCTGAGTTAGAGAAGTTAGCGAAGAAAGTTGGCGGCGAAGTTTACTACCCACGTACTGAGTTCTGTACAGATAACGGTGCGATGATCGCTTACGCAGGCATGCAGCGCTTGAAGAATGGCGAAGTGGCTGATATGTCAGTAGAGGCTCGTCCACGTTGGCCAATTGATCAACTAACACCTGTCGCTTAGTCAAATTTATGCGGTAGGTTTGAAACCGGTTCTTTGTAATAAAGGTCTCTGCTCCTCAGAGGCCTTTATTTTTAATTATTCAATGAACCGCCTCGTTTTACATTCTGACTGATGCGATCAGTTCGCGATTGTTTCAGTGCTAGGATGACGTGGAAGAATAAGAAATGGATATAACAATGAATAAGTTTGAAATTGAAGGTCAGCAACTTGCTTATCTAGATAAAGGTGAGGGCCCTGTGCTTCTATTTGGTCATAGTTACCTTTGGGATAGCCAAATGTGGGCGCCACAAGTTGAGGTTTTAAGCCAGTCATTCCGTTGTATTGTGCCAGATCTTTGGGCACATGGTGAATCGGACGCTGCACCTGCATCGACACAGTCATTGGCCGACTATGCACAACATATGTTGGCATTGATGGATCATTTAGATATCGAAGAATTCTCGATAGTGGGCTTATCTGTTGGCGGCATGTGGGGAGCTGAGCTAACGGCTCAAGCGCCGCAACGTGTTAAGTCACTGGTATTGATGGATACCTTCATTGGCTGGGAGCCAGAAGTTACGTATAAAAAGTATTTTGCAATGCTTGATACCATCAGCCAAGTCCAAGCAGTGCCTGCGCCAATTATTGAAGCCGTTGTGCCGCTGTTCTTTGCCAACAACGTCAATCAGGATAACCCTAAACTTGTCGCTTCATTCAAACGCAGTTTAGAAGAGCTGAACGGTGAGCGTGCGGTGGAAGTAGCTCGCATGGGGCGCATGGTGTTTGGTCGCCGTGATGTGATTGAAGATTCGGAAAAATTCGCTCTGCCGACGTTAATTGCGGTGGGCTGTGAAGATAAGCCTCGCCCGGTTTTCGAATCGTATTTAATGAAAGACTGTATCACGGGCAGTGAGTTGGTAGAAATTCCGCAAGCGGGACACATCAGTTGTTTAGAACAGCCGGAGTTCGTCAACCAAATGTTGTTGAACTTCCTGAATCGAGTTCATGCGTAACCAATGCATCCCTCTTTAAACGAAAAACTCGGCATTAAGCCGAGTTTTTTTGTGTCAGTTTCTTCTCGCCGATTTTTGGCTCGTCGCCAGACAAAAGCCGACGAATATTTTGATGATGCTTAAATACGATTAAGCAACACAGCATAGCAACAGGTAACGTGTATTGCGGTTTAAACATCCAAGTATAAAACGGAGTGACCAAAACCGTGACGAGAGCCGCTAAGGATGAATAGCGGAATAGCGCGGCTACTGACAGCCAAGTTAACATCACCAATCCTGTTAAGTCCAAACCAATCGGAGCGATAGCGCCAAGCGCGGTTGCGACACCTTTTCCGCCTTTAAAGTGGAAAAAGATGGGGTACATGTGGCCAAGACAGGCAGCAATGGCGATGACGCCAAGAATGATAGGGTCGATACCAAGAAAGTATCCGCCCCACACGGGGATAGTGCCTTTGAGCATATCGCACAACAAGACTGAAACAGCGGCTCCTCGTCCGCCAATACGCAATACGTTCGTTGCTCCAGGATTGTTAGATCCCACACTGCGTGGGTCTGGCAGTTTTAAGAGTCGACAGATCAAAACCGCACTGGAAACCGAACCTAATAAATAGGCGGCCATTGTCATTATCAGTGCCAGTGCGTCCATAGAAGTCCTTGATGGATTGGAATTTAATGCTCGGTTCCCGCGTAGTTGCTATCATACCCCGAATTTACATAATGCAGAAATCCTCACTGTGATAGAGCTTGCATTATGTGATTTCTTGTATATAAAGATGCTTTCGCAGTTTATACCTAAGTAACATTGTGATGACCAAAGTAAATGTTACTTAGGTATAGAATACTACGATCAAATTACCCCTCACGGGTATCCGACCTCTGTAATAGAAGGACATAAGATGGCTCTGGATAAAGTTTTTATTGAACAGTTAGAAGTAATCACCACAATTGGCGTGTACGACTGGGAGCAACAAATCAAACAAAAGTTGGTTCTAGATATTGAAATGGCACACGATAATAAACCTGCGGGCAAAAGTGATGATGTGCAAGATGCACTGGATTATTCGCAGGTGAGTGAGGCGGTACTTAACCACATTGAAAATGGTCGTTTCTTACTGGTCGAGCGCGTGGCTGAAGAAGTAGCAGAGCTTATCATGCTGCGTTTCTCAGTGCCTTGGGTGAAAATCCGCCTAGCGAAGCCTGGCGCCGTGCCGCAAGCACGTGCTGTTGGTGTGGTAATTGAGCGAGGCCGAGCATGATCACCACCTATATCGGTGTTGGGACGAACGTAGAAAGAGAGCAACATGTGCTTGCTGCGTATCAGGAGCTGCAACGGCTTGGAGAAAATCTCCTCGTATCACCGATATATGAATGCGAACCTATTGGTTTTAGCAGCAAGAATTTCTACAACTTTGTCGTTGCAATGCGTACCGAGTTGTCATTAGAAGAGTTGAGCCATCAACTACGCGAGATTGAATTTAAGTGGGGACGCGAAGAAAACGCGCAAAAGTATCAGGATCGAACACTGGATCTCGATATAGTGTTGTTCGGTGAGCGCGTCTCCAAGAAAAAACCTGAGCTACCTCGCAGTGATATCTACAAATATCCTTTTGTCACAAAGCCGCTGTATGATCTCGAACCGCAATTAGTGATCCCAGGCGATGGACGCACAGTCGCAGACATTTGGCATGCTATGCAGCCAGTCGATTCGCTCAAACCCGTTTCCTTTCATTTTTAATTTGAGTTGTTTACATGAGTTATTTTGAAGCCTTTATTTTGGCTCTGATTCAGGGGCTGACAGAGTTTTTGCCTATTTCAAGCTCTGCCCATTTGATCCTGCCTTCCGCTATTTTAGGATGGGAAGACCAAGGTCTAGCCTTTGATGTTGCTGTTCACGTCGGTACATTAATGGCTGTCGTGATCTATTTTCGTCATGAAGTAATCACTTTGTTTCAAGCGTTATTTGCTTCGATCTTTAAAGGAGATCGCAGTAAAGAAGCTAAATTGGCTTGGATGATCGTGATTGCGACGATTCCAGCTTGTGTGTTCGGCTTATTGATGAAAGACATCATTGAAGTGTATCTACGTAGCGCTTACGTCATCGCGACTACTACGATCGTATTTGGCCTGTTGCTATGGTGGGTAGACAAAAACGCTAAACTCGTTGCCGATGAATACCAAACGGGTTGGAAGAAAGCTGTATTTATCGGTATTGCTCAAGCCTTAGCGATGATTCCTGGAACTTCACGTTCAGGGGCGACCATCACAGCAGCGCTTTACCTTGGCTTTACTCGAGAAGCGGCTGCCCGATTTTCGTTTTTAATGTCGATCCCAATCATTACATTAGCTGGTAGCTACTTAGGCATGAAGTTAGTGACCAGTGGTGAACCTGTCCATGTTGGTTTCTTAATGACTGGCATTATCACATCGTTTATCAGTGCGTACATCTGTATCCACTTCTTCTTGAAGATGATTTCACGAATGGGCATGACACCGTTTGTGATTTACCGTCTCATTTTGGGCGTCGGTTTGTTCGCTTTTCTATTAAGTGCATAATTGATGTTAACGAAAAACGCCCGCGAAATCCGCGGGCGTTTTTGTTTGTTCGTTACTTCTTAAGTGCTGCTTTCACTGCTTCAATACGTCGTTTTTCTTGCTCGTCACGAATCGCAGGGCCTTTAAAGCCCTCTTTGATAATGGCTTGAACGTCAACTGCCGCTGCTGCTTGGTAGGCTTGCCTAAAAATATCCGCCTGTGGATATGGTTGCGTTTCCAGTCCTTTACGACCAGCGTGATCCGCTTGGCAGCAAAGCAAGATATCTTGCAGACGTTCGGACTTACGCCACACATCAAGTTTATTGAGTATTTTAATTATGGTTTGTGGTTTAAGTTCAGCCGCGCGATGAATATTGGAGTGCTGTTCGCACACCATCAAGGCTAAATCACGAAACTCATTTGGTACCCGGACACGTTCGCACAGCTTTTTGATCAGTTTTAATCCTGTATGGCAATGCATTTTGTGGCTTGGCCATTCGCTCTCTGGCGTCACGCCCTTACCCAAGTCATGCACTTGGGCGGCAAACCTGACGGGGAGTGAGTTACTCAATTTTGCGGCTTGCTCTGCCACCATCAAAGTATGGATGCCAGTATCGATTTCTGGATGCCACTTCTCAGGTTGAGGTACGCCAAATAGTGCATCAATTTCAGGTAACACCACGGTTAATGCACCACAGTCTCGTAGAACCGATAAGAAAATATCAGGGCGAGGAGTAGAGAGAGATTTATGCCATTCTTGCCAAACACGCTCGGGAGTCAGTGTGCTCAGCTCTCCGGACTCTGCCATGTGACGCATTAACCGCATGGTTTCGTCGGCAACCGTAAAGTTTAGATCAGCAAGCTTCGCTGCGAAGCGAGCGACACGTAAAACGCGTAGAGGGTCTTCAATAAAGGCGTCTGATACATGGCGTAGCAGTTTATCGTTGAGATCTTGCTGGCCACCATATGGGTCATGGATCGTGCCATCACTCTCCATTGCCATCGCGTTAATGGTTAAATCACGACGTATCAAATCTTCTTCTAAGGTGACGTTTTGATCGAAGAAACATTCAAAACCAGTGTAACCAGAACCTGACTTTCTCTCTGTTCGTGCAAGGGCATATTCTTCTTTACTTTTGGGATGCAGAAATACAGGAAAGTCTTTACCAACGGCGGTGTATCCTTGGGACAGCATCATCTCGGGCGTCGCGCCTACGACCACCCAGTCGTTGTCATAACTATCAATTCCGAGCAATTTATCTCGAACTGCGCCACCTACTAAATAAACTTGCACGAATTACCTCTTAATTTATGGATATGCCGTTGGACATTGTAGCAAGCAATGGTACTTTTCTTTACTCCTAAGAATAGAAGAAGAGCGTTTATACCATGTCTGACTATTCCCAGGTGGTTTTTTAGCTGGAGAGCCTAATGTATAAGGACTTTTTTGGGTTTGTCGAACAACCATTTTCGATTGTTCCAAACTCACGTTATTTGTATTTAAGCCAACGTCACAAAGAGGCAATCACACATCTCCAAGCTGGGCTAGGCGATGGCGGTGGCTTTGCTATGCTTACTGGCGAAGTAGGTACAGGCAAAACGACCGTCGCAAAAGCGATGCTGGCGAATTTGGGTGATAACACCAAAGCGGGTCTTATTCTCAATCCCACGTTTTCGAGTAGAGACTTGCTCGAAGCCATTTGCGATGAGTTCAAAATCACCTATCCGCCAGATGCAAACCTCAAACAGCTAAACCAGGTTATCCATCAATATTTGCTGCGTAATTATCGTTCAGGCTGGCAGACATTGCTGGTCATTGATGAGGCTCAACACCTTGCCGCCGACGTTCTAGAGCAGTTGCGCTTGTTGACCAACTTGGAAACCGATACCAGAAAATTGCTCAAAGTGTTGTTGGTCGGGCAGCCTGAATTGCAGCGGTTATTACAAACAACACAACTACGCCAACTTGCCCAGCGTATTACCGGGCGTTATCACCTGTTGCCGTTGGATGAAAAAGAGACAGAAGATTACATCGCATTTCGACTACATACAGCAGGTGGCGACCAGCAACTGTTTAATCGTGCTTCTTGTAAACTTATAGCCAAATACAGTCACGGTATACCGCGGCTCATCAACCTTATCTGTGACAAATCCCTCAACATTAGTTATCACCAGGGTAATGTGGTGGTGGATAAGCAAACCGTTCAGCAGGCCTGTGAAGAGGTGATGCAGTTTCAGGCAGATATTTATCAGCAAGATAAAAAAGAGCGCCGGACTTTCCGTTGGCCTGCTTGGGGCTCTGTCACGGTAGGCCTTATTGCTGCATTAAGTACGGGGTGGGCGGTCGTGAATTATATGCCAGCTCAAGCGACGTCAGTGTTGACACAAGTGACGGAGCCAAGAGTAGAGCCAACACCAACCGTCGTCAGCCAACAGTTAACGGATGAGCAGCGTGCTTTATTGTTAACACAAAAACAGTCGAACCTCGCTGTAAATGATTTGTATCGTTTGTGGGGGTATCAAGCATCGGTTCGCGATAACCTTTGTTTGTCAGAACCGCAGTCGACTATGCGTTGTGAGCGTAAAATGGCGACTTGGCCGCTGTTGATGCAACAAAATCGCCCTGTGATCTTGGAGTTGAATTATCAAGGTGATGTTGGGTATGTCATTCTATATGCCGTCGGTAATGACCAAGCTGAAGTGCTCAATGGTAAGCAGCGTCTCCGTCTGCCAATTTCATGGTTAAAGCCGTTGTGGCAGGGCAATATTATCGAACTGTGGCATGCTCCGCTGAATGAAACATTACGTTTAGACATGGAAGGCCCTGCGATTGAAGTATTAGACCGATTATTAGCAGAAGCGGTGAGTGAGCCACTGCTTGAAACGTCTATTTTTGATGGTGCGATGAAAGAGCGAGTCGAGTTATTTCAACGCTGGCAAGGAATTGGTGTCGATGGTATTGCAGGTAAGCGAACGCTAGACCGACTTCAGCAAAATGTTCAGCCAGATGCGCCTCAACTGGCGAGAATAGAGAAGGAGGACGCATAATGTCAGCTGTGAAACATATAGGTCTGTTCTTGCTGCCAATCACTGCTTCTGCTATTGGAGTCGCTTGGTACTTAGATCTCTTTGCACCGAGTGTTGAAGTAGATACAACGTCCCCGATAGAAAAGGTCGAAGTGGTATCACCTTTCAAAGTATTAGACTATCCAGAGAACACCCAGTTGGCCCAATTGCCAAGAGAGTGGCCAAGTGCAGAGCTATCGCGTGATTTTGGTACATTTACCACCCCCGATGAATACACGAGCCATACACCAAGCAGAGATGAAACACGCAACTCAGCATCAACCCAAACGACTTCTCCTGCTGAAGAGGACCTCGGGTTGTCTTTGGATGATCTGGATTTATCCTCATTATCTCCTGATTTAGCTAGGAAGGTCGAAAATGCCTTATCCCGAGATGATGACAACTCTTCATCACAAACGGCACGCGTGAACGATTTAGAGCGCAACGCTCACCAGTGGCAAGGGCGTCTACCTGCGCTTAATTTGCAAACCCATATGTACGCTAGTGATGAAAATCGCCGTTGGGTGAAAATTAACAATGTTGAGTATCATCAAGGGGATGTCGTTGATGATCAGGTCACTCTAAGAGAAATACAACCGCAAGCTGTGATTGTTGAGTTCCAAGGTGAGCAAATTCGTATACCAGCGTTGTATGAGTGGAAAGGCTAACTCTTGTAGAAACACATCAAGCCAGCGAAATCATATCGCTGGCTTTTTATTTTTCAGAGCATCTTTTGCATCTATTCTGGTGATGATTTTTAGATACTCAAACAAGCAAAATATAGCTTTTCTCAGTCGTTTAAATAGCACCAATATCATTCATCTATTGATAGCGCGATTCCAGTCAGCGTTGTGTAAAAAGACACCATTTTCACGAACTTCGGAGTAATGACTTGGTCCACGTTAGACCCCATCACATAATAGGAGTCTAAACAGAGACACATGCGTATTCTGATTTTTTCTTTAAGCATTGTTGCATCGACAAGCTATGCAGCAAAGCCAGACCCATTCCCAGTTACACCAGATAGTCGCGGGCAAGATTTCATGGTCAGTGCGACGAATCCTTACGTGAGCAGTACCGGTTACTCAATATTGAAAGAAGGCGGTAACGCTGTTGATGCCATGGTCGCGATGCAGATGGTGATGTCTGTCGTTGAGCCAGATATGACCGGAATTGGCGGCGGGACTTTCGCGCTGTTTTATCAACATGACGAGAAAAAATTTCTGGCCCTTGATGGTCGAGATGAAGCGCCCTCTAGCGCGAACCCTGAAATGTTTGTTGAGAATGGGGAAGTACTCAGTCGCAACGAAATATTAGGCCCTCGTTCTGTTGCGGTTCCGGGCACGTTGCGGTTGCTTTACACCACTCATGAACAATACGGCAAGTTGCCATGGGCAGAGCTGATTAAGCCGGCGATTACATTGGCGAGCAATGGGTACGCGATGAACAGCTACACCTACGACATCGTAGTAAGAGAGCAAAGCCGACTTGAGCAAGATCCGGAAGTGAAAGCCTTGTATTGGCAAGGGGACGATATTAAGCCGACGGGAACCTTGATGAAGAACCCTAAGATGGCTGAGACGCTGAGGAAGATCGCGCAACAAGGCGATAGTTACCTTTATGGTGGTGAGCTTGGTCAGCACATCGTAGAGACGGTTAATAGTCGTATTGACGACCAACACGAGAAGTTGTCTTTAGAAGATTTTAAACATTACCAAGTGAAGCAGCGTGACATCATTGAGAGCGACTACCGTGGGAATAAAATCGTCTCTTTTGGTTACCCTGCATCCGGTGGTCTGATGGTCTCCCAAAGCCTTGAGCTACTTGAGCCTTACGAACTCTCACAAATGGCGAAGACGGATGTTGAGCCTTGGCGCTTAATGACTGAGGCGATGCGCATTGCTAAGGCTGACCGTATCGCGTATGCCGGCGACCCAGATTTTGTCGAAGCGCCAACGGGTGAATTGCTGTCCAGAGAGTACTTGGATGAGCGTCGTGGACTTATTCCAAGTGAAGGGGTAGCAAAAGAGAATCCAAAAGCAGGGCACGTCACCGCAACACAATACGCGCAGTACCAAGGTTTTGAGAGCAAAGATACAGGGCATATTTCTATCGTCGATAGAGATGGAAATGCAATAGCAATGACTAGTACGGTAGGAACGGGTATGGGCTCGGGTGTGATGGTCGATGGCGTTATCTTGAACGCGCAGATGGCTAACTTCTCACCTCTGCCAACGGTTAACGGCAAACCTACGCAAAACTCAATTGAAGCGGGCAAGCGTCCACGTTCGGCTATTACGCCATTAATGGTGATGGACAGTGATGATAATTTGCGTTTGGTGGTTGGGTCACCAGGTAGTTCACAAATCCCGGGGTATGTACTAAAAACCGTGGTTGGGGTGCTGGATTGGAACTTATCAGCGCAAGAGGCTATTGACTTACCAAACATCCAGTATGGCACTAAGATAGACCGCACCAAGTCTTATGACCCGACTGGTTTGCTGGTGGAAAAGAAAACGTTCGCAGAAATGTTGGTGCCTGAGTTTATGGAGCTTGGCTACCCAGTGCACGTTATTCCAGTGGTAAGCGGTTTGAATGCAATTGAGCTAAAAGATGGCAAGCTTTATGGCGCAACGGATCGTCGTCGAGCCTCTAGTTCAATGGGGGAGTAGTACTCACTTCTATCAAACGAAGCAAACTAAAAAGCCAGTCAATATCGACTGGCTTTTGCGTTCTTTTTAAAGATAAAAGCGTAAGGGTTTATGCCCAACCCGCAGGAGAGCGCTTTCTACGAGGCATGACATGCGGAAGAATCAAACCAAATAGTAAACCTAAACCTGCGACACCGCCGCCATAAGTGAAGTACTTAAGCAGCATGTCATCTTTTTGTGTATCCAGTTTTGCGCGTAGCTCGCGGTTTTCTGTTTCAACAGAAGTAAGCTGATCACTGATCTCAGAGTATTTATTTTCTAGATCTGAAATTTGTTGGTTACGTGTTTCGAGAGAGGTAACAAGACCGGCTTTCTCTGCATCAGAAGTTTGACGAGCATTAGCAAGCTGCTCTTTTACTTCGGCTAGCTCTTTCTCAATGCGAGGAAGGCGAATTGCCATGCTCTCTTGGTTTGTCACAAACTTGCTTTGTACCCAACCAGTGCGACCACGGTCATCACGAACTTGCGTATAGCCAGTATCTCGGTTGGTTTTAATCAGTTGTACTTTAGAACCGGCGTTAACACTACCGATAATACGGTAGGTGTTATTTGGACCTGAGTGCATAAAAGTGAAGAGGTCATCAGAAATATAACGGTCTGCTGCTAGGGCCGCTGGCGCTGCTAGCAAAGTAAACAAAACCGTGATGATTAGTTTTTTCACAGTAAATCCCTTAACGATTTTTCTTGGAGACAGCGTTGGCACCGAATGATTGGAGCCGGAAATAGACGAATAGTATGCAGTTTCAAACCTCGGTGCAACAAAGAAGGGAGGCAAAGCCTCCCTTTCTGTGCGTTTGAGTCAATAATGACAAAGCGCTTACATTCTATTGACGAGTGTCTTAAGCGAACATCGCTTGAAGTCCGTAGAAGAATACTACGGCCAATAACGCACCCGCTGGTAGTGTAACGATCCATGATGCCACGATGTTACGAACTACGCCTAGGTTCAGTGCTGCGATACCACGAGCAAAGCCAACACCGAGAACCGCACCAACCAATGTTTGAGTGGTTGAAATTGGCAGGCCTGTACCAGACGCTAGAACTACCGTACATGCTGTTGCTAGCTGTGCTGCAAAACCGCGGCTAGGCGTTAGCTCAGTGATGCCTGTACCAACGGTTGCCATTACTTTGTGACCCAGTGTTGCAAGACCGACCACGATACCAATACCACCAAGAGGTAGAATCCACCAAGCGATGGCGCTTTTCGTGCTGATTTCGCCCATGTGTTCAACAGTCGATACGACAGCAGACAGTGGACCAATGGCGTTTGCAACGTCGTTTGAACCGTGTGCAAATGCCATCGCACAAGCGGTGATAACCATCAGAACGCTGAAGATACCTTCCACGCCAGAAAAGCTGCGGTCCTCTTCGCGATTAGCGAATTTTTTCTGGATGTATACGTAGCCGCCAATCATCACAAGTGCTGAAACTGCTGCTGCCCACATCCAGGCTTCACCATTGGTCAGGTGAAGACCAACGTGTTTTAGACCTTTTTTGATGGTTACAAGTGCAATCACCATTGTTGTGATGAACATGTAAACAGGTACAAAACGTTTCGCGTTAAACAGAGGGTTCTCAGTATCAAAAATCAGGCGCTGTGCGCTGACAAAGATAACGTAAGCAAAGAAACCTGAAATCACTGGCGTAATAATCCAGCTACCAACAATGCCTTGAACGCTGCCCCAGTCAACCGCTTCAGTACCTACTGATACGCATGCAAAACCAATGATTGCACCGATGATTGAGTGAGTCGTTGATACTGGCCAGCCCATGTAAGAAGCAAGAAGCAGCCATGTACCTGCTGCTAAAAGCGCAGACATCATGCCGTAGACAAGAACATCTGGTTGACTAGCAAATAAAGAAGTTTCGATTACACCTTTACGGATAGTGTCGGTTACTTCACCGCCTGCAAGGTAAGCACCTGCAAATTCGAAGATCATCGCAATGATGATAGCTTGTTTTACAGTTAGCGCTTTTGAACCTACAGATGTACCCATCGCATTAGCAACGTCGTTCGCGCCAATACCAATCGCCATCATGAAACCAAAAATCGCTGCAACAATAATCAGGACAGTGCCGTAGTTCGCAAGGATATCCATCGTAATACCTAGTTGTTTTATAACAAGCGGAACAAAATTTTACGCGCGCCAAACCATAAGACGATGAAAATAGTCATCGTCCCTATGACACGTGTTAATTATGCTCTTCGTTATGTCGTTAACTTTATGTTTTAAGATCGAGATAGCATGACTTCCAAACGAGCACCTACGCGCTGCGCTTGGTCGGCAATACCACCTACCCATTCAAGAATCTTGTACAGGAACATGACATCGATAGGGTTCATGTCAGCTTCAATCACCATCAACTGTTGGCGAAGTTCAATCTGCATGGCATCGGTATCATCTTCGATAACGTCTAATTGATGAATCATTTCAGCGACGAGCGTCACTTCACGGCCTTTGAAGCCGGTTTCTAGCAATTCATCAAGTTCATTGATTACCTTTTGCGCCTGATCGGCAGCATCAAGACAACGTTGAACGTAAGCGAGGAAGTTTGGTTGGAGAGCCTCAGGGATGACAAGTTGACGACCATATACACGGCCAGCAATGTCTTTTGCCAGGTTTGCAAGTTTGTCCTGTTGAGTCAAAAGCTCAAGCATGTCAGTACGGTCGACTGGCATGAACAAACCGCGAGGCAGTTTTAGACGGATTTCACGTTTCAGCACATCCGCTTCTTTCTCTAGGTGAGAAATTTGTGCACGGATTTCTGCTGCTTTTTCCCAATCACCCTTTGAAGATACTTCAAAGAATTTCACCAAGTGTGAACAACATTCGTTGACACACACAACGTGGCGTTGCAAAGGCTTAATTGGGGACTTTGCAAATAACCCCATAATTGTATTTACTGGCATGGTCATTCAACCTAATAACTATAACCTTAAAAAAACATACACCATTTCTGAGTGCTTGGCGAAATGTTGAACGATGGCTATAAAGGCGCGCATGGTAACGCATTAAATCGCTCATTAAAACTGTTTTAGATCATCAATCCGGCGATATTTCTCTCTTGCCGTGTGAGAAATTACGCAATATCCTGTTTCTATCTGCTTTGAAAGGTATAGCTATGGAAACCGAAATAGAACTGAAGTTTTTTGTTTCTCCTGAATTTTCAGAAACTTTAAAAGAAAAAATTTCTGAGACAAAAGTACTTCAGCATAGTTGTCGTGACTTGGGTAACACCTATTTTGATACTGCCGATAAATGGCTTCGAAAGCACGACATTGGTTTAAGAATTCGCCGTTTTGATGATGTATTCGTCCAAACCGTAAAGACAGCAGGACGCGTCGTCGCAGGCTTACATCAAAGACCAGAATACAATGCTGAGCACACTAGCGACGAGCCTAATCTGTCGCTTCATCCTCTAGATATTTGGCCTCCAGGTAAAGATGCAGAAACGCTGCAATCCGAGCTTATGCCATTATTCTCGACCAACTTCACACGTGAACAATGGCTGATTGGCATGCCCGATGGCAGTCAGATTGAAGTTGCCTTTGACCAAGGCTTAGTTGTAGCCAAAGGTGAAGACGAAGAAGAGAAGCAAGAGCCGATTTGCGAAGTTGAACTGGAACTTAAGTCAGGCCAAACCGAAGCTTTATTCACGCTGGCACGCAGCTTTTGCGAGCAAGGCGGTATGCGTTTGGGTAACTTGAGCAAAGCGGCGAAAGGTTATCGACTTGCAAGCGGTTATGCGGGTGATGAAGTAAAATCATTGGCACTTGTGGACAGTAGTCCGACGGATACCGTTGAATTTTGCTTGATCAACTCTTTAGAGCACGCTTTGTCTCATTGGCATTATCACGAGCAAATTTATGCTGAGCGTGACAGCGTGGAAGCACTGCGTGAAATCAGTAATGCCATTCGTTTCATTCGTCAAACATTGACTATTTTTGGCGGGATTGTCCCTCGTCGCGCGAGTGCGATTCTGCGCCAAGAGCTTAAATGGTTGGAAGAAGAACTGAGTTGGTTAGATGAGCATGCACACCTTGAAGAGCTCTTAGATGACAAAGGCAATGTGCTGCGTAAGTTGGATGCGCGTAAGTTCTTAGTATCTGAGCTGACTCAGCAGTTACAAGAGTTGCCAAGCCGTGAAGAAGTGCTAGGGTTGCTCAATTCCGCGCGTTACACAGGGTTACTGCTGGATCTAAGCCGCTGGATCTTAGCACGCGGTTGGCAGCCATTTCTTGATGAAAAAGCACGTGAAAAAATGGCAAGTAACATCATGCCGTTTTCAGTTACTCAGCTCGATCGCACTTGGGCTGAGCTAATGGAAGCTTTCCCAGCAGAGCGCGATTTGACGGCGCAAGAGTACGTTGATCAGCGTTATCGCTTATTGCGTAACCTCTATACTGGTATTGGTTTCGCGAGTTTGTATAACTCGGATGAGCGTAACAGCTTCCGTTTACCATGGGCGGATCTAGTGCATGGTATCGATGATCTGCTAATGCTGAACCACTTACTCCCGTTGGTTGATATGCTGGAAGACGCAGAAAAAGAGCAGTTAGAACGCTGGTTGCACCGTCAAGAGCGCTCAATTTTGCATGCAATGGATCAAACCCGAGCGATCAGTGTGGAAGTTCAGCCTTATTGGCGTGAATGATCGTTCTGGTGATAAGAACAAAAAATAGGACCGCATGGTCCTATTTTTTTGTCTCTGTTTTACGTTGTTGTAGCTCTTTTTCCATGAAATCGAGTCGTTCTAGTATTTGCGCTTGTTGGCTTAGGAGCTGCTCGAGCATACGTTCTTTATTGATTGAACTGTGCGTCTGTTGTTTCGTTGGGGCAGTAAGGATAGAGGTGATAAGACCCGAGATCATACCAAAGATACCCACCCCGCAAACAATGATGATGACAGCCAAAAACTTTCCTATGGAGGTCACTGGATAATGATCGCCGTAACCAACCGTTGAGATTGTTACAAATACCCACCACAAAGCATCGGCGCCAGTACGAATATTCGCTTCTGGGTTTTTCGCTTCGATAAACAGCATTGCACTAGAACCGAGTGTTATGAGGATAACCATCAATAGCAGTATAGAGGCGACCGTGGTTTCGCGGCGGTTTTCTTTGAGCTGATGCAAAATGAACTTTGACGAACGCAGTACTAATACCACTCGCATAATATGAAAAATACGAGCAAAGCGCAGGGGCTCTATCAATGGGATGCTCGCTACGAAATCTATCCAATGACGTTTAAGGAATAACCAGCGATCTGTGGACCGGATCAAATCAATGGTGAGCTGTAGTAGAAAAATACTACAGATTATGAAATCCAGACCGATAAGAACTTGACGGGTTTCGTGATCGATCGGGAAAAACAACAAGCCAGAGATCACAAATAGTGCCATAAAAGACAATATTAGTGACAACAGGCCCATCGGTCGTGTGCTGTCTTTGATATCATTGTTTTTCATACGAAGCTCAAAATAAATCGCGTAACCACGCAAAGCGCGAACATAACTATAAGTAATATAAAGATTATAGATAAAGACTATATAAGACTCGGTGGAGAACTGACAATGGAAAAGCTGGCATTTAAGCCATGGGAAAGGGTCATATCCGACATTCGACTGGTGCCTAAAATGGTCATGTTGATGGTCTTCAGTACTGTCCTGATCGTGGCAAAACAACTGTGGGACGCAAACACTTTTTACGACTCACTTTTAGCGGCGACACAAAACGCGCAAGTTGCCCAACAGCATTATGAAGCATATTTAACGCAAGTTGCTTGGCAAACCGCCTTATTGATTGTGGTTTTTGTCGTGCTCTTATTAGCGGCGGCTAGAGTGATGTTGCGTCAAACACAGTATCTGAGCGACGCGATCAAACTGATGGCGAGCAAGAACCTCTCTGTTCCATTTGGTATGGATTGTAAAGATGAATACGGAGACGTGGCACGTGAATTAGAAAAGACACGTCGACAATTGCACGATGTGATTCAAATGCAAATTAATGCGTCTGATGAATTATCAACGCTCACCGAAGTCATGACGCTGAGCATGTCGGAAACGAAGGAATCGGCGCAAGAAGAGTTTAACGAAATTGATCAACTTGCTACGGCGATGAGTGAAATGTCGTCGACGGTCCAAACGGTTGCGGAACATGCCCAGACGGCATCTTCTCTAACAGAGCAAGCTTCCGCACAAGCAATTTCTGGTCAGCAGTTCTTGCAAAGTACAATGGCGAAAATGAGTGAACTTTCGTCGGATATCGCTTCATCGGCACAAGCGGTTAACCAAGTTGAAGAACGTGTTGAAGCCATTGGTAGCGTTGTAGGGACGATTCAAGGCATTTCTGAACAAACCAACCTGCTTGCACTGAATGCGGCGATTGAAGCGGCGCGAGCTGGCGAGGCTGGGCGGGGTTTTGCTGTGGTTGCAGATGAAGTTCGTAACCTTGCCCAACGTACACAACAAGCGACGGTAGAAATTCAAGAGATGATCGCACAGCTGCAAACCAGTGCTGAATCTGCGGTAGAACTCATGGAAAAAAGCGTTGTAGAAGCGGCAGATGGAAACGAGCTGGTTTCTAATGCTGGATCTGAGCTCGATGGTATTGTTGGGCAAGTGACGCAAATCAATGACATGAACTTCCAGATCGCGACGGCGTCTGGTCAGCAAAGCAGTGTTGCAGAAGAGATGAGCCAAAACCTCACCAATGTACGTGAGTTGGTTGAAGCCTCAGTTGTTGTTGTTACCGAGCTGCTAGAAACCTCTGAAATGATGCAAAATAATGCAGGTGAGCTAGACAAGAAGATCAAATCTTTCCAAGTTTAATATTCGATCCCGAACTTTTGATAAAACGCCCACAAACCTTTTGTGGCGTTTTTATTTGCTTTCAGTCTGGTATAAAGAATGAGTTACCGTGCTTTTCAAACAAGGAAGAAAAATGCAGCTGCCTTCGCCACTGATTTCTATCGCTGAATCTGCCGTACAAAACGCCCAAGACGCAGGTTATTTTCCCCTTTGGCCCGATGAGGTTGCGCAGCAATTTCGTTATGTGGCGGGCTTAAGCCAGTTTATAACTGAAGCCATTCATCGCGATGAAGTCCTAGCCCGTGAGTTGCCAAGTATGTTAGCGCAGCCAAGTCGTCAGGAGTCTTACCGCTCACGCCTTGCTGAACTGTTGGAACAATGTCCTGATGAGATGTCTGGTCATCGCGTATTGCGTCAGTTTCGCAATCGAGAAATGGTGTACATTGCGTGGAAGGATTTCACGCATGCATGGTCTCTAGAGACGTCTTTAAGCCACTTATCTGAGTTGGCAGAAGCGATGATTTTTGAAACCTATCAATGGCAATATCAAGTGTGTTGTCAGGAGTGGGGCACGCCAACAAGTGAGGACGGTGAAGTGCAGCCGATGTTAATTATCGGCATGGGGAAACTGGGTGGTGGCGAGCTAAACTTTTCTTCCGATATTGATCTAATTTTCACGTACCCAGAGAATGGCGAAACCCAAGGCGCACGCCGAAGCATTGCCAATGCCCAGTTCTTTACTCGTCTTGGTCAACGCATCATCAAAGCGCTCGACCAACAAACCTTCGATGGTTTTTGCTACCGCGTCGACATGCGACTTCGCCCATTTGGAGAAAGTGGCCCCTTGGTAATGAGCTATGCCGCACTTGAAGATTATTACCAAGAACAGGGGCGAGATTGGGAACGCTACGCGATGATCAAAGCTCGGGTGATGGGATGTGAGATGTACCCGCAGTATCAAGAGCTACGCCAAATGCTGCGCCCTTTTGTTTTTCGTCGTTATATTGATTTCAGTGCGATTCAATCTTTGCGACGAATGAAGTCGATGATCAGTAGCGAGGTTCGCCGCCGAGGGTTGAATAACAACATTAAGCTAGGTGCGGGTGGCATCCGAGAAATTGAATTTATCGCTCAAGTTTTTCAATTAATTCGAGGTGGTCGAGAGCCTTCTTTGCGTAATCGAGGGCTGTTGGAAACGCTGCAAGGCATTGAAGAGCTGGCATTGCTTACTCCACAAGAAGTCAGCGATCTAGAAGCCGCATACAAGTACTTGCGTCAATTAGAAAACTTGTTGCAAGCAATGGCGGATAAGCAAACCCAGACGCTGCCTGATTGCGAAACCGAACGCTTAAAGCTCGCCACCGCGATGAAAATGAGCTGTTGGGAGCAATTAATTGAGCAAACCCAGCAGCATATGGCAAATGTTCACCAAGTTTTTGAATCACTAATTGGTGATGATGAAGAAGACGAGGGGACTACCGTTGCTCGTCATTTTCATGAGCTATGGGATATGGCCGACAAACAAGACGTTCTTGAGCATATCCTGCTGCAAGATATTCAGATTGAAGACTTTGCTTCATGCGCGAAAACCATCATCAACTTTAAAACCGATCTGGCCAAAAAAACGTTAGGCCCACGTGGACGCGAAGTGCTCAATCGTTTGATGCCGAAAGTGTTTGATGCGGTCTTTGCCCATCCTGATGCACAGTTTGGTTTATCTCGTGTACTTCATTTGCTACACAACATCTGCACTCGCACAACTTACTTGGAATTATTGGATGAGCATCCAGCGGCTCTGGTGCAGCTCGTACGTTTGTGTACCGCAAGCCCAATGATTTCAGAGCAGCTGTCTCGTTATCCTATCTTGCTTGATGAGTTAATCGACCCTGCGCAGCTGTACAATCCCATTCCATTAGACAGTTACCGTACAGAGCTGCGTGATTATTTGGCGCGTATTCCTGAAGATGATATGGAACAGCAAATGGAAGCGTTGCGTCAGTTTAAGCAAATTTGTATTTTGCGTATTGCAGCGGCAGATATTGCTGGCGCATTGCCAGTGATGAAAGTGAGTGACCATTTAACTTATTTAGCGGAAGCTATCGTGGATGCGGTGATCTGTCAGGCTTGGTTGCAAGTATCTGAAAAGTATGGCGAGCCAACGCATGTGAAAGATCGTGAAGGCAAAGGCTTTGCTGTAATTGGCTATGGTAAAGTCGGAGGGTGGGAGCTCGGCTATAACTCCGACTTGGATATTGTCTTCATGCATGACTGCCCAGTCAATGTCTACACTGACGGCAAAAAAGAGATTGATGGTCGTCAGTTCTACCTTCGTTTAGCACAGCGTATCATTCATATTTTCTCCACTCGCACCGCTTCCGGTATTTTATACGAGGTCGATACCCGATTGCGTCCGTCCGGTGCATCGGGTTTGTTGGTTAGCCCAACGGACGCGTTCGACGACTATCAACATCAAGACGCGTGGACATGGGAGCATCAAGCACTTGTCCGCGCGCGCATGATTTATGGTGATGAACCACTGGCGATCGCATTTCACAATACGCGGCATGATGTGTTGTGCAAAGCACGCGATCAAGCTGAACTGAAAAAAGACGTTGTCAAAATGAGAGAAAAAATGCGCGGTCATCTTGGGGGGAAAAAGCCAGGCCGCTTTATGCTCAAGCAAGATGTGGGTGGGATTACCGATATCGAATTTCTCGCTCAGTACCTAGTGCTCAACTATAGTCACGATAAGCCGAAATTGACGCGTTGGTGTGATAATGTGCGCATCTTTGAAACGCTCATTGCGCAAAATGTCATGGACGAAGACCAAGCAATGCAGTTGATACGTGCTTACACGACAATGCGCAACGAAATACACCGACGAAATCTACTCAATTTAGACGCTGATGTGGTGGAAGACAAGTTTGTTGCCGAAAGGGAGTGGGTAAAACAGGCTTGGAATCAGTGGTTCAGTTAAGACCATATATTTAGCCTCGATAAGGGCTGTGATAAACTCACTTCGATTTAATTTTTGGAGACCAACAATGAAACCAATTCTACCTGATTACAACAGCGCTGGTGTGCTCATCATCGGTGATGTCATGCTAGATCGTTACTGGTATGGCCCAACCGGGCGCATTTCTCCTGAAGCGCCGGTTCCTGTTGTAAAAGTAGAAAACAATGAAGAGCGTCCTGGTGGTGCTGCGAACGTTGCGATGAACATCGCATCACTAGGTGGCCATGCTCACATTGTTGGTCTAACTGGGGAAGATGAGCCTGCAAAAGTGCTGACGGAGACGCTGAGCTCACTCAATGTGAAGTGCGATTTCGTTGCACTGCCTGATTACCCAACGATTACGAAGCTTCGTGTAATGAGCCGTGGACAACAGCTTATTCGTCTCGACTTCGAAGACAAGTTTGAAAACACAGATTCTGCGCCAGTGTTATCTCGAATGGATGCCGCACTGCCAAACGTTAAAGCCGTGATTATGTCTGACTATGCAAAAGGCTCGTTAGAGCATGTTCAGGCATACATTCAAAAAGCGCGCGCAGCAAATATTCCGGTTTTCATTGACCCGAAAGGTGCGGATTTTGAACGCTACCGTGGCGCAACACTTCTTACGCCAAACATGAAAGAGTTCGAAGACGTTGTAGGTAAAGTGAAATCTGACCAAGAGCTAGTAGAGAAAGCACTGGCTTTGGTTGAAGAGTTTGAATTTGAAGCGCTTTTGGTGACACGCAGCGAAAACGGAATGACCTTGATTCGTCGTGGTCAGGAACCGTTCCACCTTCCAACTCAAGCGAAAGAAGTGTACGACGTGACAGGTGCGGGCGACACGGTTATCTCTGTATTGGCAGCGTCTGTTGCCGCAGGCAAATCATTTGAAGAAGCGTGTGCACTAGCAAACGCAGCGGCAGGTGTTGTAGTTGGTAAACTAGGCACGTCAACGCTTTCTGAGATTGAATTAGCTGAAGCGGTACATGGCAGCCAAGACACGGATTACGGTGTTATTTCAGAAAAAGCACTGATCGAAGCGGTGAAAAAAGCACGTGCTCGTGGCGAGAAAGTCGTTATGACAAATGGCTGCTTTGATATTCTACACGCTGGCCATGTGTCTTACTTAAACCATGCTGCTGAACTGGGCGATCGCCTAATCGTTGCGGTAAATACCGATGAGTCAGTAAAACGCCTTAAAGGCCCTGGTCGTCCGGTAAACCCAACCGATCGCCGCATGGCGGTGTTGGCAGGTTTGGGCGCTGTGGATTGGGTTGTACCATTTAGTGAAGATACGCCGCAGCGTTTGATCTCAGAAGTTCTACCAAGCTTGCTAGTAAAAGGCGGTGACTACAAACCAGAAGATATTGCTGGTGGTAAAGAAGTCATTGCGGCGGGTGGTGAAGTTCGTGTATTGAACTTTGAAGATGGCTGCTCGACCAGTGAAATCATTAATGCAATCAAAGGCGGTAAGGGCTAAGCCTGCTGTTTGTTAGCATTGAAATGCTATTTGCTCATAAAGGTCGCTAAGTGCGGCCTTTATGATACTTGATGCTAAGAGACACTTTTAGGCTCTGAACTACAAGTAATAAAAAACGCCAGCTGATAACTCAACTGGCGTTTTTATTTATTAAGACCTGAAGTATTCAATTCGCGGTTATTTTGCCGCTTTCAAACCTGCATCAACGTCTAAGATGTCTTGTTCGCTTAGCGTACCAACTGCTTGGCGTAGCTGAAGAACACTTAAAATGTAGTCGTAACGAGCGTTCGATAGGTTTTTGTTCGCATCGTATAGACGACGAGTCGCGTCCAGTACATCAACGATAGTACGAGTACCTACATCAAAGCCAGCTTCTGTTGCTTCTAGTGCAGAGCGTGCAGAAATAACCGCTTGCTCATACGCACGTAATGCGCCGATAGAGGCGTTAATGTTGTTGTTTTGTGCGCGAACATCTTTGACTACGCTACGGTACTGTGCTTCAAGATCTTCGCTTGCTGCCACGTATGCGTATTCAGCTTGTTTGGTTTGAGAGGTTACGTTACCACCTGTATATAGCGGTACAGCAAGGTTCACACCGATATTGAAGTTGTCACTAGTACGGTCACTATTGGCATTGCGGTTTAGGCCACTATTGAATGTGTTGTCCGTTCCTGAGTAATCTCCGTAATTGTAACCACCATCTAGAGAGAGCGTTGGTAAGTGGCCAGAGCTTGCTAGTGAAATATTGTCACGCGCGATGTCTTGAAGAATACGTGAAGATAGCAAGGTCAGGTTTTTGGTTTTTGCTTCATCAATGAGTGATTCAGCTGGTACGGTCGATGGGCTAGCGGTGAAGCGGCCAGTATCCAAAATGTTGAGATCTTTGTGCTCTTGGCCTGTAATTTCACGCAGTGACTCGTAGCTATTAGTTAGCGCGTTTTCTGCCAACACTTCGTCCGCTAGCACTTGGTCGTACTGAGCTTGTGCGTCATGCACGTCAGTGATTGCAGACAAACCTACTTCAAAACGCTGTTTAGTTTGCTCTAATTGACGACCCACTGCGGCTTTTTCTGCTCGTACGAAAACAAGATTATCTTGCGCGCGTAGAACTTCAAAATATGCTTGTGACACGCGAAGGATCAGTGCCTGTTGCGTCGCTGCGTAAGTCGCGTCTGCTTGGCGAGCGCTTTTCTCAGCAGTATCTAGAGAGATCCAAGATGCGCGATTGTATAGAGTTTGTGAGAAACTTACCCCAGCAGTTAGAGCATCTTGATCATTCGATGATTTGCCCAGAGCGCCATCGTTATAATCGTTGTCACCACGAGTTAAATTGTAACCCGCAGTAAGGTTAATTTGTGGTAATAGAGCACTACGGCTTGAGGTGATTGCTTCGAAAGCTTGGTCACGTTGTGCTGCTACACTGAGCAATTGTGGATCATTTTGTTTTGCCAAGTCGTAGATTTCAGCCAAAGAGTCTGCGAACGCAGACGTACTCATGCTACCTAGCGCTGCACTGATAAATAGTGGAAGCAATTTTTTCATTTTCTATTCCCGCGGTCCATAGATTGGTTAATTCTCAGTAGTTTAACTCAATTTGCACGATATTTACTCTAAAGTTTGCACTTTTTTACACGTAATTATCCACTTGTGCAATAAATTTTTAGCAAAGACTTAAATTAATTTGTAACTATTATACAAAAAGTTGAGCCAAGTCCTTTGAGCAAGCGAATAACAATGAGTAAACTACAGGATTCACTCAGAGAGGTGTTGAATGCAACAGCGTGACAAACAACAACAAGATTTTACTTCGCGAGATGTAAAAGTCATCTCGAAAGAAACCTTATTTGAAGGTTTTTTCAAAATGGTGAAATACCGCTTTCAGCATAGGCTATTTGCTGGTGGTTGGAGTGGAGTTGTCGAACGAGAAATGTTCGAGCGTGGTCACGCAGCAGCGATGCTTCCTTATGATCCAAAGACGGACCAGGTCGTAATCATTGAACAGATTCGTATTGGCGCGTTGGAACATGAACACCCTTGGCAGCTAGAAATTGTCGCCGGTATGATTGACCGCGATGAATCTGCTGAAGCCGTAATTCGTCGAGAGGCTGTCGAAGAAGCGGGGATTCAGGTGGGGCGCGTTGTACCTGTCACTTCTTATTATCCTTCGGCTGGTGGTTGCTCGGAAAAGCTAGACGTCTTTGTTGGTGAAGTGGATGCGTCTAAAGCGCACGGCATTCATGGTTTAGACTATGAGAATGAAGATATCCGAGTTCATGTCATGAGTCGTGAAACGGCGTATCAATGGGTGAAGGACGGGAAATTTGAAAATGGTGCGTCGATTATTGCGTTGCAATGGCTGCAATTACACCATCAAGAGTTAAAGTCAGAATGGGGACAATCCCAAACGGTGGAGAGTGAGTAATGGCACAATTGGCTGAAAAACAACAATATCATGTTGATTTAGCTGGTCTTATGAGAACGTATGAGACCAACTACGCTAAGTTGAACGCCTTATTGCCTGCTTCTGCCGAAGTTGGGGATGTACGTTGCTACCAAGCGGCGAACATGGTTTACCAATTGACCGTGAATGAAATCACAAAATACACCACAGTTGTTGAGATATGTCAGAGTGATGAAACGCCAGTGTTTCCTTTACCGACGATGTCTGTCAGGCTTTATCATGATGCGAGAGTAGCCGAAGTATGCTCAAGCGGAGAGTTCTCTCGCATAAAAGCTAAGTATGATTATCCCAATGACCAACTGATGCAGAAAGATGAAAAGCATCAATTAAACACATTCCTCGGTGAATGGCTGACGTTTTGTTTACGAAGTGGTATCAGTAGAACACCACTTGCCTTCAATTGATCGTCACGTCACTAAAGGAAAATAACAAATAACGATATAGTGGACGAATCAGGTTTTCATTTTGCAATCATCTAGTGACAGCATCAAACTTTTACAAATTACGGATACTCATCTGTTTGCTGCCGATGAGGGAGGTTTGCTAAGCGTAAAAACAGTCGATAGCTTTAATGCTGTTGTTGCTGATGTTTTACGCCGCAACGTGGCGTTTGATTACATCTTGGCGACGGGCGATATTTCCCAAGACCATAGTGCAGAATCTTATCAGCGCTTTGCCAACGGCATTGAACCGCTAGAGAAAGACTGCTTTTGGCTACCTGGTAATCATGATTACAAGCCTAATATGGGCAGTGTTTTGCCTTCGCCACAAATCAAAGCCGCAGAGCATGTGTTGCTTGGCGAGCATTGGCAGTTAATTCTTTTAGACTCGCAAGTTGTTGGCGTTCCTCATGGGCGCTTGAGTGATCAGCAATTAACGCTACTCGAAGAAAAGCTAGCCGAACACCCAGAAAGACACACACTTGTTTTGTTGCATCATCACCCGTTACTGGTGGGAAGCGCGTGGCTTGATCAACATACTTTAAAAGATGCCGAAGCGTTTTGGCAGGTTGTCGAGCGTTTTGATAACGTGAAAGGCATTCTCTGTGGTCATGTTCATCAAGATATGAATGTGCTTCACAAGGGCATTCGAGCGATGGCAACACCCTCAACTTGTGTTCAGTTTAAGCCTAACTCGGATGATTTTGCCCTTGATACCACTTCGCCTGGTTGGCGGGAGCTGCAACTACACGCTTGTGGCGATATTACGACCCAAGTAGGTCGGCTTCCTGATGGCCAGTTCCAACCAGACTTCTCTTCTAACGGCTACTAACGCGCCCGAGCTCTCTGTTCGGGCTCGCTTTTTTGTGCGAGATATCTATGAGTAAACCTTCACTTCTTCTCTATATCCATGGCTTTAATAGCTCTCCACTCTCCATGAAAGCGAATGTGATGAGAGCCTACTGCGAGCAACATAGGCCTGATATTAAGGTGATTGTTCCCCAGTTACCTTGTTATCCTCAGCAAGCGGCGAAAATGTTGTTGGATATTATCGAGCAATATAAAGACGACTATAAAATTGGTCTAGTGGGCAGCTCATTAGGCGGTTTTATGTCAACGTGGCTAAATGACAAGTTTGGGTTTAAAGCGGTAGTGGTCAACCCCGCAGTCAAGCCTTATGAGTTGCTAGTAGATTATTTGGGTAAGCAAACTAACCCATATACGCATGAAACCTATACACTTGAAGCTTGTCATATTGACGAGTTAAAAGCTCTTGATGTACAAAGCATCGCGTCGCCACATTCTTTTTGGTTATTGCAACAAACAGAAGATGAGGTTTTAGACTATCGACAAGCGGTAGATAAGTTTGCAGACGCTAAGCAAACAGTAGAACAAGGCGGTGATCACAGTTTTGTAGGCTTTGAGCGTTATCCTGCACAGATTATCGAATTTCTAGAACTGTAATTCGAAAGCGATTGGAAAAGGCTCATAGTTTTTATTGATATATCCAACCGTTTCTTGACATGGGCGGTATGCTTTCCGACTATGTTTTGCCAAAAGATCTTAAGGGTCGAGGACCCTGGCTACTTTGTTATGCATCATGTTTACAAACTCTTAGTGATGTGAACAGGGTGGCTTTTTCGTTTCCTGAGTATGGGTACGCCCATTGGTGATACTCAGGCAACAAGTAAACTTTGAGAATAATTCCGTATTATGACTGAACAATATAATGCTGGTGCCATTGAAGTACTGAATGGCTTAGAGCCAGTACGTCGCCGACCAGGGATGTATACGGATACAGCGCGCCCAAACCATTTGGGCCAAGAAGTTATCGACAACAGTGTCGATGAAGCGCTAGCCGGACATGCCTCAAAAGTACAAGTCATCCTACATGCTGACCAATCACTCGAAGTGATCGATGATGGTCGAGGCATGCCTGTTGATATCCACCCAGAAGAGAAAGTATCAGGCGTAGAGCTAATTCTATGTAAGCTACATGCGGGTGGTAAGTTCTCTAACAAAAACTACCAATTCTCTGGTGGTTTGCACGGGGTAGGTATATCTGTAGTAAACGCGTTGTCAAAACGCGTTGAAGTAACAGTTCGTCGTGATGGTCAAGTGTATGAAATTGCATTTGAACACGGCGAGAAAGTGTCTGATCTGACCGTAACTGGCACATGTGGTCGTCGCAATCGCGGTACCAGCGTACATTTCTGGCCTGATGCGAAGTACTTCGATTCGGCTAACTTCTCTGTGACGCGCTTAGTCAACAACCTGCGCGCAAAAGCGGTTTTGTGTCCGGGCTTAGAAATCACATTAACCGACAAAGTTAATGGCAAAGACTATAAGTGGTACTACGAAGACGGTCTTAAAGACTATCTTGCGGAAGGTGTAAAAGGCTATCCAGTTATTCCTGAAGAACCATTTACTGGTGAGTTCTTGGCGGATACTGAAGCGGCAAACTGGGCGGTAATTTGGCAGCCAGAAGGCGGTGAAATGATCACCGAAAGCTACGTTAACCTAATCCCAACCGCTCAAGGTGGTACGCACGTTAATGGTTTACGCCAAGGCTTGTTGGAAGCGATGCGCGAATTCTGTGAGTTCCGTAATCTATTACCTCGTGGTGTGAAGCTAACGGGTGATGACGTTTTCGACCGCTGTTCTTACGTGCTGTCGGTTAAAATTCAAGATCCACAATTTGCAGGCCAGACCAAGGAACGTCTCTCTTCTCGTCAAACCGCGGCATTTGTCTCTGGCGTTGTAAAAGATGCGTTCAGTCTTTGGTTGAACGAAAAGCCTCAGCTCGCAGAGCAATTGGCAGAAGTCTGTATCGCTAACGCGCATCGTCGTATGCGAGCGGCGAAAAAAGTCGTACGTAAGAAAGTGGCTTCTGGCCCGGCACTGCCAGGTAAGTTGACCGACTGTTCTGCACAGGACTTAAGTCGCACGGAAATCTTCTTTGTGGAGGGTGACTCTGCGGGTGGCTCGGCAAAACAGGCACGTGACCGTGAATTCCAAGCCGTGATGCCACTGCGTGGTAAGATCTTGAACACGTGGGAAGTCTCTGCCGATCAAGTTCTTGCGTCTCAAGAAGTACACGATATCTCAGTTGCTTTGGGTATTGACCCAGATAGCGACAACCTCGAGAGTCTTCGTTACGGTAAGATCTGTATCCTTGCCGATGCGGACTCGGATGGTCTTCACATCGCAACGCTGCTTTGTGCTCTATTTACTCGTCACTTCCGCGCACTAGTGGAAGCGGGTCATATCTATGTGGCGATGCCGCCTCTGTATCGAATCGACTGCGGGAAAGAAGTGTTCTACGCCCTCGATGATGATGAAAAAGATGGCATTTTAGAGCGCTTGTCGAAGAAGAAAGCCAAAATCAACGTGCAACGATTCAAAGGTCTGGGTGAGATGAACCCACTTCAGTTGCGTGAAACCACCATGGATCCGAACACGCGTCGCTTAGTGCAGTTAACCATTGACGACTCTACGGCGACCATGGAAATGATGGACATGCTGCTAGGTAAAAAGCGTGCAGATGACCGTCGTTCTTGGCTACAAAACAACGGCGACTTGGCAGAGGTGTAACGGATGTCTACAGAAATTACCTACGATGGCGTCGAACAATTGCCAATGCGCAAGTTCACTGAAGACGCTTATCTGAACTACTCGATGTACGTAATCATGGACCGCGCCTTGCCATACATTGGTGATGGCTTAAAGCCGGTTCAACGACGCATCATTTATGCGATGTCAGAGCTTGGTCTCTCTGCATCAGCAAAATACAAAAAATCTGCACGTACCGTTGGTGACGTGCTAGGTAAATACCATCCGCACGGTGATTCAGCGTGTTACGAAGCGATGGTATTGATGGCTCAGCCATTCTCTTACCGCTATCCATTAGTGGATGGTCAAGGTAACTGGGGTGCGCCAGATGATCCGAAATCATTTGCGGCAATGCGTTATACCGAAGCAAAACTGTCTAAGTTTGCTGAAGTATTGCTTGGCGAACTTGGTCAGGGCACGGTTGAATGGCAACCTAACTTTGATGGCACAATGAAAGAGCCACAAATGTTGCCAGCACGTCTGCCTCATATCCTGCTTAACGGTGTAACCGGCATTGCCGTTGGTATGGCAACAGACATCCCACCGCACAACGTTCGTGAAATCGCAGATGCGACTATTCATTTGATCGACAACCCGAAAGCAGAACTGCCGGACGTGATGCAGTATGTCAAAGGTCCGGATTACCCAACAGAAGCAGAAATTATCTCGCCGCAAGCGGATATCGAGAAGATTTACCGCAACGGTCGTGGCAGCATCAAAATGCGCGCGGTTTGGCATAAAGAAGGTTCTGATATTGTTATCACTTCTTTGCCTCACCAAGTATCGGGTGCCAAACTGCTTGAGCAAATCGCTAACCAGATGCGTGCGAAGAAGCTGCCAATGGTTGACGATCTTCGTGACGAATCGGATCACGAGAACCCAACGCGTATCGTTGTGGTGCCTAAGTCAAACCGTGTCGATTGTGACTTGTTGATGAACCACTTGTTCGCATCAACGGATCTTGAGCGCAGTTACCGCGTTAACTTGAACATGATTGGTTTGGATAACCGTCCTCAAGTTAAAGGTCTGGTGCAAATTCTATCTGAGTGGATCGAGTTCCGTCGTACGACTGTGCGTCGTCGTTTACAACACCGTCTAGACAAAGTAATGGCTCGTCTACACATCTTGGAAGGTTTGTTAGTTGCTTACCTCAACCTAGATGAAGTGATTGAGATCATCCGTACTGAAGACGATCCAAAAGCGGTGCTGATGGAACGCTTTGGTATTACCGATATCCAAGCGGATGCAATTTTAGATACCAAACTTCGTCATCTAGCGAAACTAGAAGAGATGAAGATCCGTGGTGAGCAAGACGAGCTAGAGAAAGAGCGTGAGAAGCTAGAACAGCTACTCGGTTCTGAGCGTCGTCTGAACACACTACTGAAAAAAGAAATCAAAGCAGACGCAGAGAAATACGGTGATGACCGTCGCTCTCCAATGGTTGAGCGTGCAGAAGCAAAAGCGCTGACTGAACGTGACCTCGTACCAAGTGAGCCAATCACGGTTGTGCTTTCTGAGAAAGGTTGGATTCGTCACGCGAAAGGCCATGACGTGGATGCCGAAGGCTTAAACTATAAGTCGGGTGATAAGTATTTAGCGCATGCTCGAGGTAAGAGTAATCAGCCTGCGGTATTCCTAGGTAGTGACGGTCGAAGTTACTCTCTGGAATCGCACTCACTGCCTTCTGCTCGTAGTCAAGGTGAGCCGATTACCGGTCGCTTGAATATTACGGCTGGTAGCAGTATTCGCCAAGTCATCATGAGTGAAGAAGATCAGCTGTGGCTGGTGGGTTCAGATGCAGGTTACGGCTTTGTATGTAAAGGCGCGGACTTGCTGTCTAAAAACCGCAGCGGTAAAGCGCTCGTCACTTTACCTGCCAACTCTGAGATCATGACGCCAAAAGAGATTGAAGATTTAGACTCTGATGAAATCTTAGCAATCACTAACCAAGGTCGCATGCTGCTGTTCCCAATCAAAGACTTGCCACAACTGGCGAAAGGTAAAGGGAATAAGATCATCAACATTCCTGCAGCTAAAGCAAAAGAGCGAGAAGAAGTACTATCTCACTTAATGTCTTTACCAAAAGGTGCATCGTTAACGCTGTACGCGGGTAAGCGAAAGTTGGGTCTTAAACCGTCTGACCTTGATAACTTCCGTGGCGAACGTGGTCGCCGAGGTGGGTTATTACCGAGAGGTTTGCAGCGAGTCACTCGCATTGAAGTTGAGCTAGATGATTCCGATACGACGGAAACACCGAGCGATAGCGAGTAACGCACAAATAAAAATCCCAGCCAATGGCTGGGATTTTTTATGCTTCTTGCTTGTCTTCAGCAATGGTGACTTTCAAGGTCATCTCTTTTCCTTTGCGAATGATACCGACGTCCACGGTGGTGCCAGGCCGTAAATCGGTGACGATATCCATAACGCTCTGACGCCCCTGAACCTTATTGCCATCAATACTGATAATGATATCTTGTTTTTGAAAGCCAGCCGCATTTGCTGGACCATTTGGATCAATACCAAGTACGACAATACCACCTATGTGTTCATTTCCAAGTAGGCGAGCAGTGACCGCATTAATGTCTTGGCCGTCGATTCCAATATAACCACGAATCACGCGGCCATCAGCGATGATTTTCTGCATGATCTTACTGGCTAGCGGCGCAGGGATCGCAAAAGAGATCCCGTAAGTTTCTAAATCTGTCGCTTGCTGAAAAGAGGCGGTATTAATGCCGACGAGCTCGCCTTGTGTGTTCACTAGGGCTCCACCAGAGTTACCTTCATTGATGGCGGCATCGGTTTGAATGAATGCTTGACGACCATCGCTAATAGATGAACGACCTGTGGCAGAAATAATGCCGAACGTTGTGGTTTGTCCAAGGTTGTATGGGTTACCGATGGCTAGTACTACATCGCCCACTTGTGGTTTGTAATTAGAGTTCAGAGGGATTACGGGCAAATTCGAACCTTCGACACGCAGCACGGCTATATCAGTACGCTTATCTGTCCCCACGAGCTGAGCCGCTGCGGCTCTGCCGTCTTGTAATGCCACAACAATTTGATCAGCTTGAGCAACCACATGATAGTTAGTAATGATGTAGCCTTTCTCACTAACAATGACCCCTGACCCCAGGCCTTGAGTTGAGAGTTTACTACGATCATTCTCAACATACTTACGACTGTAGATGTTTACCACGGCAGGCGCTGCTCTTCGGACCGCTTGATTAAACGTCAATTCGACTGATGCGATATTAACAGGTTGAGGATCAAGCGCGGCAGGAATTACGTTGTTGCGCAAAGATGGAACCGCCAGTAATACCACTGCGGCAGTAGCCAAGCCTAAAAAGACAGAACGTAATAAAAAGCTGAGCATATCCTCTCCATGCGTGAGCGCCAAAATGGCATCGAAGATGAAGAATAGCATTACATTGAAAAATAACAAAAGGGCAGCACGTCATCGCGCTGCCCTTTTCATTAGTTATTGAGCGATAAGGAAAAGTGATCGAGCCTTATCACTCAGTACTATGCATCGAAAACCTTATTTTCTATCACTTTGAAAGTGGTTAACGAATGACAAGATAAATAGTACGTTCACCACGTTGAATATTAAGAGCCAGTACACCTTTGTGTTTCTCTACGATTGTACGAAGCTCGGCAAGGTTTTTCACTCGTTGACGGTTCACTCCGATAATAATGTCACCTTGTTGTAATTGATATTGAGCAGCCGGAGAGTTATCTGCAACGCTCGATACTTTAACACCTTGGATTACATCACTTGGTGTTGTATTGCTTAACTCCGCACCTTTGAGTCCCTCATGTAATGTCTCCGCTTTAGCTTTCATATTCGTAGATTCGCCAAGCGTTACATTAAAGGTTTTATTCTTACCATCTCGAACCACACCTAATGTGATTTCTTTACCTGCGCCCAGTGTTGCCACTTTTGCGCGGAGCTCTGAGAAAGTATTAATCGCTTTGCCGTTCACCGATACAATTACGTCACCGGCTTTTAACCCTGCTTTATCGGCTGCGCTGTCCGGTACGACTTGACCAATAAAGGCCCCTTTACTCGACTCGTAACCCAGTGCATCAGCTAGCTCAGAGGTTACTTCGCCACCTTGCACACCCAACATGCCGCGTTTGACTTCACCAAACTCTAGAATTTGATCAGTGAGGTTTTTCATCATGTTTGATGGAATCGCAAAGCCAATACCCACATTACCGCCGTTAGGGCCTAAAATCGCAGTATTAATACCGATCAGCTCACCATTAAGGTTGACCAATGCACCACCAGAGTTACCGCTGTTAATTGCGGCATCGGTTTGGATGAAGTTTTCGAAGTTTTCAACGTTTAAGCCACTACGGCCAAGGGCTGAAACAATACCCGAAGTTACGGTTTGACCGAGCCCAAATGGGTTACCAATCGCAACCGTAAAGTCACCGACACGCAGTTTGTCGGAATCCGCGACTTTAATCTGCGTTAAGTTTTTCGCTTTCTCTAATTTAAGTAACGCAACATCGGCCATTTCATCACCGCCAACGAGCGTAGCGTCATACTCGCGCCCGTCAAAGAGGCGAACTCGAATCTCATCTGCGCCCTTGATCACATGGTAGTTAGTGACAATATGGCCTTTCTTCGCATCAATAATGACACCAGACCCTAAACCTCTGAACGGGCGCTCTCGCCTTTGTTCCATAGGAAAGTCTGGGCCAAAGAAAAATTGAAATTGCTCGGGAATGCGGCTGGTTTGTACTTGTTTACCTTCTACAGCAATACTCACAACAGCTGGGGTCACCTTCTCAAGCATTGGTGCCAAGCTAGGTAACTGTTGGCCATCCACATTCAAAGGTAATGCGGCAGTGGCTTGAACTGGGGCAATAATCGAACCCAAACTCAGAGATAGAACGGTGAGCGCAAGCAGTGGTTTTTTCATCCAATAACTCCTCTTGAAACATGTCTGCCAAAAAGAAATATCCGAACGGTTAGTTCACTTTGTTAATAACTAATATAGGGTCTAGTTCGGACAATCAAAAGGGGAGGCAGTGCACACCCAAGTTAGAGCGAAGGTGAGGGGAAAAAGTTCAAAAAAGGGCCGATACAAATGTATCGGCCCTAGATAGAAGTAAGAGAGGATTATGATGCTTTTGCGGTTACCGCTTCGGGAGCATTAATGATTTCTTTCTCTTGATCCTTCAAAAGACCGGTGGCGCCATTAGCGTAGTCTTTTGGTTGTTCGTTAAACTCTGGTTGATCTTCTGCAATGGTTTCAGACGACATTGCCGTTTTCTTATCAAACGGGTTGTCTTGTTCTGGTAAGTTTGGCAAAAGCTCAGAAGAGGTCTTGGCCATATGTTGGTATAGCTTGGTGTAATCTTTACCTAGGGTGTCCAACATTTCTGCGGTTTGTGCAAAGTGATCGACGAGCTCTTGACGTTGTTGCTCTAATTCAAACTTGGCCGCTTCAAGTTCTTTCTGCACAGACTTTTGTTTTTTGTATTCAGGGGTGGTTAGTCTACTAATGACTACGCCTACGATTGTACCGACCAGCAAACCCACAATGGCATAAATCCAAGGCATAACTGCTCCTTATAGTTGTTTTAACAAGTCTTTTACTACTTAGTTACACGCGGTGCTCGTCCATGTTACTATGGCTTGAACAGCCGATAAAGAAAAATAGCAGTATGTCTTCGGGGACTGATAACTACTTCTCTCTATTCTCAAAGTTGACCCCGAGGTAACCCTTTTCTCTATACCTCTATACGACTTAATACGATGACACCACTACAACAATATCAAAAAGACATAGCAGAACACGGGTTTCAGCGTGATGAAGCTCAGTATCAAGCGGTCGTTGCATTAGACAAGCTTTACCATGCTATCGTTGAATTTCAGTCAGCGCCTGTTCCTCAGCTTTCCAAATGGCAAAAGCTAATGGGGAAAAAAATCGACAAGCCTGAACCACCAAAAGGTCTTTACTTTTGGGGTGGGGTAGGTCGCGGTAAAACCTACCTTATGGATGCATTTTTTGATGCTTTACCGACCCAAAGAAAAATGCGCGTCCACTTCCATCGATTTATGTATCGAGTACATGATGAGTTGAAGCTGTTAGGTGATGTCGAAAATCCGCTATCAAAAGTGGCGGATAAATTTAAAGAAGAAGCCGATGTGGTTTGCTTTGATGAATTTTTTGTTTCCGACATTACTGATGCGATGATCCTTGCAACGCTACTTCAAGAAATGTTCAAGCGGCAGATGATCCTAGTCGCGACTTCAAACATTGAGCCGCAGAACTTATATCGTAACGGTTTGCAAAGAGCGCGCTTTTTGCCCGCGATCGATATGATTTTGGCACGTTGTGAAGTGTTGAATGTCGATAGTGGCGTTGATTATCGCTTAAGAACGTTAGAACAGGCTGAAATATACCATTACCCGCTTGATGAGCAGGCTAGCATAAACCTTAACAAATATTATCAGCAGCTGACTGGAGAGCGTCAGTTTGTTGCTCATCAAATCGAAGTTAACCACCGTCAACTAGCGGTGATTGAAGCAAGTGACGGGGTGCTGCATGCGTCGTTTGCTCAGTTGTGTCAAACTGCTCGCAGTCAAAATGACTACATTGAATTGTCTCGTATTTACCACACTGTATTACTGGCAGATGTTCAACAAATGAACCGAAAAATAGATGATGCGGCGAGACGCTTTATCGCGCTGGTCGATGAGTTTTACGAGCGCAATGTTAAGTTGATTATTTCTGCTGAAGTGCCAATGGCCGACTTATATACTGACGGGCAGTTAGAGTTCGAATTTAAGCGCTGTTTGTCTCGGCTTACTGAGATGCAAAGTCATGAGTATCTCGCGCGTGAACATTTGGCCTAGATCCAATGGGTTCTTAAAAAAGTGAAGAAAAAATTAGTGATTTGGCGCAAAAAAAGGTGATTTTTTCTTCGCTCTTCTCTATAATCCTGCGACCCACCGTTACTGCAGACCTGATTATCGAAGTTATTTCGAAATTGAAGGTCGAGAGTACCAACGACTCGAAGGGGTGATGACTGGGCTCTTAGACAGTGTGGGAGCACTATTGGGTGTTCCTTTAAAGTTTAAAATTTAATTAACGGGTTATTGTTAGCATGAAAACTTTCGTTGCTAAACCAGAAACTGTAAAACGCGACTGGTACGTTGTAGACGCTGAAGGTAAAACTCTTGGCCGTCTAGCAAGTGAAATTGCATCTCGCCTACGTGGCAAACATAAAGCTGAATACACTCCTCACGTTGACACTGGTGATTACATCATCGTTATCAACGCTGAGAAAGTTGCTGTAACTGGTAACAAAGCTAAGAACAAAGTGTACTACCGTCACTCTGAATTCCCAGGTGGTCTAAAATCTATCACTTTTGAAAAGTTGATCGATCGTAAACCTGAGATGGCTCTTGAGCTTGCAGTTAAAGGCATGCTTCCACGTGGTCCTCTAGGCCGTGCTATGTACCGTAAGCTAAAAGTTTACGCGGGCGCTGAGCACAACCATGTTGCTCAACAACCACAAGTACTAGACATCTAATTGGGGATTTCGAAAATGGCAGAGAATCAATACTACGGCACTGGCCGTCGCAAAAGCTCAGCTGCACGTGTTTTCATTAAACCAGGCAGCGGTAACATTGTAGTAAACAAGCGTAACCTTGACGAATACTTCGGTCGTCCAACAGCACGTATGGTTGTACAACAACCTCTAGAGCTAGTTGAACTAACTGAAAAGCTAGACCTTTACGTAACAGTTAAAGGCGGCGGTATTTCTGGTCAAGCTGGTGCTATCCGTCACGGTATCACTCGCGCGCTTATGGAATACGATGAGTCTCTACGTCCTGCTCTACGCGCAGCTGGCTACGTTACTCGTGACGCTCGTTGCGTTGAACGTAAGAAAGTTGGTCTACGTAAAGCACGTCGTCGTCCACAGTTCTCTAAGCGTTAATTTCCTCTTATCGGGAATTATGCTTTCAGAGTTACTCTGGAAACTGTGTACCAAAAGCTCGGCTCTATGCCGGGCTTTTTTGTATTTAAAGACATCATACTTGTCTTCAAGCAACGAACAGCCTTCACTTATCATCACACTCCGAGCAGGCCTTCTTATTCGTCCTCTTCGTCGAAAGGTTGTCAGTGCCGTTTTATATGTGTGCCTTATTTAATCGCGACTCACCACGCTTTCTCTTGTGATGCAGCATAGATGTATTCATCAGCAGGAATGTCTTTGTATCTTATTCTTCCTGTAACATGTTTTAAAATGACTTACGTTCCTTTTTGAGCATTCTGCGTGCTACAAAATTGAAAATATAAACACAGTAAGCTGAACGCGTAATACGAAATATTTCTCTGTGTAATTAACTGAAAACTACCAAGATAAAAGGTTTTATCCGCTTTCAGCGGGGCTTCTATGTGGTGCTTTCTTGTTACAAATCACATCAATTTTTTATAATTCTGCCGCTTTTGTGACGACGCGAGCGATTTGCCTCACAAATGTTACAAAAAGGTAGCTTTATCTTGTCAAAAAGTAGGGTTTTCTTTATCATTTCCCTCCAATAAATAGAACTAAATTCATTATTTGTTAGCCATGCTCTTATAAGCGGAATAATAACGATCCAAAGGGAGCAAATGGGAGAATGTTTGGATGAGCAACGCGCCTTTAAATAACGGTCGCAGGCGTTTTCTAACCGCTACAACGGCAGTTGTTGGTGGGTTAGGGGCAGTCGCCGTCGCCGTGCCTTTTATCAAATCATGGAATCCGAGTGCTAAAGCCAAAGCGGCGGGCGCACCAGTGGAAGTGGATATAAGTAAAATTGAACCAGGTCAGCTGGTTCGTGTTGAGTGGCAGGGAAAACCTGTATGGATTGTTCGCCGCACTCAAAGCGTTCTGGATAACTTAAAATCGATCGGTGATAAGCTTCGCGATCCACAATCTGAAATGGAGCAGCAGCCTGAGTACGCTCAGAATGAGTTTCGTTCGATTAAGGAAGAGTTTTTCGTCGCAGTTGGTTTCTGTACCCACTTAGGTTGTTCACCAACCTATCTACCTGACTCTTTCTCAGAGCAGGTGCAGGGCGTAAGATCTGGCTTCTTCTGTCCTTGTCATGGTTCTAAGTTCGACATGGCTGGTCGAGTGTTCCAAGGAGTACCTGCTCCGTTGAACCTTGTCGTTCCTAAGCACATGTATTTGAGCGATACCAAACTCATTGTGGGTGTTGATGAGGGAGATGCATAATGCAAGCAATGTTAGATTGGGTTGAAAAGCGTATTCCTGCAATGAATGCTTATAAAAAGCATTTGTCTGAATACCCAATGCCTAAGAACTTCAACTTTTGGTACCTTTTCGGTTCTCTGGCGATGCTGGTTCTTGTTAACCAAATCCTAACGGGTATTTGGCTAACGATGAACTATGTTCCTTCAGGTGACGGTGCATTTGCGTCTATCGAATACATTATGCGTGATGTAGAGTACGGTTGGCTTCTGCGTTACATGCATTCCACTGGCGCGTCAGCGTTTTTCGTTGTTGTGTATCTTCACATGTTCCGTGGTTTGATCTACGGTTCATACCAAAAACCTCGTGAACTATTGTGGATCTTCGGTATGTTGATCTTCCTTGTTCTCATGGCTGAAGCGTTCATGGGTTACCTACTTCCATGGGGTCAGATGTCATACTGGGGTGCGCAGGTAATCATTTCCCTGTTTGGTGCTATTCCTGTTATCGGTGATGACCTAACGCTTTGGATTCGTGGTGACTACATCATCTCTGGTGCAACGCTAAACCGTTTCTTCGCACTACACGTTATTGCACTGCCTATCGTTTTGCTTCTTCTTGTTGTTTTGCACGTATTGGCGCTGCACGAAGTAGGCTCAAACAACCCGGATGGTATCGAAACTAAGCTGCCAAAAGGCTCAATGGGCGACGATTACAAAACGCAATTCAAGTTCCACGATTACTACACGAAGAAATATGACATCATTGATTCGATTCCTTTCCATCCGTACGGCACGGTTAAGGACTTGGTCGGTGTTGCTGGTTTCTTGTTCTTCTTCTGTTACGTGCTGTTCTTTAACCCAGAAATGGGTGGGTACTTCCTTGAGCCGCCTAACTTTGAAGCTGCAAACCCATTGAAGACACCAGAGCATATTGCTCCGGTATGGTACTTCACGCCGTTCTACGCAATCCTACGTGCGGTTCCAGACAAACTATTAGGTGTTATCCTAATGGGCGCGTCAATTGCAGTGCTGTTCGTTCTACCTTGGTTGGATCGTTGTAAAGTTCGTTCATACCGTTACCGTAGCAAACTTCATCTATTGAATATTGTACAGTTCACTATCGCCTTTATCGCTCTAGGTATTTTAGGTGCGTTACCAGCGACACCAACGTACACACTACTATCTCAGATCTTTAGCTTGTGTTACTTCATGTTCTTTGTGTTGCTGTTCTTCTACAGCAAAAATGAAGCAACCAAACCATTACCAGAGAGGGTGACATTCAAATGAAGAAGTGGATTGTAATTCTATTTGCTATGTTGCCATCACTAGCGATGGCAGCTGGGGCCAATGTTCCGCTGGATAAAGCGAATGTTGACCTTACGGATAAAGCTTCGCTACAAAACGGCGCGAAGTTGTTCATGAACTACTGTTTTGCTTGTCACTCTACGCAATACCAGCGTTACGAGCGTGTAGCAACAGACTTGGAAATTCCAACAGACTTAATGAAAGAAAACCTGATTTTCAATCCTGAAGCGAAAATCGGTGATCTAATGGTCAATGCTATGCCACCGAAGCAAGCGGCAAACTGGTTTGGTGCTCCACCACCAGATCTTACGTTGGTTGCACGAGTTCGTGGTGCTGATTGGTTATACACTTACTTACGCTCTTTCTATGTTGATCCATCTCGTCCATTCGGCGTGAACAACATCGTCTTCCCGAGTGTTGGTATGCCGCATGTGCTTGAAGAGCTACAGGGCATCCCGACGCCGATTTACGATACGAAAATCGTAGATGGCGAAGAAGTACAAGTTGTTGTTGGTACTGAAACCGATGGCACGGGTGAGCTGAGTGAAGGCGAATATGACAAAGCGGTTGGCGATCTCGTTAACTTCTTAGTTTATTCAGGTGACCCAGTGCAGCTTGAGCGTCATGCTCTAGGCTGGTGGGTAATGGGCTTCTTAGTGCTTCTAACCATCGTTGTTGTGATGCTCAAGAAAGAGTATTGGCGCGATGTGCATTAATTGTGCTAAAATACCGTGCTAATTCCCAATTTTAATTGATGTACAATGGAGGCTTAGCCTCCATTGTTTTTATTTGTAAGTGTACTGGAGGGCTCCATGGCTGTAGCTGCCAATAAACGTTCTGTGATGACTCTTTTCTCAAGTGCATCAGATTTGTATAGCCATCAGGTTCGCATTGTACTAGCTGAAAAAGGCGTAAGTGTTGAAGTTGAGCTTGTTGACGAAGCAAACCTTCCTGCTGAGCTTGTTGAGCTAAACCCATATAAATCAGTGCCAACTCTTGTTGACCGTGAGCTAGCTCTTTACGATTCAAAAATCATCATGGAGTACTTGGACGAGCGCTTCCCTCATCCACCTCTAATGCCGGTTTACCCTGTTGCTCGTGGCAACAGCCGCTTGATGATGTACCGTATCGAACGCAACTGGTATTCACTCGCTGAAAAAGTGATGAAAGGTAATGCGGAAGAATCAGAAAAAGCACGCACAAAGCTGCGTAATGATCTTCTGACGTTAGCGCCAATTTTTGCTGAATATGAGTACTTCATGAGCGAAGAATTCAGCTTGATCGATTGTTACCTAGCTCCACTATTGTGGCGTTTGCCTCAACTTGGTATCGATCTTGTTGGCCCAGGTTCAAAAGAAATCAAGGTATACATGAACCGCGTATTTGAACGTGATTCGTTCCTTGCTTCTTTGACTGAAGCTGAACGTGAAATGCGCCTAGTTCGCTAAGCGATTTAAAACACGTTATGGATATTGCAAAAATGACTGCTCGCCGCCCGTATATGCTTCGCGCATTTTACGAGTGGTTAGTAGACAATGACTTGACTCCTCACTTGGTTGTGGATGCAACAATGCCAGGGGTGCGTGTCCCGGTTGAATTTATTCAAGATGGTCAAATTATTTTGAATATTGCGCCACGTGCAGTGGGTAATCTTGAGTTAGGTAATGATGCGATTACCTTCCATGCTCGCTTTAGCGGTCGTCCGCACTCAGTGATCGTGCCTGTGTATGCTGTTCAAGCTATTTATGCACGTGAGAATGGTGCTGGTACTATGTTTGAACCAGAAGAAGCGTACACTCACATCGAAGAAGAAGCGATGACCGAGGAAGAATCATCCCCATCGTTCACAACGGTTAGTGATGAGCCTTCTGAGTTAGTTTCTGATTCAGATGCCGAAGAGGACGATGCTCCTCGACCAAAAGGCAAACCAAGCTTAAGAGTGATTAAATAATAAAAAAGCAGCGTAACGCTGCTTTTTTCTTTTTAACTTGTTGAAGATGATTTCAAGCCAGACTTTGGAAATTACTCACTAATCGTAAAGACTTCGACGTTCTCTTCACTTTCTGTGCTTGCCTCACTTTCTATTGTTTGTACACCGTCACTCGGTAAGTCTACTTCAACAGGCTCCATTTCGCCGTATTGGAACCCTTTAATGACTTGTTTTACGCCTGAGATATTACGCGCGATTTCTGTCGCTCGATCGCCTTGCTCTGGCGTGACATAACCAAACAGAAAAACATCGCCATCTTCGGTGATCACTTTAACCTTAACACCATTAAGCTCAGAATCAGTAAGCAAAGCTGACTTTACTTTGGTTGTGATCCAGCTGTCATTGCTAATCTGGGTAACAGTGAGTGGCTCTTTTTGTTTGATTTGATTGTGTATGACTTTTACACCACTAACTTCTCGAGCCCTTCGCTCTAAAGCAAGGATAAGGTCTTGTGTCGGAGCTTGTCCCATAAGGACTACAGTCCCATTATATGAACTGGCAACGACACGAACTTCACCTTTAAACGGTGCTTTATTGCCGATCGCCGCAACTTCGAATTCGATGTTATTGTCCTGCCAGATTTGTTTTGTCGTGCGTGTGTCCGTGACAATATTCGCTGTGGTTGCTGCACCTGCGATAAACAAACCTGCGCAACCACTTAAACTCAATGCTGTTAATAAGATAACGAGGCTACGTAGCATAATTCTGATTCTCAGTCTTGGTTACTCTTCGTGAGCAGGGAAAAGCACCTGGTCAATAAGATCACAAAGACAATGGAGTGTTACCATATGTACTTCGTGAATACGTGCAGTGCGGTGTGATGGAATACGAATTTCGACGTCGTTCTCACCGAGCAGTCCTGCCATCTCTCCGCCATCTTTTCCTGTTAGCGCGATAATCGTCATGTCTCGAGTTACGGCTGCTTCCATCGCTTTGATAATATTTTTACTGTTACCGCTAGTCGACATGGCAAGCAAAATGTCGCCTGGTTGACCAAACGCTCGTACCTGTTTTGAGAAGATTTCCTGGTAGTGGTAATCGTTGGCCACTGCGGTTAGGGTGGTATTATCGGCGGTTAAGGCCATTGCTGGTAGGCTAGGACGCTCAGTTTCAAAACGGTTTAAAAGACAAGAAACAAATTGTTGAGCGTTTGAAGCACTGCCGCCATTACCACAACATAAAATTTTATTGCCATTAAGCAGGCTCGACACCATCGCTTGAGCTGCATGAGTAATGGCATCAGGCAGCGCCTCTGCTGCTGCGATTTGAATTTGAATACTTTCTGTAAAGCTGTCTTTAATGCTGTCTAGCATCGCTTATCCTTCAGAGATTGCGTTTTCTATCCAGTTGATATCTCGCCCATTATCATGAATGGCGATGACATCAAATCGATAATCGATATTGTGTTTTAAGCGCTTTTGTTGGCTAAGCCAAACTTGTGCGGTTTTGACTAGCTTGCGCATTTTAGCGTGCGTCACCATTTCTGCTGCCGAGCCAAAGTGATTGTTCTTACGGTATTTGACTTCAACAAACACAATAGTTTCACCTTGTTGGAAGATTAAATCAATCTCACCGACCTTAGTCAGAAAATTTTGTTCAATAAAGTTTAAGCCCTGGCGTTGTAAATACTGCTTCGCCAGAGCTTCATATTGATTTCCGATTTGGCGCTTACTAAAGAGCCCCACGCTCAGCCCAGCTTAGCTCACGCTGTACAACACAATTATTGTCGATACTTAAAATACCGGTTTGGCCGCCAACTGAGTAGCCCGGAACGACCTTCATTTGTGGCAGCTCCCCAATCAATTTATACGCATCCATACCCAGTGCTTTCAAACGTTTTTCCATGTTAGATTGCTCTGACCACAACTCGTTCATTTCAGCGGTCACGCTAGGGTCTGGGTCAATCAGCAATGGAATATCGCTGTAGATGATGCCTGTTAGATCTTCGTAAGTCGCGCCGCCACTGTTGCTACGCGAGCTAGAGAAAATTTGTGGCGCTTTGGCGTCTGGATTAATCGCTACCTCAATAAACGGCTTAATCAAGGTCAGTTCCGTGCTTCTAGCAACAATATAAACCGCATCGACATCACGACGGCTACGTGGCTGTGTTTCAAGCTTGATACGCATTAGTGATTGCATCTGAGCAATACGTTGTTTGCTTTCTTGTAGGCCAAATACTTCATTGATGTCTTTTTGAAGTTGGCGCTTGTCACCAAAATAACTTGCTGCGACTTTATTAGAGCTGTACTTGCGCCACTCTTTGTTGAACGCTTCAGTTACACGTTCACCAAAGCTGCCCTTTGGTGCCAGAATCAGAGGGAAGTTATAGCCTTCGCTGAACAAGTGTTTCGCTGCTTGTGCGGCTTCTTGTTCCGGTGATAATGCCAAGTAGCAAATATTGCTATCTGGTTGCACATCTTCGGGAATATTTAGCGCAAGGGCTGGAATCGTAGGACCATTTTCTGAGCCATCCATGGTTGTGTGCAATAGCTCAACGTTCTCTTTTTCTAGAGGACCAACAACAAAATCGATGTTTTCATTGATCAAACGTTGTTTAATTTGGTCGGCGTTATACGCATTAGTGTCTATTACCGTGAGGGTAGCGCTTGGATCACGGTTACGATCATTCATCATCGCAAACACAAAACCATCACGAATTAATTGCGCTTGTGGCGAGAACTTACCAGTAAGCGGCAGTAACAAAGCGGTGTTGTTTGGTTTAACAATGTCTAGAGAGAGAATGTTTTGAATCTCTTCTGGTGTGTAGATAGCGGCTGGGTGCGATGGGTTCTCGTTTAACCAGCGTTCTAGGGTATTTTTTAGTTGGGATAAGTTGCCCGACAGCGTTTTCGCATAAATAGCGAGTTGTAGCCAACCATCCAAAACATCTTCATTTGGCTCTGTTTCTAATGAGGTCAGTTCGTACTCGGAGTAGCTGCCAAAGTTCATCCAAATACGGCTAGAAATCTCTCTCTGCTCCGCGGACGATGCATATTGACCAAATGCAACCAGTTGGCGGTTTGCCTCAAACGCTTGGTTAAGACCTTGATAAGCGTCGGCACGCATCAAGTAATAGTCTTTCCATTGCTCATTTGGCAACTTCCACCAAGGTTTAAAATTCAACAATTGCAGCAACTGAGAGTAATTACCCTGTTTTTGCTGTATGGTCGCACGCGCTAGTTGCCACTCTGCTTGCTGAACTTCGGTTAACTGTTGACGAGCCAGGCGCTTGATCAACATTTCTGCTTGATCAAACTGGTTTGCTTGAATCGCGGCTTTGGTTGCCATGATCAACCAGTCATTTTGTAAACTGCCTTCCGTGCTATCAGCTTGGATCATATAGTTCTGAACAGACTGAGTAGGCTCAAGTGTTACATCAACGCCATCAGGCTGTCTTGGACCTGAAGAACAGGCGGCGAGCGTAATTGCTAGTGCAACAGGAGTAAGTATGCGTGGTACACTGAGTCTCTTATG
Organism: Vibrio alginolyticus NBRC 15630 = ATCC 17749; assembly: GCF_000354175.2. Taxonomy (NCBI): domain Bacteria; kingdom Pseudomonadati; phylum Pseudomonadota; class Gammaproteobacteria; order Vibrionales; family Vibrionaceae; genus Vibrio; species Vibrio alginolyticus. The sequence continues at coordinate 2,802,814 of NC_022349.1, forward strand.
GTTAATCATTGCCGTGAGTTCTCTATAATTTTGTACAAAATTGTCTCTATATTAATCGTTGAAGTGATGGTAAACAAATGACAGATAAAAATAAGTTGCCGAATGAGGGGCCAACTCTCTATATCGTACCGACTCCAATCGGAAATTTAGCGGATATCACCCAACGTGCTATCGAAATTCTGTCGACTGTGGACATCATTGCCGCTGAGGATACTCGACATACGGGGAAATTACTGTCTCACTTCAATATTCAAACCAAAACTTTTGCTCTACATGACCACAATGAGCAGCAAAAAGCACAAGTTTTGGTAGAAAAGCTGCTTTCCGGTCAGTCTATCGCATTAGTTTCTGACGCTGGTACGCCACTTATCAGCGACCCAGGATACCATTTGGTGACAAAATGTCGTCAAGCGGGCGTTAGAGTTGTGCCTCTTCCAGGTGCCTGTGCGGTCATTACGGCGTTAAGTGCCTCTGGCTTGCCATCGGATCGCTTTAGCTTCGAAGGTTTTTTACCACCGAAAAGCAAAGGTCGTAAGGATAAATTCCTAGAGATTGCTTCGGTAGAGCGTACGTGTATTTTTTACGAGTCACCGCACCGTATTTTAGACTCTCTACAAGACATGTTAGACGTTCTTGGCCCAGATAGAGAAGTTGTGTTGGCAAGAGAGCTAACAAAAACCTTTGAAACCATTCAAGGCATGCCGTTAGGTGAGCTGATTGAATGGGTGAAAAGTGACGATAACCAACAGCGTGGTGAAATGGTATTGTTGGTACATGGCCATCGTGAAACAACAGACGACTCACTACCTGAAGATGCTTTACGCACGTTAGGGATTTTGACCAAAGAGCTGCCTTTAAAAAAAGCAGCTGCTTTGGTGGCAGAAATACATAACTTGAAGAAGAATGCGCTATATAAATGGGGCTTAGAAAACTTAGACTAAGTGCCGCTAGCGAGATAAATGGTCAATGAGGGTTGATGTTTAGGCATCGGCCTTTTTATTAATCTATTTTTGGCACGTTGACTAAAAAGTCATCACTTAGTGCATTCATTTCATCATATCTGTGATCTAACTAGACTCTGAAGTGAGAACTCTATACAATCCGCCCTCGGAGCTGACTGGGTAGTCGCTGCTTTGTTGATGTCCTTCGGGAGACTGACAAAGGGGAGGAAAGTCCGGGCTTCATAGAGCAAGGTGCCAGGTAACGCCTGGGGGGCGCAAGCCTACGACAAGTGCAGCAGAGAGAAGACCGCCGATGGCCCGTAAGGGTACAGGTAAGGGTGAAAGGGTGCGGTAAGAGCGCACCGGACGACTAGCAATAGTTCGTAGCAGGGTAAACTCCACCTGAAGCAAGACCAAATAGGCCTCCACATTGCGTTGCTCGCGTAAGGAGGCGGGTAGGTTGCTCGAGCCAGTGAGTGATTGCTGGCCTAGACGAATGGCTACCGCCGCGCAAGCGGAACAGAACCCGGCTTATGTGTCGGCTCCACCTATTCGAGACCCATCTCTACTTCGGTAGTGATGGGTTTTTTGCATTTAATTGACGCAAACTATGTCATTACCAATAAACTTGGCGTAAATCACGTCTAACTTTAGACTTGTGGTGGCGATGATGTAGGAAATCAGTACACTAAAGAATCGCTTCAAGATCATTCAACGAGAAAGCTATGACCGAAACCTTCCAACATATTTCCGTGTTATTAAATGAATCCATTGATGGCTTAGCTATCAAACCAGACGGCGTCTATATTGATGGAACATTTGGCCGTGGCGGTCACAGCCGGACAATTCTATCTAAACTCGGTGAAAATGGCCGACTGTACAGTATCGACCGTGACCCTCAAGCGATCGCTGAGGCAGGCAAAATCAATGACCCTCGCTTCACCATTATTCATGGTCCATTTTCTGGTATTGCTGAGTATGCTGAAGAGTATGGACTAGTTGGAAAAGTAGATGGTGTTCTGCTGGATTTAGGCGTTTCTTCTCCTCAGTTAGACGACGCAGAGCGTGGCTTTAGCTTTATGAAAGACGGTCCGCTAGATATGCGTATGGACCCGACATCAGGTGTTCCAGTATCTCAATGGTTGATGGAAGCAGACCTCGATGATATCACTTGGGTCATTCGCGAGTTTGGGGAAGATAAACATGCGCGCCGTATTGCAAAAGCGATTGTTGCCTACCGTGAAGACGAAGAAAATGAGCCAATGGTTCGCACTGGTCAGCTGGCAAAATTGATTTCAGATGCCGCACCGAAAAGTTTTAAAGAGAAAAAACACCCTGCGACTCGTGCTTTCCAGGCTTTTCGTATTTACATCAACAGTGAGTTAGAAGAAATTGATACGGCACTTAAAGGCGCGGCGAGCATTCTGGCTCCTGAAGGCCGTTTATCTGTGATTAGCTTCCACTCTCTGGAAGACCGTATGGTCAAACGTTTTATCCGTAAAGAGAGCAAAGGGCCTGAAGTGCCACACGGTATTCCAATGACGGAAGAGCAAATTCGTGCTCTTGGTAGTGCGAATATGAAAGCGGTGAGCAAAGCGATTAAGCCAAGCAAACAAGAAATTGAAATGAACCCTCGCTCGCGCAGCTCTGTGTTAAGAATTGCGGAAAAGCTTTAATTATTATGACGAAATCCACTCCTAATCTTGCTAAGTTGATTGCAACAGATCTCCTCACTGTTGGTCGCTGGCCATTACTGTTGTTGCTATTGATCGTGGCATCGGCAATGGGAGTGGTATTTGCTACCCACCATGCGCGTCAAGCGATCACCGAAAAAGACCATACGTTGGTTGAACGAGAACGATTAGATAGCGAATGGCGTAACTTAATGTTGGAAGAAACTGCCCTCGCGGAACACAGTCGTGTTCATGACCTTGCCAAAAAAGAACTTGAAATGAAACGACCTGATGGCGATAAAGAAGTGGTTGTCACGCTCAAATGATTAGAAAAAAATCCAACACGAAACAAGCCAATAAGCGTAAACCTGTAGCAAAAGAGAAAGCGGCTACGGGGGATAAGAAAAACGATAACAAAGCAGTGAAAGTGGCGGTCGAAGAATCTTTCTTGATTCGTTGGCGCTTCCATCTATTACTGTTTTTTGTTTTTTGTGCATTTGCCCTTTTGGTGGCACGCGTAGCCTACATCCAAATCATTGAGCCAGATAACCTGATTAAACAAGGTGACCTACGTTCGGTTCGTGTTAAATCCATTCCTTCTGCTCGCGGTATTATTTCGGATCGAAATGGTGAGCCGCTTGCTGTCAGTGTACCGGTTGAGGCTGTTTGGGCAGATCCTGCCACGATTTTTAAAGAAAACGCGTTAAGCCAGACCAAAAGTTGGCATGCATTAGCGGATGTTCTTGGTATTGACCGACAAGGGTTAATAGACAAAATCAAGCGCAATGAAAAACGCCGCTTTATCTACTTGCAGCGCCAGGTCAGTCCGGCCATGGCGAACTATATTCGTGAGCTAAAGCTGCCAGGTGTTGGCCTTAAGTCGGAATCTCGTCGTTATTATCCTGCAGGTGAGGTTAGTGCTCACTTAGTCGGTGTGACAGGCATTGACGGGCATGGCCTAGAAGGTGTGGAGCGTAGCTACGATGAGTGGCTCACTGGCGCGGCGGGTAAGAAAACTATTCGTAAAGACCGTTATGGTCGTGTTGTGGAAAACATTGCTTGGCAAGACAAGCAAGAAGGTAAATCACTTCAGTTAACCATCGATCAGCGCCTACAGGCGATTGCGTATCGTGCGATTAAGCAAGCCGTTGCGGACCACCGCGCCACTTCAGGTTCTGTTGTCATGTTGGATGTAAAAACGGGCGCCGTATTGGCCATGGTTAATGCTCCTTCTTACAACCCTAACAATCGTAGCGATTGGCAAAGCTATCAAATGCGTAACCGAGTGATCACGGACTCAATGGAGCCCGGTTCGACCATTAAGCCTTTCGTTATTTTAGCCGCCTTAGAAAATGGGATAGCGGATAAAGATACCATCGTAGATACCGGTAATGGTGTTCTACGTTTAGGTGGTAGTCGAGTCAGAGATGTCTCTCGCGTAGGTAAAGCGAGCTTGACCACGATCCTTAAAAAGTCGAGTAATATCGGTGTGACGAAGCTAGCAATGCAAATGCTGGTAGAGGCGCTTCTTGGGCTGTACAGTTCAGTGGGTTTTGGTGAGCTTTCTGGCCTAAACCTAGTTGGGGAAGTGACGGGTATTTTTCCTACACGAACTCGTTGGTCGCCAATTGAGCGCGCCACGATTGCGTTTGGTTATGGTCTATCAATTACACCAATCCAGCTAGCCCATGCTTATGCGACGCTTGGAAACCTTGGCAAATACGAGCCTATTCATATTATCGAAAGCAATGATCATGACATGTCACGCCAAGTGGTGAGTGCGAAGTATGCGCGTCAAGTATTAGACATGTTGGAAACCGTAACTCAAAAAGGGGGCTCGGCTCGCAGAGCGGCAGTTCCTGGTTATCGAGTAGGAGCGAAAACGGGTACATCACGTAAAGCTTCTGCCGGTGGGTACAGCGACGAGTACATCACCTACACGGCTGGGCTTGCTCCGGTTAGCGATCCGCGAATTGCTTTAGTAGTGATCGTAAACGAGCCTCAAGGCGATGACTACTATGGTGGTTCGGTAGCGTCTCCTGTCTTCTCTGAAATCATGAAAGGCGCGCTACAAATACTCAATGTTGCACCTGACGAAAACAAATTCCAACAGTAAGCCCTGTGGTTTACTGAGCAAACAAAATTAAGAAAACCTGAGCCAAAGCTCGGAGAACAAATATGACTAAAGCCATCAGTATGGACGTGCTGCTTTCCCCTTGGGTGGATTGCCCTAGCTTATCGTCCGTTCTTGTTTCTGAATTGGAGCTCGACAGCCGAAGAGTTCAACCTGGAACCACGTTTGTAGCAGTGATTGGCCATGTTGTGGATGGGCGTAAATTCATTGCCTCTGCAATTGAGCAAGGTGCAAATGCAGCCCTGGCGCAAGCCTGCGATGTCAAAACACATGGTACGGTGGAAATCATTGATGATGTTCCCGTCATTTACATTGATAGGTTGGACCAACGTTTATCCGCAATTGCTGGAAAGCTTTATGCTTACCCTGATATGGATTTGATTGGTGTCACCGGCACCAACGGCAAAACCACCATTACCCAGTTAATAGCGCAATGGCTAGAACTGCTTGACCATAAAGCGGCGGTAATGGGAACAACAGGAAATGGCTTCCTCAATAACTTGCAACAAGCTGCGAATACAACGGGGAATGCCGTTGAAATTCAGAAAACGCTTTCCTCTCTCGCAAATCAACAAGCCACATACACCGCGCTAGAAGTATCTTCCCATGGCCTGACGCAAGGTCGTGTCAAAGCACTATCATTTGCGGCGGGCGTGTTTACTAACTTAAGTCGTGACCACTTAGATTATCATGGCACGATGGAAGAGTATGCCAATGCAAAGCTTGGGTTGTTCACGCAACACCAATGTAAACGTGCCATTATCAATGTTGATGATGAAGTAGGTCATCAATGGGCGTCGCAGTTAAGTAATGCGATCGCTATTTCGCTCAAGCCGAACACTGAATTTGAAAGCGCAATTTGGGCGACGGAAGTTAGTTACGCGGAGTCAGGGATTACTATTAAGTTCGATGGTAAATTTGGCTCAGGTGAATTGCACGCGCCTTTGATTGGTGAGTTTAATGCAACCAACTTAATGCTCGCTTTTGCGACCTTATTAAGCTTAGGTATAGAGAAACAAGCGTTACTCGAAACCGCAGGTCAACTGCAACCTGTACTCGGCCGAATGGAGTTATTCCAAACTAAGGATCGTGCCAAAGTCGTGGTCGATTATGCCCACACTCCTGATGCTTTAGAAAAAGCGCTGCAAGCTTTACGAGTTCATTGTGAAGGCCAGCTGTGGGCTATTTTTGGCTGCGGTGGCGATCGCGATGCAGGTAAGCGCCCAATGATGGCGGAAATTGCAGAGCGTCTAGGCGACAGAGTGGTGTTGACTGACGATAACCCACGCAGCGAAGATCCGGTTCAGATTGTGAAAGACATGTTAGCTGGGCTGTCAAAACCTGCTGAAGCGATTGTTCAGCATGACCGCTTCAAAGCACTGTCTTATGCCATTGAAAATGCTTCGCCAAACGACATTATCTTGTTAGCAGGGAAGGGCCATGAAGATTATCAGATTCGTAATGGCGAAACGATTCATTACTCCGACCGCGAGTCCGCAATGCAACTTTTAGGATTGAACTCATGATCAAAGTAACGTTATCTCAAATTGCAGACATCACTCGTGGCGAGCGATTCGGCGACGATCTACTTATCGACGCGGTTTCTACTGATACACGAACGATTGATCGTGGGGCTCTATTTGTCGCGTTAGTAGGTGAGCGCTTTGATGCGCACAACTTTTGCCAACAAGCGGTAGATGCAGGTGCCGGTGCTTTACTCGTAGAAAAACGCTTAGATGTGAATGTGCCGCAAATTGTGGTGTCGGATACCAAACTTGCATTGGGTGAGTTTGCTTCTTGGGTGCATCAAGCATGCCAAACACCTACCGTTGCTATCACCGGAAGTTGCGGTAAAACGACCGTAAAAGAAATGGTTGCGAGTATCCTGCAATTGAAAGGCAAAGTGTTATTCACGGCGGGTAACTTCAATAATGATATTGGTGTTCCGTTGACATTATTGCGCTCACAGCAGGATGATGATTATGCCGTGATTGAGCTTGGTGCTAATCATATAGGTGAAATTGCTTACACTACTCAGTTAGTAAAACCAGATATCGCGTTAGTGAACAATGTAGCCGCCGCTCACCTTGAAGGCTTTGGTTCTATCGATGGCGTGAAACAAGCCAAAGGTGAAATTTACCAAGGCCTTTCAGCTGGTGGTATTGCGATTGTTAACCTAGACAGCAATGGTGAAGCCAAGTGGGATGAAGTGTTAGCAGATAAGAAAGTCATTACTTTTTCACAAAGTAATACTGATGCAGACTTCTTCGCTTCTAATATCGTATTGAACGCCGCAGGTGAAGCAAGCTTTGACTTACATATCGCAGCAAGCTCACAAGAAATTGAACTGTCTCTGGGTATTATAGGTCAACACAACGTTGCGAATGCGATCGCTGCTTCTATTATTGCGTTACAAATGGGCGCCACATTAGAAGAGGTTCGTGCTGGCCTTAAACATTTGAACAAAGTGAAAGGTCGCGTCGAGGTTGAAGCGCTGAGCGAAAAGATAAAACTGATTGACGACAGCTACAACGCGAGCGTGCCAGCCATGAAAGCGGCAGTTGATTTATTGGCCGCTTTCCCAGGTCAACGCTGGCTGATTTTAGGTAATATGGCGGAATTGGGCGAGGAAAGTCTTGCACTTCATCGTCAAGTCGGGGAACATGCTGCCCCACAAAAATTTGAACATGTTCTCACATATGGTGCAGACGCCAAGGTGATCAGTGATCTTTGCCAAGGCATTCATTTTGAGACGCACCAAGAGATGATTGAATACATCAAGCAGCATCTAGACCAAGCCGTTCCTGAAAACCATACGATATTGGTGAAAGGAGCGAACGGTGCACGTATGTTTGAAGTCGCTGCTGCTTTGAAGGAGTATTATTAATGATTATTTGGCTTGCCGAGCTGCTACAGCCATACCTGTCTTTTTTCCGATTGTTTGAATACTTGTCTTTTCGAGCAATCCTAAGCGTATTAACCGCTCTAGGTCTGTCATTATGGATGGGACCAATCATGATCAAGCGTTTGCAAATGCTGCAAATTGGTCAGGTAGTGCGTAACGAAGGTCCGGAATCTCACTTTAGTAAGCGTGGTACCCCAACAATGGGCGGTATCATGATCTTAGCGGCCATCTCAATCACGATTTTGCTATGGACAGACTTATCCAATCCTTACGTATGGGCGGTACTGACAGTCTTACTTGGCTACGGTGCGGTCGGATTTGTTGATGATTATCGTAAAGTGGTACGCAAAAATACCGATGGCTTGATCGCGCGTTGGAAGTACTTCTGGCAGTCGTTGATCGCGTTTGTCGTCGCTTTCGCATTGTATGCTTACGGTAAGGACACAGCAGCAACTCAGCTAGTGGTGCCATTCTTTAAAGACATCATGCCGCAGCTTGGTTTGATGTATATCATTCTGACTTACTTTGTCATTGTAGGTACAAGTAACGCGGTCAACCTGACTGATGGTCTAGACGGTTTGGCAATCATGCCAACGGTTCTTGTTGCAGCAGGCTTCGCGGTTATTGCATGGGCGACCGGTAACGTTAACTTCTCTGAATACCTTCATATACCATACTTACCACATGCTTCTGAGTTAGTTGTCGTATGTACAGCAATCGTAGGTGCAGGCCTTGGTTTCTTGTGGTTTAACACGTACCCAGCACAAGTGTTCATGGGCGATGTGGGCTCACTAGCGCTTGGCGGTGCATTGGGCACCATTGCTGTTCTAGTTCGTCAAGAGTTGGTGTTGGTGATCATGGGTGGCGTATTTGTAATGGAAACGCTATCAGTCATCCTGCAGGTAGGTTCTTACAAATTACGTGGTCAGCGCATTTTCCGTATGGCACCAATTCACCACCACTACGAATTGAAAGGTTGGCCAGAACCTCGCGTAATCGTGCGCTTCTGGATTATTTCTATGGTTCTTGTTCTGATTGGTCTTGCGACATTGAAAGTGCGTTAATCGCGCTTTCCAAGAACAAGATTTACAGTGTGATCAAATATGGAACGTTGGCAAAACATACATAGTGTTGTCGTCGTAGGGCTCGGTATTACCGGGCTCTCTGTCGTTAAACACCTAAGAAAAAATCAGCCACAACTTGTGGTCAAAGTCATTGATACTCGTGTAAACCCTCCAGGTGCAGAGCGCTTGCCGGAAAGTGTTCAACTGCATAGTGGTGGTTGGAATACGGACTGGCTTTCTGACGCGGATCTTATCGTGACCAACCCTGGTATTGCGCTAGCGACACCAGAGATCCAAGCCGTATTAGCAAAAGGTACGGCAGTAGTAGGTGATATCGAGTTATTCGCTTGGGCGGTGCAGAAACCCGTAATTGCGATTACGGGCTCAAACGGTAAGAGCACAGTAACCGACCTCACAGGTGTGATGGCTAAGGCTGCAGGTTTGGATGTTGGCGTTGGTGGTAACATCGGTGTGCCTGCACTGGATTTGTTAGAACAAGACGCAGACCTATATGTACTCGAACTCTCGAGCTTCCAGTTAGAAACGACGTCAAGCTTAAAGCTCAAAGCCGCTGCGTTTCTGAATCTTTCTGAAGATCATATGGATCGTTATCAAGGCATGTCTGACTATCGACAAGCCAAGTTGCGTATTTTTAACCATGCTGCTCTTGCGGTCGTGAACCGTGATGATCAAGAAACCTTCCCAGACGCAGAGATGCCATTGGTGACATTTGGCAGCGACAATCAGGACTTTGGTCTCGAGGTGGATGGCAACCGTACTTGGCTGCTCGATCACGGTCAACGAGTTGTCGCAAGTGATGAGCTTAAGTTGGTTGGTAAGCACAACTTATCTAACGCTCTGGTTGCTTTAGCGCTATTAAAAGCTGCGGACGTAAACTATCACAAAGCATTGAATGCACTTAAAAATTACACGGGACTGACACACCGATGCCAGGTGGTTGCGGATAATCAAGGCGTCAAATGGGTGAATGACTCTAAAGCAACTAATATTGCCAGCACTATGGCTGCGCTATCTGGTTTGGAATCGACAGGCAAGCTCTACTTACTCGTTGGTGGTGTTGGCAAAGGTGCTGACTTCTCGCCATTAAAACCGATCTTCGCGACGCTTAACTTGCAACTGTGTTGCTTTGGCGCTGATGGCGATGAATTTATGCCACTGCATGAATCTGCAATACGTTTCGACACTATGGAAGATGTGATTCAACAAGTATCTTCGCAGTTAAAACCAGGTGATATGGTGATGCTGTCTCCTGCATGTGCTAGCTTTGATCAATTCGACAACTTTATGGCAAGAGGTGATGCTTTCGCTGCTCTTGCTCAGAAATATGCATAATTAAAGGTTACACACTTCGTGGGTTTAGGTAACGTTAAACGCAGTATTGGCAATTGGCTCAAGCATCCAGCCCCAGAGGCGATGTTTGATCGTCAGTTAGTGTGGATTGCACTGGGTTTGATGTTGACTGGTTTGGTCATGGTAACCTCTGCATCATTTCCAATCAGCTCTCGATTAACGGAACAGCCGTTCCACTTTATGTTTCGTCATGCGACGTTTCTCGTGCTGGCGTTAGGGACCTCCGCTGTTATTTTGCAAGTGCCTTTGCAAGAGTGGTTTAAGAAGAGCCATTACTTACTTTGGGCTTCTTTCGCACTGTTGATCATCGTGCTCTTGGCGGGTAAGTCGGTTAATGGTGCGTCTCGTTGGATTCCCCTTGGGCTGTTTAACCTTCAGCCAGCGGAAGTCGCGAAGCTATCGCTGTTTATCTTCATGTCTGGTTACTTAGTTCGAAAGCAAGACGAAGTACGACAAACGTTCTTTGGTGGCTTTATGAAGCCAATCATGGTGTTTGCCTTCTTTGCAGTATTACTACTTGGTCAGCCAGACTTGGGGACGGTCGTCGTGATGCTGGTCACGCTGTTTGGCATGCTTTTTATCGCAGGTGCAAAACTAACCCAGTTTCTCGCCTTGATGGTGGCAGGTATCGGCGCTGTGGTAGGTTTGATTCTCGTCGAGCCATACCGTATGCGACGAGTAACCTCCTTCCTTGACCCGTGGGAAGATCCATTTGGCAGTGGCTATCAGTTGACTCAGTCTTTGATGGCGTTTGGTCGTGGTGAATGGTTCGGACAAGGTCTCGGTAATTCAATTCAAAAACTGGAATATCTACCGGAAGCGCACACCGACTTTGTGTTTGCCGTACTTGCTGAAGAGCTTGGTTTCGTAGGCGTAGTGCTGGTCTTAATGCTGATTTTTAGCTTGGTGCTAAAAGCGGTTTACATCGGCAAGCGTGCATTTGAAGAAGGCGAAATGTTCGGAGGTTATCTGGCTTTCGGAATTGGTATTTGGTTTGCGTTTCAAACCTTGGTTAATGTTGGAGCTGCCGCCGGTATTGTTCCAACTAAAGGTTTAACACTTCCACTCATCAGTTATGGTGGTTCTAGTCTAATAATTATGTCCGTCGCAGTGTCCATACTACTGCGTATCGATTACGAATGCCGCTTGAAACGCGAGCAACAACAATCAGAACAACAAGCTAATGAAACAAAATAAACGTTTGATGGTGATGGCTGGTGGTACTGGCGGTCACGTATTCCCAGGTTTGGCGGTAGCAAAACAGCTTCAAGAACAAGGTTGGGAGATCCGTTGGTTAGGTACGGCGGATCGAATGGAAGCGGATTTGGTGCCAAAACATGGCATTGAAATCGACTTTATCAAAGTGAAAGGGTTACGAGGTCAAGGCGTTAAACGTCTTCTTGCAGCACCATTTCAAATTATCAATGCCATTATGCAGGCTCGTGCTCACATGAAACGCTGGCAGCCAGACGCAGTGCTTGGTATGGGCGGTTATGTTAGCGGCCCGGGTGGTATTGCCGCTTGGATGAGTGGTATTCCTGTTGTTCTGCATGAACAAAATGCAGTAGCAGGTTTAACGAACCAATGGTTATCGAAAATCGCTAAGAAGGTTTTTCAGGCTTTCCCAGGCGCTTTTCCAAATGCCGAAGTGGTTGGGAACCCAGTTCGTGAGGACGTGACTCAATTAGCAGCGCCAACTGAGCGCATGCAAGAGCGCCAAGGTCCAATTCGCATTTTGGTGATGGGTGGCAGCCAAGGCGCACGTATTCTTAACCAAACTCTGCCAGAAGTGATGTCGAAATTGGGCGAAGATTACTGTATTCGTCATCAAGCGGGTAAAGGTTCCGCCGAAGAAGTGAATGCAGCATACCAAGCTAATGGTGTGGTAAATGCAGAAGTAATGGAATTCATTGATGACGTTGCAGAAGCTTACGCATGGGCTGACCTTTTAGTTTGTCGCTCTGGAGCGTTAACCGTTTCTGAAGTCTCGGCGGCAGGTGTAGGCGCTATTTTTGTTCCATTCATGCACAAAGACCGCCAGCAAGCACTTAATGCTGACCACTTGGTGGATTGCGGCGCGGCGAAAATGATTGAACAACCAGATTTAACCGTTGAGTCTCTGACTCAGCAGATCCAACAATTGGATCGCCAAGCTTTACTTACAATGGCTGAGCAAGCGCGTGGCGCTGCAAAATTGAATGCTGACCGAGTTGTCGCACAAGCCATTGTCGCTTTGACCGAAAAGCGTTAACCGAATTATTGAGAATAGAATTGATGACAATCCAACATACACAAGACTTAGCTCAGATTCGCGCAATGGTGCCAGAGATGCGCCGCGTGAAATCCATCCACTTCATCGGTATTGGTGGTGCGGGCATGAGCGGCATTGCAGAAGTGCTGTTGAACGAAGGCTACCAAATCACAGGTTCTGATCTATCAGAGAACGCTGTGACAGAGCGTTTGGTATCAAAAGGTGCGACGGTATTTATTGGTCATCAAGCCAGTAATGTAGAAAAAGCCAGTGTGGTTGTTGTGTCAACGGCGATCAACGAAGAAAACCCAGAAGTGATGGCGGCACGTGAATTACGCATCCCTATTGTACGCCGCGCAGAGATGTTGGCTGAATTGATGCGATTCCGTCACGGTATTGCCGTTGCGGGTACACACGGTAAAACCACGACGACCGCTCTTGTTACTCAAATCTATTCTGAAGCCGGTCTTGATCCAACGTTTGTGAATGGCGGTTTGGTGAAAAGCGCAGGTACAAATGCGCGTCTAGGCTCGAGTCGTATTCTAATTGCAGAGGCAGATGAAAGTGACGCGTCATTCCTGCACTTGCAACCAATGGTGAGCATTGTTACCAATATCGAAGCCGATCATATGGATACCTATGGTGGTGACTTTGAAACCTTAAAGCAAACCTTCATCGATTTCCTTCATAATCTACCGTTTTACGGCCAAGCAATTGTTTGCATTGACGATCCTGTGGTTCGAGAGTTAATCCCACGTATTAGTCGTCAAGTGATAACTTACGGTTTTTCTGAAGATGCCGACGTACGTATTGAAGATTATCGTCAAGAGGGACAGCAAGGCAAATTTACGGTAGTACGTAAAGGGCGAGCTAACTTAGATATCACGCTGAATATTCCAGGTCGTCACAATGCATTGAATGCGTCTGCTGCGATTGCGGTTGCTACTGAAGATGATATTGAAGACGATGCGATCCTAAAGGCAATGGCTGGTACTCAAGGTACGGGAAGACGTTTTGATCACCTTGGCGAGTTTGATACTGGCAACGGCCATGCAATGCTTGTTGATGATTACGGCCATCATCCAACAGAAGTGGATGTAACCATTAATGCAGCACGCAGTGGGTGGCAAGACAAGCGTTTGGTGATGATTTTCCAACCGCACCGTTATAGCCGTACTCGTGATTTATACGATGATTTCGCGAATGTGCTTGAACAGGTGGATGTATTGATCATGCTGGATGTTTACGCAGCGGGTGAAAAGCCGATTGCAGGTGCTGATGGGCGCGCTTTATGTCGCACAATTCGCAGCCGAGGCAAGGTAGATCCGATTTTTGTTCCAGAAATCGAGCAATTACCTTCAGTTTTAGCTAACGTTATACAAGACGGCGACCTAATCTTAACGCAAGGTGCGGGTGATATTGGTAAAGTGGCGAAACAGCTGGCAGGTCTTAAATTGAATATAAACACGATGCTTGGCTGACACATATTGTTGATGCGAAGGACAGATAAAGACTCAGATCTCGATTTTGCGTCAATATCATTGTGATTTATTGCTATCAGTGTTTGATAGTTTACAAGAGCTCAGTATAATCCCAAGGTTAAAGTCAAGACTTTTACCTCTGCGTAATTATATGGGTAAAAAGTACACGACAAAAGTCAGGAAACGAAGACGTTGTTGAATATTGCACTGAATGACGAGCGACCAAACACGGGTAACAACCGTGGTCGCCAAGAAAAAATCTTGGGTGCGTTATTTTTCGTTGTGGTTGTGACTTTAATTTGTTCTGTTTTGTACGCGGCGATCAGTTGGATGTGGGATGACCAAAGGTTACCTCTCTCCAAAATAGTACTTCAGGGGAAACTGGAGTATGTCCAAGCTGACGATGTGCAGGCTGCATTTAGTCGAATTGATCACATCGGTACATTTATGTCCCAGGATATTGATGTATTACAGCAAAGTGTCGAAGCTCTGCCATGGGTAGCGCATGCTGCAATCCGAAAGCAGTGGCCGGATACAGTAAAAGTTTTTTTGACGGAGCATCAACCAGAAGCCATTTGGAATGGCAACGAACTGTTAGATAAAAACGGGTTCGTTTTTGATGGAGATGTTGCTCTGTTGCAAGAAGAAAAAGTGAAGCTGTACGGACCCAAAGATAGCGGACCGGAAGTCTTACAGACTTACCGTGATTTGAGTCCTAAGTTTCAGCAATTGGGGTTAGCGATATCGTCTCTGGTATTAAACGAGCGACGAGCTTGGCAAATCATCCTTGATAACGGTATTCGATTAGAGCTCGGTAAAGAGTCTCTTCTTGAGCGTATAGAGCGCTTTTTTAAGCTCTATAACAAGCTTGGCAGTGACACGCAAAGAATCAGTTATATCGATCTTAGGTACGATACAGGAGCCGCAGTTGGTTGGTTTCCTGAACAAGAGTTAGAAGAGAGTACAGATGACTAAGGCCGCTGATGACAACATTATTGTTGGTCTTGATATAGGCACTGCAACCGTATCGGCTCTAGTGGGTGAGGTTTTACCAGACGGTCAAATTAATATTATTGGCGCAGGTAGTAGCCCCTCACGCGGCATGGATAAAGGTGGCGTGAATGATTTGGAGTCGGTTGTAAAATCAGTACAACGTGCAATTGATCAAGCTGAATTAATGGCAGAGTGCCAGATCAGCCGAGTCTTCATTTCGTTGTCTGGTAAGCATATCGCAAGCCGAATTGAAAAAGGTATGGGCACGATTTCTGATGAAGAGGTGTCTCAAGAAGACATGGATCGCGCTATCCATACCGCAAAATCGATTAAAATCGGTGATGAACAGCGAATTCTTCATGTGATCCCGCAGGAGTTCACCATTGATTACCAAGAAGGAATCAAAAATCCGCTTGGTTTATCTGGGGTAAGAATGGAAGTGAGTGTCCACCTTATCTCATGCCATAATGACATGGCACGCAATATTATTAAGGCGGTAGAACGCTGCGGCCTTAAAGTAGAACAACTCGTATTTTCTGGGCTTGCTGCTAGTAATGCAGTAATCACCGAGGATGAAAGAGAGCTTGGAGTTTGTGTGGTTGATATTGGCGCCGGCACGATGGATGTGGCCATCTGGACTGGCGGTGCGTTACGTCACACAGAAGTATTTTCGTACGCAGGAAATGCTGTAACCAGTGATATTGCTTTTGCTTTTGGTACGCCAGTGAGCGATGCTGAAGAAATAAAAGTCAAATATGGCTGTGCTTTGAGTGAACTGGTCAGTAAGGATGACACGGTTAATGTACCAAGCGTAGGTGGACGACCATCACGTAGCCTGCAACGTCAAACGTTGTCAGAAGTGATTGAGCCACGCTACTCTGAGCTTATGGGACTGGTTAACCAAACTATCGACTCTGTACAAGCAAAATTGCGCGAAGAGGGTATCAAGCACCATCTGGCTGCGGGAGTTGTACTCACCGGCGGTGCTGCGCAAATGGACGGAGTGGTAGAATGTGCGGAACGCGTATTCCGCAATCAAGTAAGGGTCGGCAAACCGCTCGAAGTCAGCGGATTAACTGACTATGTAAAAGAGCCGTACCATTCTACGGCAGTTGGATTACTTCATTACGCAAGAGACATGCAGTCTAGCGACGATAGCGATTATAATGAACCTAAACGCTCATCTGTAACTGGCTTTTTCGATAAATTGCGTAACTGGATACAAAAAGAGTTTTAACCTGAGTTGCAGGATAAACGGAGACAACACATGTTTGAACCGATGATGGAAATGTCTGACGATGCAGTAATCAAGGTCGTTGGGGTTGGTGGCGGCGGTGGTAACGCCGTTGAACACATGGTGCGTGAATCCATCGAAGGTGTGGAATTCATCAGCGTCAACACTGATGCGCAAGCACTTCGTAAGACAAGCGTTGGCAATGTTATTCAGATCGGTGGTGATATCACTAAAGGTCTGGGTGCAGGTGCTAATCCACAGGTTGGCCGTGACGCAGCTCTCGAAGACAGAGATCGAATTAAAGATTCCCTGACTGGCGCCGATATGGTGTTTATCGCAGCTGGTATGGGTGGCGGTACCGGTACTGGTGCAGCGCCTGTTATTGCTGAAGTGGCTAAAGAGCTTGGCATTCTAACAGTAGCGGTAGTAACTAAACCGTTTAGTTTTGAAGGTAAAAAGCGTTTGGCATTTGCTGAGCAAGGTATCGATGAGCTCTCTAAGCATGTTGACTCTTTGATCACGATTCCAAACGAAAAGCTACTTAAAGTACTTGGTCGTGGTGTAACACTACTAGAAGCTTTTGCAAGCGCTAACGATGTTCTTAAGAATGCCGTTCAAGGTATTGCTGAGCTAATTACTCGCCCTGGCATGATCAACGTCGACTTTGCGGACGTAAGAACTGTAATGTCTGAAATGGGTCACGCAATGATGGGTAGCGGCATCGCCAAAGGTGAAGACCGTGCTGAAGAAGCGGCTGAAATGGCAATTTCTAGCCCACTTCTGGAAGACATCGATCTAGCGGGCGCTCGTGGTGTTCTTGTCAATATTACTGCTGGTCTGGATATGCGTCTTGACGAGTTTGAGACGGTTGGTAATACAGTGAAGGCATTCGCTTCTGACAATGCGACTGTTGTTATCGGTACTTCTCTAGACCCTGATATGACTGACGAAATCCGCGTAACAGTTGTAGCGACAGGTATTGGTAATGAGAAAAAGCCAGATATCACGCTAGTTGCGGGTGGTAAAGCTAAAGTGGCACCGACGCCGCAAGCTCAACCACAGCAACAAGCAGCGGCAACGCAAGCTGAAGAAAAACCGGCACAGACCTTGCAAAATAATCAAGTGCAAGAGAAGCCACAGGTAACTCCTCAGCCGACAAACACTGCTCCTTCTTCTCCAGCTTCGTCGAGCCAAAGTTCTGCGGCTCCAAAGCAAGAAAAGGAAAGTGGTTATTTAGATATACCGGCATTTTTGCGTCGTCAGGCTGATTAATCTTTAACCCATAAATTTGACATGGCTCAAAATTATGGTAGCATTCACGGTCGACGTTACAGACGGCCGTGTTTTGTAGCAAATTTTTGAGAGGCAAGCAGATGATCAGACAACGTACTCTGAAAGAAATAGTGAAAACAACTGGTGTGGGTCTCCACTCTGGTCGTAAAGTCACACTTACTCTGCGCCCGGCTGCTGCAAATACAGGTATCATTTACCGTCGTACAGATGTAAATCCACCTGTAGATTTTCCAGCTGATCCAGCTTCGGTTCGTGACACCATGCTTTGTACTGCATTGGTAAACGATGAAGGTGTGCGTATTTCAACTGTTGAGCACTTGAATGCGGCACTTGCTGGTATGGGCATCGATAACATTGTTGTCGAAGTAGACGCACCTGAAATTCCGATCATGGATGGTAGTGCAAGCCCATTTGTATACTTGCTACAACAAGCAGGTATCGAAACGCAAAATGCGCCAAAACGCTTCATCCGCATCAAAAAGCCAGTTCGTTTTGAAGATGGTGATAAATGGGCAGAATTTGTACCATTTAACGGCTTCCGTATGGACTTCGAAATTGAGTTTAATCACCCAGCGATTGAATCAGACGAGCAACGTTTGCTGTTTGATTTCTCGTCAAAAGGCTTTGTTCGTGAGATTTCTCGAGCACGTACGTTTGGCTTTATGCGTGATATCGAATATCTACAATCTCAAAACCTAGTTTTGGGTGGTAGTTTTGACAATGCTATCGTTTTGGATGATTACCGTATTCTTAATGAAGAAGGTCTACGCTTTGAAAATGAGTTTGTGACTCACAAAGTGTTGGATGCGATTGGTGACCTTTACATGTGTGGCCACCCAATCATTGGTGAATTCCGTGCCTTTAAATCTGGCCACGGTTTAAATAACCAACTGTTACGTGCTGTTCTTGCAGATCAGGAAGCGTGGGAGTGGACTACATTCGAAGAAGAAGTCGGCTCACCAGTAGCATTCGCAGAACCAAATATGGTGCTTGCGTAAATACTTGGCATTAGAATTAATAAAAAACCAGGCTTATGCCTGGTTTTTTGCTATTTGGCTTTAATCCTGGATTTATCAATAACATTCAAGTTTTCAGCATATTGAAATAACGTTCACTTACGATCTTCCTTTTCTGCTATATCGGCTAATCGTTTTAAACGCTCTTGAATTTTCGGTGGCGCCATGTCGGCAATCGTCATTAATGACTTTGCTGCAGATGCGGTTAGTGGTGGACGCTTAGGTCTGTCGTCTTGTTGAAAGCGGTTTCGATATAGTGAAGGATTGATCCTCACTTCAACGCTCATCAGCTTGGCAAAGCCTTGAGTACGAAGTTTATTTAGGATCATGAGGCGATCGTAATCGATCTTCATTTTGATCGCGGCACTAGAGACATCGATCAATAGATGGCCGTTACGAACATTCGCTACTCGGCAATGATCGGCCGTCCCCGTGGGTAAGACCTCTTGCAAAGCTTGGTTAAGCTGTAAGATTTCTCCAGCATGTTCTTGAATCTGCTTGAACTGTGACTCAGCAATAACATCTTCAGTCGAGGTTGGACGGTGATCACGCATAGGTAAAATCTAATTTTGTTGAGATATAGCTATTCTAGAGCAGCTTTCTATCAAGGTATAGTTTACATTAACGTCTTTAGCTTCAGTTTTACAATGTAGCAAGGTAAAAAGCAAAGTTTGCTCTGGATGGATTACACATATTGCGGTATGCAATATCGGCTAATCAGTCACCACTTTAAGTAAAAACTTCAGAGTGCTTCAAACAAATACGTCTATTTATGGTTGTATCGATTAAAAATCCTTACACTAAGCCACATTGTTTCAAAACTTAGCCTTGAAATATGGATGTTTGAACTCAATATCTTTGATAAATGATTTATCTCAGTATTCTTAGTTCCAAACTGGCAGAGACTGAAGGCATTATGAGTAGATCGGGAACGGTCTGAATAAAGAGAGATTCACGAAAAATGATAACTAAGCTACTGACAAAAGTGATTGGCAGTCGCAACGACCGAACACTGCGCCGCCTTAGAAAAATTGTAAAAGAAATTAATAACTTTGAGCCAACATTCGAAGCTCTAAGTGACGAAGAGTTAAAAGCAAAGACGGTTGAGTTCCGTGAGCGCCTAGAGAAGGGTGAAACTCTTGATAAACTACTTCCAGAAGCTTTTGCTACGGTTCGTGAAGCATCTAAGCGTGTCTACGGTATGCGCCACTTCGACGTCCAGCTTATCGGTGGTATGGTTCTAAATGCGGGTCAAATCGCTGAAATGCGTACGGGTGAAGGTAAAACGCTGACGGCAACGCTCCCTGCTTACCTAAATGCCCTAGCTGGTAAAGGCGTTCATATTGTAACAGTGAACGATTATCTAGCTAAACGTGATGCAGAGACAAACCGCCCTCTGTTTGAATTTTTAGGTATGACTGTTGGCGTAAACGTGCCAAACATGCCTCCTCAAGAGAAAAAAGAAGCGTACCAAGCTGACATCTTGTACGGAACGAACAATGAATTTGGTTTTGACTACCTTCGTGACAATATGGCTTTCCGTAGCGAAGATCGCGTACAACGTGAACGCTTCTTTGCAGTTGTCGATGAGGTGGACTCAATCCTAATTGATGAAGCTCGTACCCCTTTAATCATTTCTGGTCCTGCTGAAGATAGCTCTGAGCTATACACCCGAATCAACCTTTTGATCCCGCATCTTAAAAAGCAAGACAAAGAAGACTCTGAAGAATATCGTGGTGATGGTCACTACACTGTTGATGAGAAATCAAAGCAAGTATACCTCACAGAAACGGGCCAAGAGTACGTTGAAGAACTGTTGGTGAAAAATGGTCTTATGGAAGAGGGTGACACACTTTACTCTCCGACTAACATCAGCATGTTACATCACGTGAATGCCGCTTTGCGTGCTCATGTGTTGTTTGAGCGCAACGTTGATTACATCGTTACTGACGAAGGTGAAGTAGTAATTGTTGATGAACATACTGGTCGTACAATGCCAGGTCGTCGTTGGTCTGAAGGTCTTCACCAAGCAGTAGAAGCGAAAGAAGGCGTTAAGATTCAAAACGAAAACCAAACTTTGGCTTCGATTACCTTCCAGAACTATTTCCGCTTATACGAAAAACTGTCTGGTATGACAGGTACTGCGGATACTGAAGCGTTTGAGTTCCAATCTATTTATGGCTTGGAAACGGTGGTTATCCCAACCAACAAACCAATGATTCGTAACGATATGCCGGATGTAGTGTACCGTACCGAAGCTGAGAAGTTTGCTGCAATCATTGAAGATATCAAAGAGCGCGTTGCGAAAGGTCAGCCAACATTGGTTGGTACCGTATCGATTGAAAAATCAGAACTTCTTTCTAACGCATTGAAGAAGGCTAAGATCAAACACAACGTATTGAATGCAAAATTCCATGAGAAGGAAGCGGAAATTGTCGCTGAAGCGGGTATGCCTGGTGCGGTAACTATCGCGACCAACATGGCCGGTCGTGGTACGGACATTGTGCTTGGCGGTAGTTGGCAATCAAAAGTGGAAGCTTTGGAGAACCCAACTCAAGAACAAATCGATGCGATTAAAGCAGAGTGGAAAGTGGTACATGATCAAGTACTAGATGCTGGTGGTCTACACATCATTGGTACTGAGCGCCACGAATCTCGCCGTATTGATAACCAGCTACGTGGTCGTTCTGGTCGTCAAGGTGATGCGGGTTCATCGCGCTTCTACCTATCTATGGAAGACTCTTTGTTACGTATTTTCACTTCTGATCGTATGGCGAGCCTTATTCAAAGTGGTATGGAAGAAGGTGAAGCTATTGAATCGAAAATGCTTTCTCGCTCAATTGAAAAAGCACAGCGCAAAGTGGAAGGTCGTAACTTTGATATCCGTAAGCAGCTACTAGAATACGATGATGTGGCGAACGATCAGCGTAAGGTTGTCTACGAGCTGCGCGACGAATTGATGAACGTTGAAGACATCAGCGGTATGATCGAGCAAAACCGTGAAGATGTGCTAACCGCGGTTATTGATGAGTACATCCCGCCACAATCACTAGAAGATATGTGGGACGTTGAAGGTCTGCAAGAGCGCTTGAAAGCAGACTTCGATCTTGATGCGCCAGTGAAGCAATGGCTTGAAGAAGACGATAAGCTTTACGAAGAGGCGCTACGCGAGAAGATCATCAATCTAGCCGTTGAAGTGTACAAAGAGAAAGAGGAAGTGGTGGGTGCGCAAGTGCTTCGTAACTTCGAGAAATCGGTTATGCTTCAAACTCTGGATACGCTTTGGAAAGAGCACTTGGCAGCAATGGATCACTTGCGTCAGGGTATTCACTTACGCGGCTATGCGCAGAAGAACCCGAAACAGGAATACAAGCGTGAATCGTTTGAACTGTTTGAAGGTCTACTAGAAGCGCTGAAAACTGATGTGATTACTGTTCTATCTCGCGTTCGAGTTCAGCAACAAGAAGAAGTTGAACGTATGGAAGAGCAACGTCGTGCGCAAGCTGAAGAGGCCGCTCGTCGTGCTCAAGCGCAACACGCAGCAGCACAAAACCCTCTTTCTGAAGGTGAAGAATCTGAAGAAGGTTCAAGTCAGCCAATGGTACGTGATGAACGTAAAGTAGGTCGCAATGAGCCTTGCCCTTGTGGTAGTGGTAAGAAGTATAAACAGTGCCACGGCAAGATCGACTAACGTATTAGTCAGATAATTTTTTAAAGAGTCGCCTAGGCGGCTCTTTTTTTAAGCAAATTCTGTGGCTGTCGAATTTCATAAGTTTTGATAGCATCGGATAGTTTTAGAGATGCAAAGACCGTTGAAGTGTAACGGCTTGAGAGTTAGGAACCCCTATGAAAAGAATTCACATAGTCGCGGCTATTATTTTTAACCAAGACAAATCAAAAATTTTTATTACAAAGCGTCCAGACGACAAGCATAAAGGCGGGTTTTGGGAGTTTCCCGGCGGGAAAGTCGAGTCAGGAGAAAGTATTGAACATGCTCTAGCAAGAGAACTTGAAGAAGAGGTAGGAATTGAAGTTACTGAGCAAGCCCTTTTCGAGCATTTGGAATATGACTATCCAGACAAATCACTTAAGTTTGATTTTATTACGGTATCTAAGTTCAGTAATGAGCCTTACGGCCGAGAAGGTCAAGAAGGTCGCTGGGTTGAGATAAGAGAATTGGGTAACTATGCCTTTCCTGAAGCGAACGTGCCTATCTTGGAGCGTGTCGTAAAAGAGTTCGCTTAAGCCTGATGAACTTGCTTGTGGTAACCACGGTATGTTGTTAGTTTAAACAGATTAAGCGAAACGAGAGAACGAGAGCAAACCTCGTTATCCAGAGAAGGAGAGAAAGCGCAATGGTTCGTATTGCAATCGCAGGAGCAGCAGGCCGAATGGGCCGTAATTTGGTTAAAGCTTCACACCTTAACCCAGAGGCGACAGTGAGCGCGGGATCAGAACGACCTGAGTCCTCACTTGTCGGTGTCGATATCGGTGAACTTTGTGGTGAAGGCAAATTCGATGTGTTCTTAACGGATGATCTTGCTAAAGACGTCGATAATTTTGATGTAATCATCGATTTTACTGCCCCAGTAAGTACGTTGGCGAATCTTGAACTGTGTAAGAAGCATGGAAAGAGTATTGTGATTGGGACGACTGGTTTCAGTGATGCAGAGCGTGAACTGATTGACGAAGCCGCTAAGCAAGTGCCTGTTGTCATGGCTCCTAACTACTCTGTTGGTGTGAACCTAGTATTTAAGCTTCTTGAGAAAGCAGCCAAAGTGATGGGCGACTACTGTGATGTTGAGATTGTCGAAGCACATCATCGTCATAAAGTTGATGCTCCTTCTGGTACCGCTATCGGGATGGGCGAAGCCATTGCTGGTGCGATGGGCAACAAGCTGAATGATGTAGCTGTCTATGCGCGAGAAGGTATCACAGGTGAACGTACTAAAGATGAGATCGGCTTTGCTACAATTCGCGCTGGCGATATCGTCGGTGAGCACACAGCCATGTTTGCTGATATCGGGGAACGAGTGGAGATAACGCACAAAGCGACCGATCGTATGACGTTTGCTAATGGCGCCGTCAAGGCCGCTGTTTGGTTGAGTGCCAAACCAGCGGGCTTTTATACCATGACAGATGTTTTGGGATTGAATGAACTCTAAATACATAATTATTCGCCGGCGGTAGCCGGCTTTTTTATATCTATAGAATTATTTGTAAATGAAATGATTCTAACAGAAAGTATTTTGGTGCTTACTTTTGTCGTTGTTTTGGTTGTTTTGTGGGTGTTTTGGGTTTTGATATCTAAAAACTAATGTCTTTTTTGTCGAGTGAACGTTTGCGTGAAAAATTCATACTTTTTTGTGATCTCTAAAAAGTTCAAATTTGTAAAATTCATTAAACCTCTATGCCTCTCTATGTAATAGCATGTAAAAGTTATCTTTTTGGGCCTTACTGATTCAAAATGACCTTACTCGCTAGAAATTAATCATTTATTTTTGATTGTAGGTTGACAGGTTTCGAGTCCAACTTTAGAATACCGCCAATTTGTCTGAAATACCTATTTATGTAGATTTTATAGGTAAAGGAAGGCATGTTTGCAGTTTGATTTATTTTTTTTGCATTTTTATTCTGGAGGTTGTCTTGGGTAAATTAGCACTGTTGGTCCTAGAAGATGGGACAGTGTTCCGCGGAGTGTCCATAGGGGCAGATGGTCTTTCCGTTGGTGAAGTCGTTTTTAATACCTCGATGACGGGGTATCAAGAAATCCTCACTGATCCTTCCTATTCTCAGCAAATCGTCACTCTCACTTATCCTCACATTGGCAATACCGGAACCACTTCCGAAGATGAAGAATCCTCTTCCATTCATGCACAAGGCCTTGTGATTCGCGATCTTCCTCTAATCGCTTCTAACTTCCGTAACGAACAATCCCTCTCTGATTATCTTAAGTCTCAAAATATCGTTGGCATCGCTGATATCGATACTCGTAAGCTCACTCGTATCCTGCGTGAAAAAGGTGCTCAAAACGGCTGTATTGTTGCGGGCAACAACCTCGACGAAGCTTTGGCACTAGCGAAAGCAAAAGAATTCCCAGGCTTAAAAGGAATGGACCTTGCGAAAGAAGTTACAACAAAAGAAGCGTATCAATGGAAGCAAGGTTCGTGGACGCTTGAAGGTGGACTTCCAGAGGCGAAAGATGACAGCGAGCTGCCATACCACGTTGTCGCTTACGACTTCGGCGCAAAACGCAACATCTTACGAATGTTGGTTGACCGTGGCTGCCGCTTAACGGTTGTACCTGCAGAAACGTCAGCGGAAGAAGTTCTGGCACTAAATCCAGATGGCGTATTCTTATCAAACGGCCCTGGTGACCCAGAACCATGTACTTACGCGATTGAAGCAACCAAAGTGTTCCTAGAAAAAGGCCTGCCAATTTTTGGTATTTGTCTAGGTCACCAAATTCTGGCGCTAGCATCAGGTGCGCAAACGGTGAAAATGAAGTTTGGTCACCACGGTGCAAACCACCCAGTAAAAGATTTAGAGCGTAACGTTGTGATGATTACCTCGCAAAACCACGGCTTTGCGGCAGATGAAGCAACATTACCGGAAAACTTACGTGCTACTCACGTATCGCTATTTGATGGCTCTTTGCAAGGTATCCACCGCACAGACAAGCCAGCATTTAGCTTCCAAGGTCACCCAGAAGCGAGCCCTGGTCCACATGACGCGGCACCGCTATTTGACCACTTTATCGAACTAATCAAAAAACACAGCGCTTAATTCGGAGTAGTAGATAATGCCAAAACGTACTGACATTCAAAGTATTCTAATTCTTGGTGCTGGTCCGATTGTTATCGGTCAGGCATGTGAGTTTGACTACTCTGGCGCACAAGCGTGTAAAGCTCTTCGCGAAGAAGGCTACCGAGTTATCCTAGTTAACTCTAATCCAGCAACGATTATGACTGACCCAGAGATGGCAGATGCGACTTACATCGAGCCGATTCAGTGGGAAGTTGTACGCAAGATCATCGAGAAAGAACGTCCTGATGCAGTTCTGCCAACTATGGGTGGTCAGACAGCACTTAACTGTGCGTTAGATTTAGAGAAGCACGGCGTTCTCGCAGAGTTTGGCGTAGAGATGATTGGTGCAACGGCTGATGCAATCGACAAAGCGGAAGACCGTTCTCGTTTTGATAAAGCGATGAAGTCTATCGGCCTTGAGTGTCCTCGCGCAGATACAGCGAAGAGCATGGAAGAAGCTTACAAAGTTTTAGATATGGTTGGCTTCCCTTGTATCATCCGTCCATCGTTCACCATGGGTGGCACTGGTGGTGGTATCGCGTACAACAAAGAAGAGTTCGAAGAAATCTGTCGTCGTGGTCTGGACTTATCTCCGACCAACGAACTTCTTATCGATGAGTCACTCATCGGTTGGAAAGAGTACGAAATGGAAGTCGTTCGTGACAAAGCGGACAACTGTATCATCGTATGTTCAATCGAGAACTTTGACCCAATGGGCATCCATACGGGTGACTCAATCACGGTTGCTCCAGCACAAACACTGACTGACAAAGAATACCAGCTTATGCGTAATGCATCGCTAGCTGTTCTGCGTGAAATCGGTGTTGAAACAGGTGGTTCAAACGTACAGTTTGGTATCAACCCGAAAGATGGTCGTATGGTCATCATCGAGATGAACCCGCGTGTATCTCGCTCTTCTGCGCTAGCATCAAAAGCAACAGGCTTCCCAATTGCGAAAATTGCCGCGAAACTGGCTGTTGGCTTTACGCTAGACGAACTACAAAACGACATCACAGGTGGTGCAACACCTGCGTCATTTGAACCAACTATCGACTACGTCGTAACTAAGATCCCTCGCTTTAACTTCGAGAAATTTGCTGGTGCAAACGATCGTCTGACAACTCAGATGAAATCGGTTGGTGAGGTAATGGCGATTGGTCGTAACCAACAAGAATCTCTTCACAAAGCACTGCGTGGCCTAGAAGTTGGCGCAACTGGTTTTGATGAGATGGTCGATCTGGAAGCGCCAGATGCACTGACTAAGATTCGTCACGAACTTAAAGAAGCAGGTGCAGAGCGTATCTGGTACATCGCCGATGCATTCCGAGCGGGTATGTCAGTCGACGGTGTGTTCAACTTGACTCAAATCGACCGCTGGTTCCTGGTTCAAATCGAAGAAATTGTAAAACTCGAAGAACAAGTCAAGGCGGGCGGCTACGCAGGTTTGACCAAAGAAGTGCTTCGTCAGATGAAACGCAAAGGCTTCTCTGATGCTCGCTTGTCTAAATTGCTTGGTGTCGCTGAAAGTGAAATTCGCCGTGCTCGTGAGCAGTTTGATATTCATCCGGTTTACAAACGTGTGGATACATGTGCAGCAGAGTTTTCTTCTGACACGGCTTACATGTACTCATCTTACGATGAAGAATGTGAAGCAAACCCAACAGACAAAGATAAGATCATGGTTCTTGGTGGCGGTCCAAACCGTATCGGCCAAGGTATCGAATTCGATTACTGTTGTGTTCATGCATCACTTGCGCTGCGTGAAGACGGTTACGAAACCATTATGGTTAACTGTAACCCAGAAACGGTATCTACTGACTACGATACGTCTGATCGTCTGTACTTCGAGCCAGTAACTCTGGAAGATGTACTGTCTATCGCTCGCGTTGAAAAACCAAAAGGTGTGATTGTTCAGTACGGTGGTCAAACGCCACTTAAACTGGCTCGTGCTCTAGAAGCGGCTGGTGTGCCAATCATTGGTACTAGCCCAGATGCTATCGACCGTGCGGAAGACCGCGAACGCTTCCAAGCCGCTGTTGACCGTTTAGGTCTACTTCAGCCAGAAAACGCGACAGTAACAACGATGGAGCAAGCGGTTGAGAAATCGAAAGAAATTGGCTTCCCATTAGTTGTTCGTCCATCTTATGTACTCGGTGGTCGTGCGATGGAAATCGTATACGACGAGCAAGACCTGCGTCGCTACTTCAACGAAGCAGTAAGCGTATCGAACGAGTCTCCAGTTCTGCTAGACCGTTTCTTGGATGATGCAACCGAAGTTGATATTGATGCTATCTGTGACGGTGAACGCGTCGTTATCGGTGGTATCATGGAGCACATCGAACAAGCGGGTGTTCACTCTGGTGACTCTGCATGTTCACTGCCTGCATACACGCTAAGTCAGGAAATTCAAGACAAGATGCGTGAGCAAGTTGAGAAGTTAGCATTCGAACTCGGTGTACGCGGTTTGATGAACACGCAGTTTGCTGTGAAAGACAACGACGTTTATCTAATTGAAGTGAACCCTCGTGCTGCTCGTACGGTACCATTCGTATCGAAAGCGACAGGCGCTCCTCTAGCGAAAATCGCTGCACGTGTAATGGCGGGTCAATCTCTAGAGTCACAAGGCTTTACTAAAGAGATTATCCCTCCTTACTACTCAGTGAAAGAAGTGGTTCTGCCGTTCAACAAATTCCCTGGTGTTGACCCTCTATTGGGCCCTGAAATGCGCTCAACAGGTGAAGTAATGGGTGTGGGTGCAACGTTCGCAGAAGCTTACGCGAAAGCAGAGCTAGGTTGTGGTGCGGTTTATCCTGAAGGTGGTCGTGCGCTACTGTCTGTACGTGAAGGTGATAAAGAGCGTGTTGTTGACCTAGCTTCTAAGTTAGTGAAACTGGGTTACCAGTTGGATGCGACACACGGTACTGCTGTAATTCTGGGCGAAGCGGGTATTAACCCACGTTTGGTAAACAAAGTACACGAAGGTCGTCCACACATTCTTGACCGCATCAAGAACAACGAATACACCTATATCGTAAACACGGCTGCTGGTCGTCAAGCGATTGAAGATTCGAAAGTTCTACGCCGTGGTGCACTGGCAGAAAAAGTGAACTACACAACGACACTGAATGCAGCGTTCGCTACATGTATGTCTCATACTGCAGACGCAAAAGCGTCAGTAACTTCGGTTCAAGAGTTGCACGCTAAAGTGAAAGCGAGTCTAGACGCGTAACAGATAAAAATCAGTAAGCTCATTAATCAGGGCTTACATGACAACCTCATTGCCCGCTCATTTGAGCGGGCTTTTTTATATCGAGGTTTTTCTAAAATGAAGAGCATTAAAGTGTGCTAGGAACGATTGGTATGCTTCGCTTTTGAAGATCATTAAGCTAATGATGGCAAGCAATGTACCCAAAGATGAAGAAATAGTACTACCACTTGCTGCAACAAAATTAATGCTGCAAGTGAGAATGATAAAAGAGATAGTAAGTAAGTTTATTTTTGCAGCAATACTTAATCCTTTGCTTATTGTCAGAATGTTTGGAATGCATACAACAACAACCGTAATAGCTCCCAATGTAAGAAGGTAAGTATCTAGAGCAATGTGTTGAGTGAAAGAAAACCAGTCATTCCAAATGCTCAAGCTAATAGCCAGACCAATAGTCAATGCCAAGTATAAACATATACTTAGTGAGATGTTTGCTATGCTAATTGATTTAGTATTCAACTTTCAATTCCTCATAGATTCCAATTGCAAGATTTCTTAACTCTCCCGAATAACCGCTTCCTACTATGCTAATTGAGCCTCCAATTGCATCTAGAAGCTGATGAGAAATGGATGCGGATATTGTTGCTTGTGAATACCTCTTAGGAATTTCTCCTGACAACATTAGCTGTTTACGAGCTTTATTCGAAATGCTCGGAAGGTTTTTACGGATGATTTCTTTAGTTAATCTTGTTCTTTCTTGTCTGTTTAAGCCTTTTAGAATCTCGGGAACGCCTTTCTTAGTGGTTTGCTTAAGAGATTGAACCATTTTTATCGTTTGATATCCACTAGCGCCCGCTCCAGCTAAGGAGATGTAATCTAAAGCTTTAGTTGTATTTTGATACCACTCATTACTGTCTATATCCGATAATTTGTCTGGTGATTTAGATACCATACGGGTTCTTGCTACTCCAATAGCACATTGAGCTGTGGCAGCAACAGTAGCGGCGTGTGAGATATAGGACATAGTTACGCCCACAGGACCACTTACTGGTATTGTTAGCCCCGAACCAACTACCCCAATCCAGCCAATCGCTGCACCAATACAGCTAATGCTCGCTGATAGAAGCTCTTGATTGAATCTTGATTTTGACTCTTCCTGTTTTATTTTTTTTGCAAATTCTTGAGATGATTGTAATTTTATCGGTTCTCGTAGAATGATAAAGGTAGGATTGATATGGCATGTGGATTTAAAGTCTCTTAAGCGTACAACGGTGAATTTGTTATCAATATAAATTACACCCGCACCGCTAGTCTCTGGTTTAGCGTCAATAACGCTGAATAGCTGATTAACATTCACTATCTGTTCGATTTTTAAGCGTAATTGCTGCTCTTTTATTGATGGTCGAGTTAGTAAGGCTTCCATTATTTTCGTTTTTTATCAGATTAAATATTTCCTATTAAGACAGCATTTTCTTTTTCTATCAAAATATTAAGAGGCTCTTGAGGTGAGGCTCTATATTTGGATGTAATTGATATTTTTAATGTATCATTCTCTAGATTTATTGACTGATGAAAATTAGGAATAGATTGGTGTCTTGACTTTCCATTGGTAGTTTTGTGAATAAGTGCTACCGTTTCTTCCTCTTTGATACCTCTTCAAAAAGGAAGTGTAGTGGAAATCACGGTTGAAATTTTGTTGGCCTTATTTTTGGTTGCGACTGCCGCAGGCTTTATTGATGCGATGGCTGGTGGGGGAGGGCTCATTACGCTCCCTGCGCTTTTGGCTGCGGGGTTGAGTCCGACTCAAGCTCTAGCAACCAATAAGTTACAAAGTTCGTTTGGCAGTTTCTCTGCTAGCTGGTATTTCGTGCGTAACGGTATTGTTAGCTTAAAGGAAATGCGTTTTGCGATACTCTGCACTTTTATAGGCGCTGCAATCGGTGCCGAGGCTGTGCAGTTTATTGATGCTAGCGTACTCACCAGTTTGATCCCTGTTCTTTTGATAGCCATTTCCCTCTATTTTTTACTCGCGCCAAGTACGCGAAAAATCGATGGAGAACCAAAGTTATCTGAAGCGATGTTTGCGCTATGCATTGGTGGCGGAATCGGTTTCTATGATGGCTTTTTTGGCCCTGGGACTGGATCTATTTTTACTGTTTGTTTTGTTGCACTAGGTCACTTTTCTTTGGTCGAAGCCACAGCTAGAACCAAAATCCTCAATTTTACGTCAAACATAGCGGCACTACTCTTTTTTATCTTAGCTGGGTTGCCAGTGTGGAAGCTTGGCTTAACTATGGCTGTTGGCGGTTTTCTTGGTGCTCAGTTAGGGGCGAAGGTCGTGGTAAGTAAAGGACAAAAATGGATTCGTCCTCTAGTTATAGTGATGTCGATGCTTATGGCAACGAAACTTCTTTGGCAACAACATCAGCAATGGATTCTGTCAGTGCTTTAACTCGTTCGCTGCGATATGTGCTGTGACGTAAGCAGATATGTATTGGTCGAACTAACTGATCTAGCTCTTCAAAGTCATAGCAGAACTTAGATGTGATATTAAGTGTCGTTAGGATAGATTTAGGGATTAAAGCGGGAGCCATACCTCCCAAAGCCAGTTGTGCTGCCGCAGTATACGAATCCATTTCCATCAAAGGTTCGATTCCGTGTTTGGATAAAATAGCTTGTTGATATGTGTTGGCAGGGTTAGTTAGGTCATTGGTCAAAATAGCTTTAGGTAGTTGTGAAAGTGAATGTCGACTGACAATTGAGAAAGGTTCATCGGCGAGGTGAAGGCTCATTAATCCATGATGAGGTGGTAGATAGCCAGCGCAAAATCCCAATGTTGCTTTGCCTGATTTCACATTCTCAATAATGCGTGGCGTATGATTGGTCGATATTCGTATGTACTGATCATGGGCAAAGTGTTCTGCCATGATCATGCTGAGGTATCCAGCGACTAAGGTTTCAGAGCAGTCTATCTTGATCAAAGAAGTATCTTCTATTTGTTGTTGATCATAGATCTGACCTCTTAACTCATTGAACGTTGGCTCGATCGTGTTGATGAGCGCAAGGCCATCGGAGGTCAGCTTTATGTGCCGACCATTTGGCTCTATCAATTTTTTTCCTAACTTCTTCTCTAGATTTGAAATACGTTTACTCACGGCAGATTGACTAATATAGAGTTGACTGCCTGTGCGGCTCATGGTTTTTTCTTTACTGAGGACAAGTAACGTTTCAATACCTTCAAGCAACATAATGATTAATGAAAGTTAGGAATGGTTGAGATAATTTAGCGAATTGCCCAAGAATTGGCGAATCAAATGAGCATAAATGAGAGGAGCCGACACTTGGTCGACTCCATGGTGAGTGATGTTGTTTGTGTTTAACGGTTAATGGCGAAAGTTGGCAGGGATAGATGCCAACGAATCGCACCGAGACGTATAATGAGCGTTGAGATTACACCAGCGAGTAAAGCCGTTGAGTGGTCATAACCCATGTTTACCGCCATCGTATGGAAGATGCCGCCAATAATACATGCCGTAGCATAGACTTCACTTCTTAATACCATAGGAACTTCGCGAGCCAGCACGTCTCGTATAATGCCACCGCCACAGCCAGTAATAACCCCCATTATCACCGCGACCATCCCAGATGCATTGTAGGCGAGTGCCTTTTCTACTCCTATTCCCACAAACACAGCGAGACCGATGGCATCACAAACGGGTAACACCCACCATGAGAGTCGCTTGGGTCTTCGAATAACAAGCATGGTTAGTAGACACGTAACAAATATCACCCATAAGTAAGTCGTATCTGTTATCCAAAATACGGGAGTGGCACCAAGCGCCATGTCTCGGATTGTTCCGCCACCTATAGCAGTCACACTGCCGAGCACGATAACGCCGAATGGATCCATTTTTAAACGGCCCGCCAGTAATACGCCAGAGATAGCGAAAACAGCGGTACCGAACAAATCGATCATATAAAGCAGCATGGAGTCCATGTTACTTAGTACCTTTAAATAGTGTGAGAAAAAATGGGCGGAAATTGTACGGTATTTGCCACGAAATCGTTAGCGTTTTTGACGAACGCTTTTAAAGTGCTCACACACTTCCTTGATCGCGTTCAATGTGCGTGGTGTGGGACGGTTAATCCAATCAGAGTTTAGGGACCAGATGTGTTTGTTTTTAAGAGCAAGAAGCTCATTACTCCACTCAGTCCACATACCATCGTTACTCATTGCGTGACGAGAAGTAAAAATAACCTCTGGCTGGCGAGTAATGACTTGCTCGATGCTAACTTGAGGATAAGGCGCGCTAGATGCGGCGAAAATGTTCTCACCACCGCAAAAAGTAAAGACTTCACTTGGCCAGTTCTTTCCGGCGACAGTGATGATAGGCTTTTCACTCAACTGATAAAAGTAACGAACTTTCTCGTTCGTGTTGTACTGTTCTTTTAGTGTACTCAGTTGCGTTCTAAAATCTTCAGCGGCCTTTTTTCCTACTTGTGGAGTTTCGCTGTATTGGCTGAGTTGCTCGATATTATTGGCGATATCTTCTAATGAACCTGTAGTGGAGTAATAGATAGGAATACCGAACTGTTTAATTTTCTCCAACTCTTTAGCGGGGTTTCCGGCTGGCCAAGCAATCACTAAGTCCGGCTGAAGAGCAATAATACGCTCTAATTTAATTCCTTGATAATTTGAGACTCTTTCTAGCTGCTTTGCCTGTTCTGGATAATCGCTCATTTCGCTGACAGCAACAAGCTGCTCTCCTAGCCCTGCTGCAAAGGCAATTTCGGTGGCATGTGGAGCTAAACTTATAATGCGTTGAGCGGGTTGAGCGAAGGTCGCTGTCGAAACAAATAGCGTTAATGCGAAGCATAATTTATTCATCATAATCCTTGATAAATTATTCCTAAAAGCAAACTTTGGATTGCGATCCAAGCCAGGACGCGCCAAACGAGCAGCGTATGTATTTGTGAAAGGTGAATAGCCGATGGCGCAATGCGCCCACCGATTTTTGCGCGCTCTGCACGCACACCTTGATAGATAGCAGGGCCGCATAAAGACAGTTGTAGTTTGTGTCCGATAGTACATAACACCCAACTAGGTCCTGGTAAGGGCCAAGACTTCGCTTGCTGTTGTATTCCAGAGAGCACATTACTTGTATTCTTTCCGGCAGCTAAAAGTATGGCAAAGAGACGAAGTGGAATAATATCCAGAGTAGCAACCAGTTGAATCACAGGTTTACCAAAGGGCAAATATTGGCGTCGGCTAGGGGACCACACTCGCGCTAATTCTGTTGTGAGTCGATACATTAACGCACCAATACCACCTGTTAGTGCGTACCAAAATAGCACGCCGATCACGTTGCGGCTGTATCCCATAATCAGGGTTTCTGAGCCAGCTTTACCTATGCCAACGATCGAGAGGTTACCAGTGTCGCGATTAAGATATGGTTGCAGTAATGCTCGACATTGGGCTTTGTCTTCCGAAGAGATACTTGTGACGAGCTGTTTCGTTAACGTTTCGCTGTTGCGCCAGTCTAGCGCAAGGATCAATAGAACCAGTTCATATAAAGGGATTTGCCAAACAAATGGCTTTACTGCAATCAGTAATATCAAGCAAGGAAACAGCATCAAGCCTAGTGCAAGACTGCCTGAGATTACACTCTGTGAGTAATTGTGATTATTGTTCACTTTGTTGGCTAGCTGTTCTGCTAGCTTTCGCCATAAAGTGATGGGGTGCGCTGAATGGGGGATTGGCACTAGAAGGTGCAAGATCAGTGCGCCCCACATTATAAGGAGCGCACCGTTGGCATAAAATGACTGAAAAACTTCTTCCATGAATGAGTCGTTTACTTAATGAGTTCCAGCATTTTGAATACCATTTCGGAAGAGCTTTTTGCTGCTAGAGGTAGGAACTCATCAAAGCTCATTGGTGATTCTTTATCAGCGACATCAGAGATTGCACGCACAACAACAAACGGTGTGTTGAATTGGTGACAAGTTTGAGCGATAGCAGATGCTTCCATTTCTACAGCGATAACAGACGGAAAGTGTTTACGAATAAACTCTTGACGCTCAGCAGTACAAACAAACGCATCGCCAGTACAAATTAGGCCGCGAACCGCATGAGTGTTTTCCATTTGTGCTAGGGCTTTTTCTGCTAAGTCCATTAGCTTGTCATCCGCTTTGAATGCAGCTGGTTGACCGGCCATTTGGCCAATTTCATAACCAAAAGCGGTTACGTCTGCATCGTGATGACGAACTTCTGTAGAGATAACTACATCGCCAAGGTTTAAGCTTGAATCGAAACCGCCAGCAGAGCCTGTGTTAATCACAACGTCTGGTTGGTATTCATCAAGAAGGATTGTCGTGCCCACTGCCGCTGCAACTTTACCGATGCCCGATTGTAGTACGACGACTTCGACATCGTTAATTTGACCAGAGAAAAACGTACAACCTGCTTTATTTACAGTTTTGCAGTTTGTTATTGCTTGCTTCAGGATGGTCACTTCTTGTTCCATCGCACCGATGATACCAACTTTCATAACACTCTCTTTAGGTAAATATTTTAGTTGGCCGAGAGTATAGCACTCCCCGTTGGCAGTTTTCTATTTGATGAGCTTAGCTTGAGTGAGCTTTTCTCGTAATTGATCGGCGCGCTTTCTGTTTACGCCAAAGTCAGAGTAGCCCACACGAGATTCCGAGCGCACAATCAGTTGGTCTCCTGCTATTTTTAGTTCGAGGTCATCCACGAAGCGCATGATTTTAGATGTGCACTCGATACGAAGGTAGTTGCTTTCTTTCACCGCGGTTTTCGCGCCTGGCAGTTCAAGCGCAACTTGCTCAATAGCGTCGATGTTCGCTGAATCAACTAAGATGAATGGCGTTAGGTTGTATTTTTCTCGCGAGTCTTGGGTGGAGACGCAGTTTGGTTTGTCACCACAAGGTGATTGAGAACGATCCGTCATGGTTGTGACTCCTTGGCTACAAGCGGTTAAGCCGAGCAAAGTAATGGAAAGGAGAGCGGCTTTTTTCATTGTATTTACTCTTATAATTTGCTTCTAATTATATGGATACAAAAGAAAAAGGATCCAATAATAGGACCCTTTTTGTGAGGTTAACTGAGATTAAACTTCGAGGTAATCGAGAATGCCTTCTGCCGCTTTTCGTCCTTCATCAATTGCGGTTACGACAAGATCAGAACCTCGTACCGCATCACCACCCGCGAAGATCTTTTCATTGCTGGTCTGGAACTGGAACTCTTGCTTCGCTGGGGCTTTGATACGACCCCATTGATCCAAATCGACATCAAACGGTGCTAACCAGTCCATTTTGTGCGGCTGGAAACCAAACGCCATGATAACAACGTCTGCTGGTAGAACGTGCTCGCTGCCTTCAACGGGCTCTGGACGTCGGCGACCTGCTTCATCAGGTTCACCAAGTGCGGTTTTCACCACTTTGACCCCCGAGACTTTGCCTGACGCATCCACTTCCACTCCCAAAGGCTGAAGGTTGAACATGAACTTCACGCCTTCTTCCTTTGCGTTTTTTACCTCGCGACGAGAGCCTGGCATGTTGGCCTCATCACGACGATAAGCACAAACTACGTTGGAGGCACCTTGGCGAATTGAGGTACGAACGCAGTCCATTGCTGTATCACCACCACCCAGTACGACGACTTTCTTTCCTGCCATATCGATAAAGGGTTGGTTACTCTCAAGATCCATGACTTTGTAGGTGTTCGAAACTAAAAATGGCAGCGCGTCATACACACCCGGCGCATCTTCATTATCTAGACCTGCACGCATGTATTTATAGGTGCCAACGCCCAAGAAAACAGCATCGTATTCATCAAGCAGCTCTTGCATTTGGACATCTTTGCCTACTTCCATGTTCATGCGGAACTCGACGCCCATTTCAGTGAACACACGGCGGCGGTTTTCCATCACGCCTTTTTCAAGCTTGAAGGAAGGAATACCGAAGGTCAGAAGGCCTCCAATTTCAGGGTAGCGGTCAAACACGACTGGCTTAACGCCATTGCGCACTAGGATATCCGCGGCAGCCAAGCCAGCTGGGCCAGCTCCAATGATTGCAACCTTTTTATCGGTCCACTCCACCTTGGACATATCTGGCTTCCAGCCCATTTCAAACGCTTTGTCGGTAATGTACTTTTCTATGTTACCGATGGTGACGGCACCAAAGTCATCATTAAGCGTGCATGAACCTTCACATAGGCGGTCTTGAGGACAAACGCGCCCGCATACTTCCGGTAGGCTATTGGTTTGATGCGATAGTTCAACCGCTTCAAGAATACGACCTTCATTGGCAAGTTTTAACCATTGAGGGATGTAGTTGTGGACTGGGCATTTCCATTCACAATATGGGTTGCCACAATCTAAGCAGCGATCCGCTTGTGCAGTCGCCTGTTGTTTAGTGAACGGTTCATAGATTTCAACGAACTCGATCTTACGAACTTTTATAGGCTTTTTCGCAGGATCTACACGCTGCACATCGATAAATTGATAAACGTTCTGGCTCATGATTCAAACATCCTCCATGATTACTGTGCTTGAACACGCAGCTCTGCGGCACTGCGGCTCTGGTGACCAAGTAGCGTGCGAAGATCTGCCGCTTGTGGTTTCACCAAATAGAACTTTGGAATCCATTCATCAAAGTTCGCCAAAATATTTTCAGCATGACTCGACCCTGTTTCTTCAAGGTGTTCCGCAATTAGGCCACGCAAATGTTCTTGGTGGATGTAAAGATCGGACAATGAGATGGCTTCGACAGACTCAGTATTAACTCGACCTTCAAAGCTTTGGTTCTCATCCAGAACATAGGCAAAGCCTCCAGTCATACCCGCGCCAAAGTTCACACCTGTCGCACCAAGAATGGCAACAATA
Source organism: Vibrio alginolyticus NBRC 15630 = ATCC 17749 (assembly GCF_000354175.2). Taxonomy (NCBI): domain Bacteria; kingdom Pseudomonadati; phylum Pseudomonadota; class Gammaproteobacteria; order Vibrionales; family Vibrionaceae; genus Vibrio; species Vibrio alginolyticus. Next base: position 2,840,088 of record NC_022349.1, read on the forward strand.
CCGCCAGTCATATACTCACAAGCGTTATCGCCAGCACCTTCAATGACGGCTATCGTACCTGAGTTTCGTACGCCGAAACGCTCACCTGCTTTACCGGCTGCAAATAGTTTACCGCCGGTCGCGCCGTACAGACAGGTGTTACCAATGATGGTTGCTTCATTACACTTAAATGCAGTGCCAAGGTGAGGTTTGATAACCACTTTACCACCCGCCATGCCTTTGCCCACGTAGTCGTTCGCATCGCCCGTGAGGTAAAGCTCTACACCACCTGCGTTCCAAACACCAAAGGACTGGCCTGCGGTGCCGTCAAGATAGATTTTGATAGGGGAAGCCGCCAACCCTTGGTTGCCATAGCGTTTTGCTATTTCGCCAGATAAGCGTGCACCAACAGAACGATCAGTGTTGATGACATTGTAGAAGAAACTTGCCGATTGACTGTTTTCGACCGCATGCATGGCATCATCAACGATCTTTTGGTTGAGCTCAGCTTTATCAAACGGTTTGTTTGGCTCTGTCCAAAATAGCGGATGGCCCTCAGGTGATACTGGAGCTTCTAGAATATTGGATAGATCCAGCTTGGTCTGTTTCGCTGTAAATCCCTCTACTGACTCAAGTAAATCGGTACGACCAATCAAGTCCGTCAGCTTTTCAACGCCAAGTTCGGCGAGTAATCCGCGCACTTCGTCTGCCAGGCCGATGAAGTAATTCATCACCATTTCTGGTAGACCTTTGAAGTATTCTTTACGCAGTGTCTCGTCTTGAGTCGCAACCCCAGTTGCACAGTTGTTGAGGTGACAAATTCGTAGGAACTTACAACCCATAGCGACCATTGGCGCAGTACCAAAACCGAAGCTTTCTGCACCTAAAATTGCGGCTTTAACTACGTCTAAACCAGTCTTTAGACCACCGTCTACCTGTAAGCGGATCTTATGACGCAGACCATTAGCAACCAGAGCTTGTTGTGTCTCTGCCAACCCCAACTCCCAAGGGCTACCAGCGTATTTTACCGAAGTTAATGGGCTTGCTGCGGTACCACCGTCGTAACCCGAAATGGTAATAAGATCAGCGTAAGCCTTGGCTACACCCGTTGCGATGGTGCCGACACCTGGCTCGGAGACGAGTTTTACCGAAACCAGCGCATTCGGGTTGACTTGTTTAAGGTCGAAGATCAGTTGGGCCAAATCTTCAATCGAATAGATATCGTGATGCGGAGGAGGGGAGATCAGAGTCACGCCTTGTACCGAATAACGCAGTTTTGCGATTTCTGCGGTGACTTTGTGTCCTGGTAGCTGTCCACCTTCACCCGGTTTCGCACCTTGTGCCACCTTGATTTGCAGTACATCCGCATTAGTCAGGTAATGCGGCGTTACACCAAATCGGCCAGAAGCAATCTGTTTGATACGTGAGTTACGCTCAGTACCGAAACGGCGAGGATCTTCACCGCCTTCACCCGAGTTAGAGTAACCACCAAGACGGTTCATCGCCGTTGCAAGTGCTTCATGCGCTTCTGGGCTAAGTGCGCCAATGGACATTGCCGCTGAGTCAAAGCGTTTGAACAGTTCAGTGCGTGGTTCTATTTGCTCAAGTGGCAGCGGTGAGTCTGATTTTTTCAGCGACATTAAGTCACGCAGCATGGCAACAGGGCGTTGGTTTACCTGCTTAGCAAAGCTCTGATAGTCGTTACTTTCGCCAGATTTAACGGCCTGTTGCAGCGTGCCGACGACATCCGGGTTGTAAGCATGATACTCACCTCCATGGACGTACTTTAACAAGCCTCCATGATCAATCGATTTGCGTTTCGCCCATGCTTTACGAGATAAGTTTGTAAGATCTTGCTGGAAGTCGTCAAAATTCGCGCCTTCAATTCGAGTTGTGACGCCTTTAAAACACAGATCGACCACATCTTGGCTCAAGCCAACTGCTTCAAATAGTTGTGAGCAGCGGTAAGAGGCGATGGTTGAGATCCCCATTTTCGACATGATCTTGTACAGGCCTTTGTTGATGCCGTATTGGTAGTTTTGCATCACATCGCGGTAGTCTTTCTCTAGCGCTTTATCATCAATCAGTTTACCTAACGCTTCATAAGCAAGGTATGGGTAAACCGCAGTGGCACCAAAACCAAGCAAGACGGCAAATTGGTGTGGATCACGGGCTGTTGCGGTTTCGACAACAATGTTGGCATCGCAACGCAAGTTCGCGTCAATCAGACGAGTTTGAACGGCGCCGACTGCCATTGCTGCTGGAATTGGCAACTTACCTTTGACCAAGGCTCTGTCCGAAAGCACCACTAAAACCGTGCCTTCACGAACGACTTGCTCTGCTTGCTCACACAGATCATTAATGGCTTGTTTAAGATCTTTTTGTTGTGGGTCGTAGTTGATATCGAGAATGGTATTACGGTAATGATCGTCACTCAGCTCTAGTAGTTGCTGCATGTCTGAATAGAGCAGTACTGGAGAATCAAAGGTTACACGATGCGCGTGGCCATCGGTTTCACAGAAGACGTTCATCTCCTGGCCGATGCTGGTCGCCAGCGACATGACGTGTTTCTCACGCAGCGGATCGATTGGTGGGTTGGTGACCTGCGCGAACTTCTGACGGAAGTAATCAGTCACCAAGCGCTCTTTCGAAGAAAGAACCGCCATCGGGGTGTCATCACCCATCGAACCGACGGCTTCTTGCCCCATATCACCGAGGACACGCAATATTTGATCGACTTCTTCATTGCTCATGGCAAACTGCTTTTGATAAGTCTTAAGCAAGTCTTCATCAAAGCTACGCTCACCTACTTGATCTTCAGGCAGTTGAGAGAACGGTGTTAGTTTGCGAACGTTGTTCTCCATCCATTCGCGATAAGGGTGACGAGATTTCAGATCATTATCGATCTCGCTAGATTGCCAAAGCTTACCTTTACGAGTGTCGATGACGAGCAATTCCCCCGGACCTACACGACCTTTTTTGGCAACTTCATCTGGGGCGTAATTCCAAATCCCTACCTCAGATGCCAGAGTGATCAACTTGTCTTTGGTAATTACATAACGAGCTGGACGCAGACCGTTTCGGTCTAGGTTACAAGCAGCATAACGACCATCGGATAGTACGATACCTGCTGGACCATCCCATGGTTCCATGTGTTTGGAGTTGAAATCGTAAAACGCACGCAAATCCGGATCCATGTCAGGGTGGTTTTGCCATGCTGGCGGCACAAGCATACGCATGGCACGGAAGATATCCATGCCGCCAGCTAAAAAGAGATCTAGCATATTATCTAAGCTAGACGAGTCTGAGCCTGTCTCGTTCACAAACGGTGCTGCAGTTTGTAGGTCAGGCAGCAGTGGTGACGAGAACTTGTAAGCACGAGCGCGTGCCCATTGTCGGTTACCTTCAATGGTATTGATCTCACCATTATGAGCAAGGTAGCGGAACGGTTGAGCTAATGGCCAACGCGGTTGAGTGTTGGTAGAAAAACGCTGGTGGAACAGACAGATAGCAGATTCCATACGTAGATCGGCAAGATCAAGATAAAAGCGCGGTAAGTCCGCAGGCATGCATAGGCCTTTGTACACCAAAACTTGAGTCGATAAGCTACAGATGTAGAAATCCGGATCTTCGGTGATTTGTTTCTCGATGCGACGGCGTGCGATGTAGAGACGACGTTCAATGTCGCGTTCGCGCCAACCTGCCGGTGCAGAGACAAAGACTTGCTGAATATTTGGAAGCGAGTTGGCCGCAATTGGACCGAGTACTTCTGAATTAGTGGGTACTTCACGCCAACCAGCCACAGTTAGCGTCTCTTGCGCCAGTTCTTTGTTGACGATGTCTTTAGCGAGTTGAGCTTTGACTGGATCTTGGTTGAAGAAAATCATCCCTACGGCGTATTGCTTGCCAAGGTTGAAACCATTTTCTTCGGCAATAAGACGTAAATAGGAATCGGGCTTTTGTAATAGAAGACCACAACCATCACCAGTTTTACCATCGGCGGCGATACCACCACGGTGAGTCATGCGGTCAAGTGCAGAAATTGCTGTACGTACCAGCTTGTGGCTTTGTTCGCCTTCCATATGCGCGATCAAGCCAAATCCACAGTTGTCTTTCTCAAGACTTGGATCATAAAGAGCCATTGCAATTCTCCCTTTGCTTATCCGTCATCCCGACAGATATATCAACACTGCTTACGTTGATATCGATGACTAACCATGCGTCATCTTTATAGCTTTATGTATAATTATTCAGTAAAAGTTGTGAAATATTTAACATTTTTTGAGTGTTTTATTTTCATCAACTTCACAAGCTATAGCTTATTGTAAAAAAGGTCAAGTTATTAGTGGATCATCACGTGAATATACGATTTACCATTTAATAAGCTAAAATAGTTTAATAATTTCAAATAGATAGAAAATTGATTGTTACAAAAAAGTAACATTTGATTCTGTGGGAGATAAAAAAGACCAGCATAAAATGCTGGTCAAAATAGAAAGATTGGAAGGAATTGTTTTCTTTCTTCACCGATAGCCATCGATATTGCTGATGGCTATTAGGCAATTGAAAGAGAGAAGCATGACTGCTTCGTTAAGCAGAAAGCATCAGTGAATCTGCTTTTGCTTCTAGGTTTGTGCCACCCATTAGGTAATCATCGATAGCACGGGCACATTCGCGGCCTTCATTGATACAACGAACCACCAAAGATTGGCCTGTTCGCATATCACCAGCAGCAAATACGCCTTCTTGGTTAGTAGCAAAATCTTGAGTTGCTACGTTACCGCGATCGTCTAGTGCGATATCCAGTTGAGCAAGTACGCCTGTTGGTTCAGGGTGTAGGAATCCCATCGCTAGAAATGCCATATCACATGGAATCACACGCTCGCTGCCTTCTACTTCTTTGAAGCTTGGACGCTCGCCTGGTTTCGCATCTTGCCAAACGATATCAGCTAAACGAAGACCGGTAACTTCACCTTTGTCATTGCCGATGAACTCTTTGGTTAGGATATTCCAGTGACGATCAACGCCTTCTTCATGAGACGTCGAAGTACGTAGGATCATCGGGTACTGTGGCCATGGCATATTGGCAGGACGTTTCTCTGGTGGAATCGGCATGATTTCAACCTGAGTGATGCTTGCTGCACCGTGGCGGTTTGATGTACCTACACAGTCAGAACCCGTATCACCACCACCGATAACGACAACGTGTTTACCCGCGGCGTGAAGTTCTTCACCCTTAAGATCCATGTCGTTGGCACGGCGGTTATTTTGACCTAGGAATTCCATCGCGAAGTGAACGCCTTTTAGTTCACGACCCGGAACGGGCAAATCACGAGGAACGGTTGAACCACCAGTCAGTAGAACCACATCGAACTCTTGACGCAGCTGCTGAGCATTCACATCAACACCAACATGTTGGTTAACTTTGAATTCAATACCCGCTTCTGCCATCAGGTTGATCTTACGATCAATCACGTCCATACCCAGTTTGAAATCTGGGATACCAAAACGTAGCAGACCGCCTACTTTCTCGTCTCGCTCGAATACTGTTACAGTATGACCAGCGCTGTTTAGCTGCTCAGCAGCCGCAAGGCCAGCTGGGCCCGAACCGATGATCGCAACGGTTTTACCAGTGCGAGAACGTGGTGTTTTTGGTTTGGCGTACCCTTCACGATACGCTGTTTCTACGATGGTTTTCTCGATATTACAGATAGTGATTGGGTCTTGGTTGATGCCAAGTACACAAGCACTTTCACACGGAGCAGGGCAAACACGACCAGTAAACTCTGGGAAGTTATTGGTTGAGCTTAGAATGTTCCATGCTTCTTCCCAGCTATCACGATAAACCGCATCGTTAAACTCTGGGATGATGTTACCGATAGGGCAGCCGTTATGACAAAACGGCACACCACAATCCATACAACGAGAAGCCTGAGTATTGATCTTGTCACCAAACTCCTCGTTCAGAACGAACTCTTTGTTGTTCTTGATGCGTTCAGCTGGGTCGATCTTCTGTGGTAGTTCACGACCATGCTCTAAAAATCCAGTAGGCTTACCCATTATACGGCCTCCACTTGAGTTTCGTTTCCTTGAGACTGTGCTTCAGCTTTACGCTTTTGAAGAACCGCTTTGTAGTCACGCGGCATTACCTTAACCATAGAGGCTAGGCTTGCTTCAAAGTTGTCTAGGAAAGACTGAGCGACTTCACTTCCTGTGAATTGAACATGCTTAGTTAGCATGTCGAGTAATAGATCTCTGTCTTCTTGCTCGATTGGGTCTAGGTCTACTAGCTCTGGGTTCAGTTTTGACTCAAAGTCACCTGATTTATCCCATACGTAAGCCACGCCGCCACTCATACCAGCGGCAAAGTTACGACCTGTTGAACCAAGGATAATTGCTGCACCGCCAGTCATGTATTCACAACCGTGGTCACCGACGCCTTCTACTACTACTTTCGCACCTGAGTTACGAACACAGAAACGTTCACCAGCCATACCGCGAATGAAAGACTCACCCGAAGTTGCACCGTAGAAACACACGTTACCAACCACGATGTTGTCTTCCGCGACAATGCTTGATTTCGCATCTGGATAAAGTACTAAGGTACCGCCAGATAAGCCTTTACCCCAGTAGTCGTTCGCGTCGCCTTCCACTTCGAACTTCACGCCCTTAGCTAGGAATGCACCGAATGACTGACCCGCAGAACCTTTGAACTTCACGTTCATTGGCTTAGGTAGACCTGCATCTTTGTACACTTTCGAGATTTCGTTCGACAGCATGGTACCTGCAGAGCGGTCCGTGTTAACGATAGGGAACTCGGCATTCACCGCTTCGCCTTTCTCTAGTGAAGGAATTGCCGCTTTAATCAGCTTACGGTCTAGCACTTCTTCTAGGTTGTGATTCTGCTGAGCTTGGTTGAATACACCATCAGCTTCACGTGGTTGCTCAACGTGGAGAACAGGAGACAGATCTAGGTTCTTGTATTTCCAGTGAGAAATGTCTTGGCGAATCTTCAGCTTCTGACCTTGACCGACCATTTCATCGATAGTGCGGAAGCCAAGTTCAGCCATGATTTCACGTAGACCTTGTGCCATGTATTGGAAGAAGGTTACGACGTCTTCAACGCGACCATCAAAGCGCTCGCGAAGCGTCTTGTTCTGAGTCGCGATACCAACAGGACAAGTGTTCTTATGACACTTACGCATCATGATACAACCTTCAACCACTAATGCTGCGGTTGCTACGCCCCATTCTTCTGCACCAAGTAGTGTTGCCACTGCAAGGTCGCGAGGTGTCTTCATCTGACCATCCGCTTGAACCACGATACGGTTACGTAGACCGTTCTTCAGTAGCGTTTGGTGCGTTTCTGCCAAGCCAAGTTCCCAAGGAAGACCTGTATGGCGGATTGAAGACATTGGGGATGCACCTGTACCGCCGTCGAAACCTGCGATTAGTACAACGTCCGCTTTCGCTTTCGCGACACCAGAAGCGATCGTACCTACGCCTGCTTCTGATACCAGCTTCACGTTTACACGGCCTGCGCGGTTCGCGTTCTTCAAGTCGTAGATAAGCTGAGCCAAATCTTCGATTGAGTAGATATCGTGGTGTGGTGGTGGAGAGATAAGGCCAACGCCCGGAGTCGAGTGACGCGTTGCACCGATCCAGTCATCTACTTTATCGCCTGGTAGCTGACCACCTTCACCTGGCTTCGCACCTTGAGCCATTTTGATTTGTAGCTCTTCAGCGTTAGTTAGGTAGTAAGAGGTTACGCCGAAACGACCTGAAGCCACCTGCTTGATTGCAGAGCGTTCCCAATCGCCGTTCTCTTTGCGCTCGAAACGCATTGGGTCTTCACCACCTTCACCAGAGTTCGATTTCGCGCCAAGACGGTTCATCGCAACTGCCAGTGTGGAGTGTGCTTCGTAAGAAATAGAACCGAATGACATAGCGCCCGTCGCGAAGCGTTTCACGATGCTTTCAATTGGTTCGACTTCGTCGATAGAGATAGAACCTGCTGGGTTCTTAATGAATTCTAGCTGGCTACGCAGAGTTACTGCGTTGTCACCTTGTTTATCTACGGCTGTCGCGTACTGCTTGAACTGATCGTAGTTCTTGTTGCGCGTAGACTCTTGCAGTAGAGAAATGGTTTCTGGGTTGAATAGGTGCTTCTCACCACGCTGTTTCCATTGGTAAACACCACCAACATCCAGCATTTGAATTGGGATTTCGCGTTGTGGGTAACCGATGCGGTGACGGATCAGCACTTCTTTGGCGATATCATCAAGGGTTAGACCTTGGATACGAGAAACTGTACCTGTGAAGTATTTGTCTACCACGGATTTATGGATGCCCAAGGCTTCGAAGATTTGCGCACCATGGTACGACTGTAGCGTTGAGATACCCATCTTCGAGAAGATCTTCAGAAGACCGCCATTGATCGCTTTACGGTAGTTGTTGAACAGATCACGAGGGTTCGCTTCTGGATCCAACTTCTTCGTACGTTGAAGTTCAATGATGGTTTCAATCACTAGGTAAGGGTTAACCGCATTCGCACCGTAACCAAGTAGCGTTGCAAAGTGGTGCGTTTCACGCGCGTCACCAGTTTCAACCACGATGTCACACTTCGCACGTAGACCTTTACGGATCAAGTGGTGGTGCACTGCGCCAACTGCCAGCATTGCTGGGATCGCCGCGTGGTTTGAATTCACTGCGCGGTCAGTGAGTAGGATGATTGAGTAACCATCGATAACCGCGTCTTCTGCGTATTGGCAGATACGTTTTAATGCACGCTCAAGTTTGCCTTGATCTTCACTAGCTTGGAATACGATATCCAACGTTTTCGCTTGTAGGTGCTCGTTATCGATCGCACGCAGTTTTTCAAGCTCTGAGTTCGCCAGAACCGGCGATTCTAATTCGACTTTCTGACAGTGAAGTGGTGTTTCAGTCAGAAGGTTTTGGTCTTTACCCAAGTAAGTGTTCAGCGACATAACCATACGCTCACGGATCGGGTCGATCGGTGGGTTGGTTACCTGTGCGAACAGCTGCTTGAAGTAGTTAGAAAGATGTTGAGACTGATGAGATAGAACCGCAAGAGGCCAGTCGGCACCCATTGCTGATAATGGCTCTTTCGCGTCATTCGCCATTGGAACGATGATTTCGTTCACTTCTTCAGTGCTTACGCCAAACGCTTGTTGGCGGTGTAGAAGGTGTTCTGGCTTAGGTTGGCTGAACTGGTTGCTCGCATCTGGCAGCTTCTTCAAGCTCAGTAGGTTTTCTTCTACCCATTTCTCGTAAGGCTGTGCCGTTGCGATGGTGTCTTTCACTTCTTCATCGGAGATGATGCGACCTTGCTCTAGGTCTGCAACGAAGATACGACCCGGTTGTAGACGACCACGGAACTCTACGTTCTCTGGTTCAATATCCACAACACCAGATTCAGATGCCATCACTAGGAAGTTATCTTTGGTCACTGTGTAGCGAGAAGGGCGCAAACCGTTACGGTCTAGTGTCGCACCAACTTGAACACCATCAGTAAAACATACGGAAGCCGGGCCATCCCATGGTTCCATGATGTTCGCATGGTACTGATAGAACGCGCGACGTTTAGGATCCATGTTTTTGTTTTCTTGCCATGCTTCCGGAATCATCATCATCAATGCGTGTGGCAGGCTGCGACCAGACAGAACTAGGAGCTCAAGTGCCATGTCAAAGTTAGATGAATCCGAGCTGCCTTCCTGACAGATTGGAAGAAGCATGTCGATTTCAGCCTGAGTAAACAGGTCTGATTCTAGGATTGCTTCACGGGCTTTCATCCAGTTCAAGTTACCGCGAACTGTATTGATTTCACCGTTGTGGGCAATGTAACGGAAAGGCTGTGCAAGACGCCATTTCGGGAAGGTATTGGTAGAGAAACGAGAGTGTACCAGTGCCAGTGCAGTCACCATGGTCGGGTTTTGCAGATCAAGGAAGTACTGCGGTACTTGCTCGGTCGTTAACTGACCTTTGTACACCAATGTCTTGTAAGACATAGAGTTAATGTAGAAGTCGTCACCAATGTTCGAAACGCTTTCTAGGCAAACACGTACAGTGTAGTTACGAAGCACGTACAGTTTGCGTTCTAGTTCTTCAGGTGTGATGCCAGGGCCACCAGAGATAAACACATGCTCAAACTGAGGCTCTGTGCTTAGTGGGTCTGCACCGATCATTGAGTTGTCGGTTGGCAGAACGCGGTAGCCGATAACTTCAAGATCTAGACGCTGTGCATTACGTTCTAGAATGTCACGGCATTGCTCGCGTTTGTATTCGTCTTTCGGGAAAAGAACGACACCAACACCATACTTTTCAAACGAAGGCAGTTTAATGCCTAGCTTAACGGCTTCTTCTAATAGGAATTCATGAGGTTTTTGTAGCAAGATACCCGCACCGTCACCGCTGCATGGGTCACAACCTTGACCACCACGGTGTTCCATGCGAGCCAGCATATCCAATGCTTGAGTCACTACTTCATGAGATTTACGGTTTTTAAGGTGAGCAACAAAACCGATACCACAAGCGTCATGCTCCAGTTCCGGAGTGTACAGACCCTGTGGATTTTGCTCTCTATCTACCATAGATACATCCTTCCAGTTCAATGTCGACGCAAAAGTACCGGGCAGCAAATACTACCTAGACTATTGATTACGTCTTGTCCTTTATATTTATTATCGCCACCGATCTAGGTTGACCGGTCTTGATTCCTTTCCGTATCTCGCAGGAAAAGTTTTGCGAGAAAAACAATCCTTGGTGGTATCCCTTTATTTATTATCACTATCTAGTGATTTATATAGGTAGGAGTGGGATAACACCGACAAATCCCGCAGTGTGCTTTGTAATAAAAGTCACAAAAATAACGGGGTTGTGTAAGTATCCTACAATTTTGTCACTTCAGAATGCAATGAAAAACTCGGCGTTGTGACCCAATTTTTTCGTTTAATTATGCATTTTTAGTTTAACATTTACGCAACATGAACGATTTTTGTCTTTAATTATGCAAGTTTATTGATTTTGACCCGCATGATGGGTGTTTGAATTGATTAATATTGTGTGTTTTTTCTTGCAGGGATGTAATTTATTTACACAGATCGTAGTGAGATTGATTACGATTTATTGTTGGTGAGAATTTATGCAGTTACATGAGTTGGTCAATACAATCGGCCAAGATCTTCAGCGTCGATACGGTGAAAAGGTTCATAAGTTAACATTGCACGGTGGATTTAGTTGCCCTAACCGCGATGGCACGATTGGGCGGGGAGGATGTACATTTTGCAATGTGGCTTCGTTTGCAGATGAAGAAGTCCAGATAAAAAGCATTCACGAACAGTTAAAAGATCGCGCAGGTGAAATTCACAGAGCGAAGAAGTATCTCGCTTATTTTCAGGCCTACACCAGTACCTATGCAGAAGTACAAGTTCTCAAAAACATGTATGAGGAAGCACTAAAGGCTGCAGACATGGTTGGTCTTTGTGTGGGGACGCGTCCTGATTGCGTCCCTGATGCGGTATTGGATTTACTGTCGGGCTATGTACAGCAAGGTTATGAAATTTGGCTAGAACTAGGTCTTCAAACCGCAAACAATGACACCCTCAAACGTATCAATCGTGGTCATGACTTTGAGTGTTATGCCGAAATCACTAAGCGTGCTCGAACACTCGGAATCAAGGTTTGTACTCACTTAATTGTGGGTTTACCCAAAGAAACCCGCGCCGAAAATATTGAAACGCTGCAAAAAGTGTTGACCGTGGGAACGGATGGCATCAAGTTACATGGCTTGCATATTGTCGAAGGTAGCACCATGGCGAAAGCTTGGCGTGCTGGAAAGCTAGAAGCCCCTGAATTAGAAGAATATGTTGCGATCGCCAGTGAAATGATTCGTATGACACCACCAGATGTGATTTATCATCGCGTTTCATCAGCAGCTAGGAGGCCCACGTTATTATCGCCTCTGTGGTGTGAAAACCGTTGGCTAGCGATGACGGAAATTGGTCGAGATCTCAGTGCTCATGGTGCTCAAGGGAGTCTTACGGGGAATACCTTTATCTATACTAAACCGGAATTAATAGCAGATCGCTCAATAAATAACTGATATATTTTAACCAGTGTTCTTTGAAGGTTTAAACGATGGATCAGTTACTCAATTGGCTTTGGGGTGGTCAAGGCGGTTATGGCTATGTCGTCTTGTTGTTAATCGCAGGCGTGTGCGCGTTAGCACTGATCTATTTGCACTTTCAGACGTCACTTAAGCAACTAGTAACGGATTCTCCCTATCCAGTCATAGTGGTGGACACTAGCCATGCTCAGCTCTTGCTATCTAACCAGGCTGCGATGCAGTTATTAGGCATTCGCTCTTTGGGAACGGGGTATTTGTATCCTGCTTTATTCGATATTCATGAGCTTGAGCAGTTTCTCGATCGCTTCTCTAGTCGTCATTTTCGTCAGCAGGCTTTTGACTGGCGACTATCTGATAGTGAATCTATTAAAGTGGAGCTGTCAGGCAGAAAGAGTTTATTGCGCAATCATCGAGTTTGGATTCTTTATGCTCAGCCATATCAAGCCACTCACCAAGAGCAGCAACAAGAACTTGCACAATTAATCATCGCACGTTCGGCATTAGACTCACTTTCAGAGCTGATTTATACCCAAGACCGCCAAGGCAATCTGTTAACGACCAATCGAGCATTTGATCAATTCTGGCAAGGGCGAAGGGAAGAAGCTTGCGCATCCAAGACCTTGGGTGAGATGACCAGAAAAAGCGAACGTAAATGGACAACGGATCCACAAGGTCGAAGTTGCTTATTGGAAGTCAATCAAAACTCTCTTGTTTCGCCGAGTGGTGAGCTTATCGGTACGCTGTCTATTAGTCATGACGTGACTGAATGGCACAAGATGCAACAGAATCTGCGAGATGAAATGGAGCGTCGCAAAGATACAGAGGTGGCGCTAGCGCAAAGAGATACTATCTTACAAACGATTCTGGATGCCAGTCCGGACTCTATTGGTATTTTCAATGAGAACATGGTCTATCAAGCGTGTAATCAGCCTTTTGTTAAGGCGTTAGGCATTTCAAAAATTTCTGATTTGATAGGTAAGCGCCTCCAAGACGTGATTCCTAAAGAGATGTACGCGCGCTTAGCAGACAGTGACTTAGAAGCATTACGCCAGTTAGAGCCAGTTCGATACATAGATAAAGTCGTGAGTAGTGATGGTAAAAGTACGTGGTTTGATGTGGTGAAATCGCCTTTTAAAGATAAAGCATCAGGAACGAATGGTGTGCTGATCATGGCGCGTGATATTTCTGAGCGTTATCTTGCAGAACAAAAGTTGGAAAAAGCCAACCTAGAGTTAGAAAAATTGAGCTTTATGGATAGCTTAACTCAAGTATCGAACCGACGCCGTTTCGACGAACAGCTGCAGGTATTGTGGTACCACCACGCTCGAGAAAAGCTGCCGCTCACCATCATGTTATGTGACATCGACTTTTTCAAAGATTACAACGACTGTTACGGTCACCAACAAGGTGATGAAGCGTTAGTCAGTGTCGCTACCGTGTTTACACAAGTCATCAATCGTTCTTCGGATTGTGTTGCGCGTTATGGTGGCGAGGAGTTTGGTTTTATATTGCCGAATACCACCACGGAAGGTGCGCGCAACGTAGCGCAGCGTATTCATGAGAAAATTCTACAGCTTGATATGGAACACGACAGTTCAGAAGCATCTGAACGCCTTACCGTCAGTATCGGTCTGGTCTCTTACATTCCTCAGCATGGTGATGAACCCGAAATGGGCATCGCTATGGCTGACAGTGCGTTATACCAAGCTAAAGCTGATGGACGTAATCGCACCTGTATTCACCCCAGTTCTTGCTAACGCTTTGTGACCGCTTGCTCTAAGTTGATAGCTGATTGTTTAAATCACCGTATTAAACACGTTAAACTTACACAAGCCTGTGCGCTCGTTGGTTTATCTTTCTATCTCGTGTCACAAGCGTAGATCGCACCGTGTGTTTTTCACTAATCAAACAGACCTAAATTGCGTTAGGTCGAGTGCATTTACCTGTTTTTCATCATCGAATGGCGCTATCTAGCCACCACCATGGAGTAGTTAATGAAACCCATGAAAAATCTCGCCCAGTATTATGTCGACTTGCTAGTCAAACTGGGGATTGTTCGCTTCTCTATTTTGCTAGCCCTTGCGCTGGTGGCATTAGCTGTTGTGGTGCAGGTAGGGATTACTTTAGCTCTCAAAGGGCGAGTAGATGATATCGACATTGTCCGTTCGGTGTTTTTTGGTCTATTGATCACCCCTTGGGCGGTTTACTTCCTCTCTGTGGTTGTCGATCAACTAGAAGAGTCTCGCCAGCGTTTAACTAAGCTGGTGTCCAAACTGAAGGACATGCGTTCGCGAGATCAAGAGTTGAATTACCAACTTCAACAAAACATTGAAAAGCTTAACCAAGAAATTGAAGAGCGTATTAAAGCGGAAGAAGCACGTGAAGAGGCGATGCAAGACCTCGAGAATGAAGTTTTCCAACGTGAACGTACTCAGCTTGAGCTTGCCGAGCGTACGGCGCTGTTACGTTCTTTTATCGATGCGTCTCCAGACTTGATTTACTACCGCAATGCCGATGGTGTTTTCTCTGGCTGTAACCGCGCGATGGAAGAGCTAACTGGGAAGAAAGAACATCAATTGGTGGGGTTAAGCCCTTGGGATGTGTATAGCAAAGAAATCGCCGAGCATATCGTTGATACTGACCAAAAGGTTTTTGCCGATAATCAAGCAATTACTTACGAGCAATGGCTCGAATACCCAGATGGTCGCAAGCATTACTTTGAGCTGCGTAAAGTGCCATTTTACAGCAAAGATGGCCGCCACCTTGGTCTCGTTGGGTTCGGTCGTGATATCACTGAACGTAAGCGCCATGAAGAGTCGTTAGAGAAAGCAAGCCGCGACAAAACTACCTTCATCTCAACCATCAGTCATGAGCTGCGAACGCCGCTGAATGGCATTGTAGGCTTAAGTCGTATGCTTCTAGATAGTCCGTTGACAGAAGAGCAGCGTAAACACATGCAGACCATCAATGTGAGTGCGATTACTCTAGGTAACATCTTCAACGATATTATCGATATGGATAAATTTGATCGCCGTAAGTTAGAACTATTACCTGCGCCACTTAACTTCGAAGACTTCGTCGCAGAGATTGAGAGTATCTCAGCTCTGATGGCGGAACAAAAAGGGTTACGCTTTGACTTAGAACGTTTAAGCGACTTGCCAAAAGCAATTGAAGTGGATGCAACCCGTCTACGTCAGGTGATTTGGAACTTGGTCAGCAACGCAATGAAGTTCACCAAGGAAGGTGGCGTTGTGATGACAGTGAGCGCGGATGTCGAAGACGATTTTGCGACCATTATTATGGAAGTGGAAGACACAGGTATTGGTATCCCAGACGAAGAGCTAGATAAGATCTTTGCGATGTACTACCAAGTGAAATCAGGCAAGGACAACCTGCATGCGGTCGGTACAGGTATTGGTTTGGCGGTATCTAAGCAACTGATCAATATGATGGATGGTGACATTACGGTTACCAGTGAGGAAGGCTTTGGTAGCACTTTTACTGTATCGATCCACGTTCCGATTGTTGAACTAGCTGAGCCAGTCATTGATGCGAAACGCGACAATGTGCGCCTCAACATATTTATGGTCGAAGACATCGAGCTTAACGTAACTGTGGCTAAATCGTTACTAGAGAGCCTAGGGCACTCTGTCACCGTGGCAATGACGGGCCAAGAAGCGTTAGTGAACTTTGTGCCAGAAAAATACGACTTAGCGTTGTTGGATATCCAACTGCCTGATATGACGGGCTTTGATGTCGCCAATTATTACCGCAAGCATTATAACAATCTTCCTCCATTGGTCGCCTTAACTGCTAATGTAATGAAAGATCGTCGTGAATACTTAGATAACGGCATGGATGATGCGATCAGTAAGCCGCTGGCAGTGAATGCTATTCAGTCAGTGATTGATAAATTCTTCGCTCACCAGTTAGAACAACCTAAGGAAGTGGTGAGCGGTCCCGAAACAGTGGAAGAGCCAGTGCCTTCTCCTGTGATTGAGACACATTTGCTCGATATGGATATGTTAGAGTCTTACGTCGACATTGTTGGTGCAAAACCTGTCTACGACAGCATAAAAATGTTTGAAGATATGATGCCAGACTATATCGATGTCTTAGATTCGAACATGACAGCGAAAGATCAAGATGGGATTGTTTCTGAAGCGCATAAAATCAAAGGTGCTGCAGGTTCAATTGGCCTGAAACGTATCCAAAGTGTGGCGCAAAAAGCGCAATCGCCCGATATGCCAGCATGGTGGGAAAACATTTCAGACTGGGTTGAAGAGATCAAAAATGAATACCAAAACGATATTCAAGTCCTCAAAAGTTGGTTGGAACAAAGGAAATAACATGAAAAGAATCGCACCATTGGCATTAGCCATGGCATTAGCCATGGCATTAGCCATGGCATTGATGGCAGGCTGTAGTTCCGTTCCAAATGTGAATTGGCAACAAAACAGTCAGATTACGATTAATGAGGTTAATGTTGAGCTCAAAAGTAATTTATGGGTGAACCTCATGCCGAATATTGGGGACGTGGAAGAGCAAAGTATTCAAGGTGCACTTTACCTCGAAGGAGATCAGTTACTTCCTGCAAATCTAACGGCAGAAGCTCTTATTATTAAACAGGGGCAAAAAGAGTGGTTGGTGGACAGTGCGTCTTTAGATACTCGAACGCACAGTGAAAGCCGATGGGAGGTGGCGTTCTCGTCTCACATTGATGTGAACACAGAAAAATCGGTTGATATCGCAGTGCTTCTAGACGATGCGGGTAAACAGCGTTGGTTAGTCGAAAAGTACGTGAAGATTAACAAGGTTTATTAACCGCAATGATGTTGCATTAGTCGTTAGACCTAAAACAAAAAGGGCTTGCTCAATGAGCAAGCCCTTTGCATATTAGCGGTTAAATCTAGTCTTCTAGATCGCCACAGAAGCGGTAACCTTCGCCGTGGATAGTGGCGATGATTTCTGGCGTACCTGAAACAGACTCAAAGTGCTTACGGATACGACGAATCGTTACGTCTACAGTACGGTCGTGTGGCTTAAGTTCACGACCAGTCATCTTCTTAAGAAGATCTGCACGAGTTTGAATCTTACCCGGGTTCTCACAGAAGTGCAGTAATGCGCGGAACTCAGAGCGAGGTAGCTTGTAGCTATCACCAGCAGGGCTTACTAGAGAGCGGCTGTTGATGTCTAGTACCCAACCGTTGAATTCATACTTTTCTACCGAGCGCTTCTCTTCTTGCACCGCGTTAGAGCTCATTGAGCGACTAAGTAGGTTACGTGCACGAATAGTTAGTTCACGTGGGTTGAATGGTTTAGTGATGTAGTCATCTGCACCAATCTCAAGACCTAGGATCTTGTCTACTTCATTGTCACGGCCTGTCAGGAACATTAAAGCAATGTTCGCTTGCTCGCGTAATTCACGCGCTAGTAGAAGGCCATTCTTGCCTGGAAGATTAATGTCCATAATAACCAAGTTGACTGAGTTATCAGACAACACTTGGTGCATCTCTTCACCGTCACTGGCTTCAAAAACAGCGTATCCCTCTGCTTCAAAAATACTCTTAAGAGTGTTACGAGTTACTTGCTCATCTTCAACGATAAGAATCTGCGGGGTTTGCATTGGCGGTACCTAAATTTGTGACAAAATTGTGCTAATAGAATAAATTCTAGGCAAAAATATAACATACAGGTAATGTGATTTTGATAATAAATCAAGTTGATCAAAAAAACACTTCTTTCAGTTATCCGCCCTCCATGGAATTTTGCCAACTCACCAGTATCCAATGGCGACGTTTATTCTAAAGGGCTTGTTTACCTTTCATTTCCTGCTTTCAGTGGGGCCTGAAACGTAAACACCCTAAGATATTGAGCGGATTTTATATTGTTAACAGCATGCTAACAATGCTCAAATGTTAATTCCATTCAGTTTGTTGATTTATATCAATTGATGAAATGTAACTGTTATTAATCGTTTAAGACTTATGATAGAAAAAAGTAATAAGAACATAGACGCATCGTTATGGAATGCTTATTCAGAATCTTTTTTCAGATTCGAAGCCGAGTGGCGTGTTTCAAACTATGCTGTGATAACCGCTTGGAACCCATACAGTAACTTGAGGTCCAAAGAAGAGAACAGCATAAACAATCACGCGTTAGAAAAACAGCTACAGCACGTTAATTACGCGCCTGTCACGGTAGGTGATAGCGCTTTTACATGGTATGAGGAAAGCTTTGCCGTCGAGTTGTCGCCAGAGGTAGCCGTTGAATTGGCGAGTGACTTTCAACAAAACGCGATTTATTACGTCATTAATGACCAACTTTATCTTATTGCGTGCTCGCAGCCGAAAGTTTTTCATACGTTAGGCTCCCTTAAACCTCGGCTCGTATAGAAGGTATAGAAAAGGATACTGCTCACTGAAGCACCGCTTGGGTGAGAAAATTCACGGAGGAAATATGAGAGACATTACACCCGATATTTGTGACCAATTTGAAGACCAAGTGAGCTTGCTTACTTTACCATTGCAGAACTTTGGTCAACGTAGCGCTTTTTACGGTGAAATCGTTACGGTGCGCTGCTATCACGATAACTCGAAAGTGCGTGAAGTACTGGGCGAAGATGGAACGGGTAAAGTATTGATTGTTGACGGACATGGATCGTGTCAGAGAGCATTACTCGGCGATCAATTAGCGATACTCGGAATAGAAAATGGGTGGGAAGGTATCATTGTCTATGGTGCAATACGCGACGTAGCACAAATATCTCAAATGGACATTGGCGTTCAAGCTCTTGGAACTAACCCGTTTAAAACAGAGAAACGCGGGATAGGAGAGGTAAACGTAACCTTAACGATGCAAAACCAAATCGTTCAACCTAAGCACTACGTTTACGCGGACTGGAACGGTGTGTTGATTTCTAAGCAAAAGCTGGACTTCTAAAAACGAAAGCCTAAACCAACCTCAAAGCCTTGTTGCCAATCTTGGTAATCAAGAGTCGCGTGAAGATCCAGTTTATCGGTAATTTTTACGCGACTTGATACTTCAGCCGCGAGGCTACTGTCGTCTTGGCGAATACCTTCCGCTGTTTCATTCTTGTAAGAGCGAACTGTACTTTTCAGCGTGACACGATCATTAAAGTGATAGCTGATCCCACTCAAAAAACCACTTTGATTTTTGGTAGGAGAGTTATTGACTCGCGCACCGACATAAACGTCTACCGAATCAAAAAGTTCGTAAGCGTAACCCGTATCGATATTCCAAACATCAAAACTGTCAGACTGATAACTGTCGCTGGAAATGAATAGTTTATGAGGAGAAGGGGATATTTTACCTGGAAGCGGCGGAAGCTCGTTTGCTAGACAAACACCAGGCACAAAAAACAGCAACAGAAAAAGCCCTCTTTTCATGTTCACCACTCCTTGTGTCAACTTTTTTATTAGTATGCGCCCAAAGCTTCTCACTATTAAAGCATAGAATATGAAAGCTAGCTCACCTATTTTCTAAATAATTCGATCCTATGAACATAAGTCACAGTTAAGTTGTTGTTATGTGTCACAACCCTCTCGAATTATTTGATCGTACGTTTTATGGCAAAGATCAGACTAGTTATTAGATAAAAAACCGAACTGGTGATGATGGTTAAGTCCTTTACAAAAACTAACTGTAGATTTTTAAATGATCAATAATGTGTAATTAACTATAAATATCAATGACATTGCTTAGCAGAATTCTCTGAAAGATGGAAAAACAAACAATTTTTTGTTGACTATGTATCAGAAACTCGGTAAACGTAGAGTTAAGCAAACACAATTAACGTTGAATATTTATTTATGCCATCTAACAGCCTAGTAGTAATGACCACGACCATTATTATTACCGACACGACACATGTTGGGGCAGGCTGCTGAGCGAAAGAAATTCACAAAAAAGGCCTGTATCCAACAAGATACAGGCCTTTTTTTATGCTTTTTTATCCAGAATTTAGACAAATTTAAGAAGATATACCGGAGGAAGGGATGCGAGTATTGAAGTTTGGCGGATCATCACTAGCTGATGCAGATCGCTTTTTGAGAGCGGCAGACATTATTGCCAATAACGCTCAACAAGAAGAAGTGGCGGTTGTTCTTTCC
Organism: Vibrio alginolyticus NBRC 15630 = ATCC 17749; assembly: GCF_000354175.2. Taxonomy (NCBI): domain Bacteria; kingdom Pseudomonadati; phylum Pseudomonadota; class Gammaproteobacteria; order Vibrionales; family Vibrionaceae; genus Vibrio; species Vibrio alginolyticus. The sequence goes on from NC_022349.1 coordinate 2,860,344, forward strand.
GCTCCTGGTAAAACAACAAACAAATTGGTTGCGGTCATTGAAGGCGCATTGCGCAATGGTGAAGCAGAACTACAAATCAAAGAGTTGGAGGAGTCGTTTAAAACGCTCTTCACTCAAGTCCAAGCAGTACTACCCAATATCGATGGTTCAGCTTTCGATAACCAAGTGAAAACTTCTCTCTCTCAATTACGCCAATTCGTTCATGGCATCAATCTTCTTGGCATGTGCCCAAACAATGTTAATGCACGTATTATTAGCAAAGGCGAACGCGTTTCGATTCAATTGATGAAAGCGGTGTTAGAAGCCAAAGGCCAGCCTGCACATCTTATCGACCCAGTTGAATACCTATACGCAAAAGGTGATCACCTTGAAGCCATGGTCGATGTTGAAGTTTCGACTCAGAACTTCCGCCAGAATCCTCTTCCTCAAGGTCATGTGAACATCATGCCTGGCTTTACCGCAGGTAACGAGAAAGGTGAATTGGTAACACTTGGTCGCAATGGCTCTGATTATTCGGCGGCGGTTCTTGCGGCGTGTCTGCGCGCAGATTGCTGTGAGATCTGGACAGACGTAGATGGTGTGTACAACTGTGACCCTCGCTTAGTCGAAGATGCTCGCCTACTTAAATCTCTTAGCTATCAAGAAGCGATGGAGCTTTCTTACTTCGGTGCTTCCGTTCTGCACCCGAAAACCATCGCCCCAATCGCACAGTTCCACATCCCATGTCTGATCAAAAACAGCTTTAACCCACAAGGTGCAGGAACTTTGATTGGGCAAGACACTGGTGAAGACAATCTGGCGATCAAAGGTATCACGACGCTAAACGACCTAACTATGGTTAACGTCTCCGGCCCAGGTATGAAGGGTATGGTTGGCATGGCAAGCCGCGTATTTGGCGCAATGTCTTCCGCTGGTGTGTCTATTGTTCTTATTACTCAGTCTTCTTCTGAGTACAGCATTAGCTTCTGTATTGAGGCAGAAGATAAAGCAAAAGCGCAACAAGTACTGGCCGATGCGTTTGAGTTGGAACTGAAAGATAGCTTATTAGAGCCGGTCGAGTTTATTGATAATGTTTCAATCATAACGTTGGTTGGTGACGGCATGCGTACATCGCGCGGTGTTGCATCTCGCTTCTTCTCATCTCTTGCTGAAGTGAACGTAAACATTGTAGCCATCGCACAGGGCTCATCTGAGCGTGCTATCTCAGCCGTGATTCCTGAAGATAAAATCTCTGAAGCGATCAAAGCGTGTCACGAAAACCTATTCAACTCTAAGCACTTCTTAGACGTATTCGTGGTTGGTATTGGTGGCGTTGGTGGTGAGCTGGTGGATCAGATCGAGCGTCAACAGGCGAAGCTTGCGGAAAAAGGCATCGTTATTCGCGTGTGTGGCTTGGCAAACAGCAAAGGTCTTCTGCTTGATAGTGAAGGTCTGCCACTCGATCATTGGCGTGATCGTATGTCGGCAGCGACAGAAGAGTTCAGCCTAGCGCGTTTGATTTCTTTGGTTCAACGTAACCACATCATCAACCCAGTATTGGTTGACTGTACATCAAGTGAAGATATTGCGAATCAATACGCTGATTTCCTAGCTGCTGGTTTCCATGTCGTTACACCAAATAAAAAAGCAAATACAGCAAGCATGGCTTACTACCATCAGCTTCGCGATGTTGCGCGCAGCTCTCGTCGCAAGCTGATGTACGAAACAACTGTGGGGGCGGGTCTACCGGTAATCGAAAACCTGCAAAACCTAATCTCAGCGGGTGATGAGCTAGAGCGCTTCAGCGGTATTCTTTCTGGCTCTCTGTCATACATCTTCGGTAAGTTAGATGAAGGTATGAGCCTAAGTGAAGCAACTAATATCGCAAAAGAAAATGGTTTTACTGAACCGGATCCTCGTGATGACCTTTCTGGTATGGATGTCGCGCGTAAGCTTCTGATCCTAGCTCGTGAAGCAGGCATGTCTCTAGAACTAGAAGACGTTGTGGTTGATCAAGCACTGCCACCAGGTTTTGATGATTCTGGTAGCGTTGATGAATTTATGGCGCGTTTACCTGAAGCAGACGCCTACTTTAAAGAATTATCTGCAAAGGCAGCGGAAGAAGGCAAAGTACTGCGCTACGTTGGTGAGATTAATGAGGGCAAGTGCACAGTAAGCATCGCTGCGGTGGATGAAAACGATCCAATGTATAAAATCAAGGACGGTGAAAACGCACTGGCATTTTACAGCCGTTACTATCAGCCAATCCCACTAGTGTTACGTGGCTATGGTGCAGGCACCGAAGTAACGGCTGCGGGTGTATTTTCTGACGTGATGCGTACTTTAGGTTGGAAACTAGGGGTATAACAATAATGAGTTCAAGTGATATGGATGTAGTGGTTTATGCCCCAGCATCAATTGGTAATGTAAGCGTTGGCTTTGATGTGCTGGGGGCTGCCGTGTCTCCAGTGGATGGCACACTATTGGGTGACCGTGTATTGGTGAAATCTGGGGCTGACCCGTTCAGCCTTAAAACGGCGGGTGATTTTGTTGAGAAATTGCCAACTGAACCAAAAGAGAACATCGTCTACGACTGTTGGCTTGTGTTTGCTCGTGAGTTAGACAAAAAAGGCGTTGAGCTAAAACCACTTGAGATGACGCTAGAAAAGAACATGCCAATTGGCTCTGGTTTAGGCTCAAGTGCATGTTCTATCGTTGCTGCATTAGATGCATTGAACCGATTCCATGGACAGCCACTTAACGAGACAGAATTACTAGCGCTGATGGGAGAGATGGAAGGCAAGATCTCTGGTGGTATTCACTACGACAACGTTGCGCCATGTTACCTTGGTGGTGTGCAACTGATGCTTGAAGAGTTGGGTATCATCAGTCAAGAAGTACCTTGCTTTGATGATTGGTACTGGGTGATGGCGTATCCGGGTATCAAGGTATCAACGGCGGAAGCGCGTGAGATCCTACCATCTCAATACCGCCGACAAGATATCATTGCTCATGGTCGCCACCTTGCGGGCTTTATTCATGCGTGTCATTCTGGTCAGCCAGAACTTGCTGCAAAAATGATCAAAGACGTGATCGCAGAACCGTATCGTGAGAAACTGCTTCCAGGTTTTGCGAATGCACGTCAATACGCAGCGTCTGCGGGTGCATTGGCAACCGGTATTTCTGGCAGTGGTCCGACACTGTTCAGTATTTGCAAAGAGAAAGATGTCGCTGAGCGAGTTGCTCGCTGGTTAGAACAAAACTACGTACAAAACGAAGAAGGATTCGTCCACGTTTGTCGTCTAGATAAGCAGGGTTCGAAAGTAACAGGAAGTGAGCTATGAAGCTTTACAATATAAAAGAAAATGATGAACAAGTTTCCTTTGGCCAAGCCGTTCGCCAAGGGTTAGGCCGTAACCAAGGTCTATTTTTTCCATCGGAATTACCAAAATTTGAAGATATCGATGCGCTGCTTGCAGAAGACTTTGTCTCTCGTAGCACTAAGATTTTATCGGCGTTAATTGGAGATGAACTTACAGAGGAGCAAGTGAATGCTCTTGTTGATGCTGCATTCCAATTCCCTGCGCCAATTAATCAGGTCAAAGACGGTGTTTACGCTCTGGAACTGTTCCATGGTCCAACGCTTGCATTTAAAGACTTTGGTGGTCGCTTTATGGCGCAATCTCTTGCTGCGGTTTCGGACGGCGGCAAGATCACTATTCTGACTGCAACTTCCGGCGATACTGGCGCAGCCGTTGCGCATGCTTTCTACGGTATGGAAGACATCAACGTTGTGATTCTTTACCCGAAAGGTAAGATCAGTCCACTGCAAGAGAAGCTATTCTGTACGCTTGGTAAGAACATTCACACTGTCGCGATCGATGGAGACTTCGATGCGTGTCAGGCACTGGTTAAGCAAGCTTTTGATGATTCTGCACTGCGTGAAGAGATCGGTCTGAACTCTGCAAACTCAATCAACATCAGCCGTTTGATGGCGCAAATCTGTTACTACTTTGAAGCAGCTGCGCAAATGAGCAAGCAAGAGCGTGAAAACCTAGTGGTATCAGTACCAAGCGGTAACTTCGGTAACCTAACTGCTGGTCTATTGGCAAAAGCGTTGGGCTTGCCTATCAAACGCTTTATCGCTGCAACTAATGCCAATGACACGGTTCCTCGCTACCTAGAAACAGGTAAGTGGGAGCCAAAACCAACAGTCGCAACAACATCGAACGCGATGGACGTGAGCCAACCAAACAACTGGCCTCGTATTGAAGAGCTGTGCCGTGTGAAAGAGTGGGGCTTGGAGACGTTAGGTAAAGGTGCAGTATCTGATGAGCAAAGCGCACAGTCAGTGAAAGACTTACATGCTCTAGGCTATCTATGCGAACCGCACGGTGCGATTGCTTACCGCGTTCTTGAAGAACAATTGCAAGACGGTGAAACCGGTCTGTTCCTATGTACTGCTCACCCTGCGAAGTTCAAAGAAGTCGTGGATGATATTCTAGAATCCGATATCGAGCTTCCTGCGCCACTAGCGAAGCACGCTGCGATGGAGCTGCTATCGGAAGAGCTCGACGCAGACTTTGACGCATTGAAACAAGTACTGCGCCGCGTGCAGTAAGCTTCAAAGTATAGTAAGTATCAAAAACAGAAATAACGAGAGGTGAATGAGTAATCATTCACCTTTTTTATTGTCGGTAAGTTTTGACTCTCTTTATGATTGAGAAACGAACTTAACTAAATGAGATGGAAAGAGAAGCATGCATTTTTTGATTTTTCTTGGCTCAGTGAGAGACAGCACGCCACCACGACCAGCCCGTTTAGGAATGCGAGTCAGTAAAGCGTGTGAAAAACTCATCGCGAGTCAACATTCGCAACATACGGTCGAAATCATCGACCCTTTGAATTACGACTTTGGTGATGTGTTTAAGCCTGAGTTTGCTTATCACCGCTCTAAAGTTCCGCAGCACCTAAGTGAGCTAGCAGACAAAATCAAACATGCGGATGGGTATGTGATGGTTAGCCCGGAATATAACCATTCGATGAGTCCTGCCTTGGCGAACATGCTTAACCATTTCGGCAGTTCGCTGTTTTCTTACAAGCCGAGTGCTATCGTGACCTACTCTGCAGGGCAATGGGGTGGCGCTCGTGCTGCAGTGTCGATGCGTACCTTCTTATCTGAACTTGGATGTCTACCTGTCTCTGCGATGATCCACATTCCGAAAGCGCAAGAAGTCTTTGATGAACAGGGCGTTGCTGCGGATGAGTCGGAGCAGACGCAGTGGGACAACTATATGAATCGCACTATGCATCAATTGATTTGGTGGGCAGAAGGGGCGTCACTGCAAAGAGATAGGCTTGATCCAACCTCTGTAGCGCAAGCGTTTCAGAAAGATCCTTCGCAAAGAAATGCACCTTAGAGGCGAGTTGCTTTCCATTATAGAAAGGGGTTAGAAGGATTCTGAAACAAAAAAGCTTGGTCATTGCTGACCAAGCTTTTTAAATTCTAGCGAGCTAGTTTACTGAGAGATTATAGAGTCTCAGTAAAAGTACGAGCGATTACATCACGTTGTTGCTCTGGAGTTAGCGAGTTAAAACGTACTGCGTAACCAGAAACACGAATAGTTAGTTGTGGGTATTTCTCTGGGTGTGCAACTGCATCTTCTAGTGTTTCGCGTTTAAGCACGTTCACGTTTAGGTGTTGGCCGCCTTCGATACGAGGAGCAGTTTCGATTGCAACTTCACGGCTTTCGTATTCACCTAGGTCGCTGATTGCGATAACTTGGTCTGCTTCGTAGCCAGCAGTTGCAGCAACACAACGAGCTTCATTTTTTTCGCTATCTAATAGCCAGATAGAGTTTAGTAGGTCGTCGTTTGCCGCTTTTGTAATTTGGATACCTTGGATCATCACTATCTCCTAGACCACTTACGTGGTGATTATTGGTGTTAATTTTCGAATTTTCGTTGAGCTGAGTATTATATAGCTAATATCCACTATTTTAATATTGATTTAAGTCAAAAAACAACCAAAAACATTATTTTTATTAAGGTGATTTTATTGAGTTAAATCAATAAAACCTTTGAAAACAAACCAATTACAATTTATTTGATAATATAAAAAATATTTAATAACTGGTTTTGTTGTAAATTTACTACAAATTGAGATTAAAGTTTAAACTGGTTAACGCAACTATCTGTATTTAGGTAGCAATACTGAAAGTCTAAAGTGATTAAATGACAAACATGAAAAACAAGCTTGGGAATAAACTCATTGGTGCACATGTCTCTGCTGCTGGTGGGGTCGATCAAGCTCCGTTGAGAGCTCGTGAAATTGGCGCGAATGCATTCGCACTATTTACAAAAAACCAACGCCAGTGGGTGGCGAAGCCTTTAGAAGCAAAAACCATCAGTGCGTTTAAAGCGAACTGTAAAATGCTGGGTTTCGGAGCAGAACATATTCTTCCCCATGATTCTTATCTGATTAACTTGGGTGCGCCGGAAGAAGAAAAGCTGAATAAATCCCGCGCGGCATTTATTGATGAAATGGAGCGTTGTAATCAGTTGGGGCTGACTTTGCTTAACTTCCATCCGGGTAGTCACCTAAAGAAAGTCTCTGAACAGGAGTGCCTCGCGACGATCGCCGAGTCGATCAATCTTGCGCATAAAGCGGTGCCGAATGTGATCGCTGTTATCGAGAATACGGCAGGTCAAGGCACTAACTTAGGCTGGAAGTTTGAGCACCTTGCTGAAATCATCGAGCAAGTGGAAGATAAAGATCGTGTCGGCGTTTGTATTGATACCTGCCATACCTTTACGGCTGGTTATGACTTACGTACAAAAGAAGATTGCGAGCGCACCTTTGCAGAGTTCGACCGTATCGTAGGTATGCACTATTTAAGAGCAATGCATCTAAATGATTCAAAAGTAGAGTTTGCCAGCAAAGTAGATCGCCACCATTCGCTAGGTAAAGGAGAGATCGGGTGGGATTGCTTTGAGTACATCGCGAAAGACCCTCGTTTTGATGGTATCCCTCTGATTTTGGAAACAATTGATCCAGATATTTGGCAGCAAGAGATCAACACGTTGCGTCAATTCCATTTAGCGGCCATTGACAGTTAATGGCGTAACCACAAAGTTGGCACCTTTCTTTCTTAGTCATTGAACATCAATCTCTGAATTAGCAAAGAAGGATGCCAACATGTCTCGACCATTCTCTTTTACTCCTTATACTTACACTCGTCGTGTGCTTCGCTTACCGATGCCTAATCGTCACATTACCGGACAGGGGCATTTTCGAACGCCACAGAAGCATTAGTCTTTTATTACTTGTCTCAAGTTCGTGGTAAGTTTTTGTTTGTTTGAGTTTCGCTCGTTAGAATAGAAGCAAAATTTAGGACAGGAACTTTCCATGAATCAGTCACCCACTTGGCACGATGTGATCGGCGAAGAGAAAAAGCAGAGCTACTTTGTAGACACCTTGAATTTTGTTGAAGCCGAACGCGCCGCAGGCAAAGCTATTTTTCCTCCCGCAAAAGATGTCTTTAACGCGTTTCGTTTTACCGAGTTCAAAGACGTTAAGGTCGTGATTCTAGGACAAGACCCATACCACGGCCCAAATCAGGCGCATGGCCTGTGTTTCTCTGTACTTCCTGGCATTAAAACGCCACCGTCACTGGTTAATATGTATAAAGAGCTGGCGCAAGATATTGAAGGTTTCCAAATCCCTCAGCATGGTTTTTTGCAAAGCTGGGCTGAACAAGGCGTATTGTTACTCAATACGGTATTAACGGTGGAGCAAGGTAAAGCGCATTCACATTCAAAGACAGGTTGGGAAACGTTTACTGACCGAGTGATTGAAGCCATTAATCAGCATCAAGAAGGTGTAGTGTTCTTGCTGTGGGGGTCACACGCGCAGAAGAAAGGGCGCTTTATCGATCGCAACAAGCACCATGTGTTAGCTGCCCCACACCCATCGCCACTTTCTGCACATCGAGGCTTTTTCGGTTGTAAGCATTTCTCTCAAGCAAACCAGTTGCTTACATCACAAGAAAAAGCACCAATTAACTGGCATTTGCCATTAACTGTATAAATGAAGAGACAGCGATCATGGATGGTATGATCGCTGTTTTTTTGAGCACGCTCGAGGCTGATAGTAAATTTCTCATGTACACTTACTAAAAGTAGGTGTTAAGGAGAGACGCTATGATGATCGAAAGAATTCGACGCGAACATGGTTATATGGTTCGTCTGTTGGCGATACTGCGCCATAAGCTTAATGAGATAAAAAAAGAACGTGTAATCAACTATGCGTTAGTAAGCGAGATTGTTGATTACCTCTCTAATCATTCGGAGAAAGTACACCACCCGAAAGAAGATATCCTCTATCACCACTTTCTTGAACACTATGGTAAGCAACAAACCATGGAAAATTTAGAGAAAGAACATCTAGAGTTAGCGAGTAAAACCAGAGAGTTTTCATCCGTGATAGAGATGATCCTTCAGGATGCTGTTGTGCCACAAGACATGTTCGTCGCTCACCTAGAAGATTTCATTGAATCGCAAAGGCGCCACTTGGAGCTAGAAGAGCGAAAAATTTTGCCTCTCATTGAAGAGTTATTTACCACAGAAGATTGGCAGCATGTCGAGAGCTTATGGAGCGTCAGTGAGGATGACCCTGTATTTGGTGACACGATTGCTGATCGTTATAAGCAGTTGGCCGAACGTGTTCGTCAAAGTGATACTGAGTATGTTTAAGACTGAATGATGAAACCTGAGCGAGCGAAAGTCGTCTCTCGGGTTTGTGAGATACACTTCTTATTTATTGGGAATCAAACGAAAATTTCGTGTGCATATTTCTCGGCAAAAAGTACGGAAGATTCTCATTGAGTAATAATGGTATTCATACTTAAACCTTGGTACATAAACTCACGGTGTTTACGGTCACTGTAAACAAAAAACAAAAGGCACCCGTAAGGTGCCTTTTGTTTGAATTAGAGTTTAATGTCTTCCAAGTTATAATCGGTACAGACATCAAGTTCGCGCAGCTCTTTAAGCAAATTGCGTCTGTCGTTCATCTCTTCTATTTCACGCCACTTTCGCTTTACTGGTTTGGCACGAGATTTGGTTGTTGAGGTAGTATCCAGATTAAAAATGTCATCTAGTTGAAAGCCTTCCATAAGCCACCTTTACCTTTCTTAAGCTAAACTGTTGTAACCAGTCCTTGTGGAGTTTTTTAAGTACCACAATAGCCGTGAGAATAACCATGATATATTTCGCATTTGTGTCGGTAGCATGACATTTTCGTGCAAAAATATTCTCAAAATCACACTTTTTATTGCAACTATGTGGATAAAAAATGCACAAACGATCTCAAGAAAACGATTAAATAGAGAGATTTTCTATGTTAATTCGATTTGATGAATGGGTGCACTGCGCAAAGGTTAAAGTTGCATAAAATCAGTTTGATGAAATAGTGTTCAATTAGATGGTAAGTCACTAGCGTAAATTTATGTAACACCTTGTGAATACTAGCTTGTTCTTGTTTATACGGTTTACCATTCCATTTAATGAAGAATAATTATTTATGTTGGCGTTTGGTAATTGAAATGTTGCGCAGTTTGAGTGTTAAGTCTTCTATTTATGTTATTTTTTGGTGACTTTATAGTGAAAAATAACAATGTTATTCTTGTTGTTGCATATTGATTTTTGCGCTCCTAGGTTGCATTATCCGCCCGTCAAAAAATACGCTGGTACGTAAAATGGATGCATGAAGCGACGTTTACGATTCTAGATTGCCCATAAACATTACTTAAAAAGCTAAGCACACTTTGACACTTAGCAGGCAATTTGGTGGATGGCTAGGACGCATAGACTGGCGCAACTCACTTTGAGGTACACATGACAGACTTAATCAATTTGATGAACGATCTCCTCTGGGGCTCGATTCTGGTTTATCTTCTTGTTGGTGTTGGTATTTACTTCACCGTTCGATTAGGGTTCATTCAGTTCCGCCATTTCGGCCACATGTTCTCTGTTCTTAAGAACAGCCGTAAAGCAGACAAAGCTGGTATTTCCTCTTTCCAAGCGCTTTGTACTAGTCTTGCTGCACGTGTTGGTACAGGTAACATGGCGGGCGTTGCAGTTGCATTGACTGCGGGTGGTCCTGGTGCGATCTTCTGGATGTGGCTGATTGCAATGCTTGGTATGGCAACATCGTTTGCTGAGAGCACACTGGCGCAGCTATACAAAACCAAAGATGATGATGGCAACTACCGTGGTGGCCCTGCCTACTACATGGAAAAAGGCCTGGGCATGCGTTGGATGGGCGTGTTGTTCTCAGTTTTCCTAATCATCGCTTTTGGTTTGGTATTCAACGCCGTACAAGCTAACTCAATTGCCAATGCAATGAGCAACGCATTTGGTTGGAATAATCTGTATGTCGGTATTGCCGTTGTTTTACTGTCTGCAATTGTTATTTTTGGTGGCATCAAGCGTATCGCAAGAGTTGCTGAGATGATCGTTCCGATCATGGCACTACTTTATCTAGCTCTAGCGCTGTTCATCATGTTCTCTAACCTAGAGAAATTACCTGATGTATTGATGCTTATCTTTAAGAGTGCATTTGGTCTGCAAGAAGCAGCAGCAGGTGGTCTTGGCTACGCAATTGCACAGGCAATGATTAACGGTATCAAGCGCGGTCTATTCTCGAATGAAGCAGGTATGGGTTCTGCACCTAACGCGGCAGCTTCAGCAACACCTTACCCACCACACCCAGCGTCTCAAGGTTACGTACAGATGCTAGGCGTGTTCATGGATACGATCGTTATCTGTTCTGCAACAGTGGCTATCATCCTGATGTCTGGTGAGTATGTCGGTCAAGCAACAGAAGTGACGGGTATCGAGCTAACTCAGCGTGCATTGAGCTCACAAGTTGGCGATTGGGGCGGCATCTTTGTTGCTGTGGCAATCTTCTTCTTTGCGTTTACTTCAATCATTGCAAACTACTCGTACGCTGAAACGAACTTAATCTTCCTAGAGCACAATCATAAAGCGGGCTTAAGCATTTTCCGCGTTATTGTTCTTGGTATGGTGATGTTTGGTGCACTAGCTTCGTTACCAGTCGTATGGTCGCTTGCTGACGTCTCTATGGGTCTGATGGCGATAGTCAACTTGGTGGCGATCATCTTGCTATCTGGCATCGTGATTAAACTGGCCAAAGATTACAATCGCCAGCTTGGTGAAGGCAAAGTGCCAACATTTGATGCGAATGATTTCCCAGAGCTGAAATCTCAGCTTGAAGAAGGCATTTGGTACAACGATAAAAAAGACTAAGTGAGCTATCACTCATAGTTGAAAGCTATTAGTACGATGTAAAAAGCCATGCAGACAATGCATGGCTTTTTTTGTACCCTATTAAAAACAAAATTAGAGAAGGGAAAGTCATGCTTATCGTAGTTTCTCCAGCGAAGACTCTTGATTACGAGTCTCCGTTAGCGACAGAAAAATTTACTCAACCTGAGTTGGTCGAATACTCAAAAGAGCTTATCGATGTTTGCCGCAAACTGACTCCTGCTGATGTTGCCTCTTTAATGAAAGTGAGCGACAAGATTGCCGATTTAAATGTAGGTCGATTCCAAGAGTGGAGTGAAACGTTTACCACTGAAAACTCACGACAAGCCATTCTTGCATTTAAAGGTGACGTTTACACAGGGCTAGACGCCGAAAGTTTATCTGAAGCGGACTTCGAATATGCTCAAGATCATCTGCGTATGCTATCGGGTCTTTATGGTTTACTAAAACCACTTGATTTGATGCAGCCATACCGTCTTGAAATGGGTACCAAGCTTGCAAACGACAAAGGTACGAACTTGTACCAGTTTTGGGGCAATGTTATTACGGACAAGCTTAACGAAGCGATTTCTGCTCAAGGTGATAATGTCCTTATCAACCTTGCATCAAATGAATACTTTAAAGCGGTTAAGCCAAAGAATTTAGATGCGCAAGTGATCACGCCAGTATTCAAAGATTGTAAGAATGGTCAATACAAGGTCATCAGTTTTTACGCGAAGAAAGCGCGCGGTATGATGGCGCGTTACATCATTGAAAACCGTGTTGAGAGCGTTGCAGACCTGACTAAGTTTGATACGGTGGGTTACTACTTTGTGGAAGATGAATCGACGCCAACAGAGTTAGTATTTAAACGCGAAGAGCAAAAATAAAGCTGATTGAGACGTAGTCTACGTTAATCTCTATCAGCACAAACGAAAAAGGGTTGGCATTGCCAACCCTTTGTTATTTTCTAGCTTGAGCTACTTGGCCCCAACAAGATTACTTCTTCTTAGCGGTTTTCTTTTTCGCTACTTTTTTCTTGTCGTCTTTTTTCTTTTTCTTCTTAAACACAGGCTTTTTGTGTTTAGGACGCATCTCTTTCACGAAACGCTCTTTGATGTCTTCTTTCACATAACGTGCAACGCGATCCATCATTGGTTGGTCGTGTGCTTCTACGATTGAGATAGCGTTACCTTTCTTACCTGCGCGAGCCGTACGGCCGATACGGTGAAGGTAAACATCAGCCGTGCGCGGCATGTCGTAGTTGATAACGTGTGATACATCCGGAAGATCGATACCACGCGCAGCAACGTCCGTCGCGAGCAGCACGTTCACAGTTCCATCGCGGAAGCGAGAAATCGCATTGTTACGACGATCTTGCGGCATTTCACCTTGAATCCAAGAACATGGAATCTGTGCACTTTCAAGCTGCGCTCGTAGCTCAGCCAAACGCTCACGAGTCTTTAAAAAGACGATAGTGCGCTCAGCTTGCTGAGTAATAATGTGTTTTAGTAATTCCAGTTTGTGTTCAGCATCATCAGCTCGGTGGTACCACTGAGCAATTTTCTTACGCTCACGCAGCGGCGATTTTGCATCGATCTCTGCTGGGTCATTCAACAGATCAGCGGTAAAGCCTTCTACGCCTTTCCCTTCTAACGTTGCTGAGAACAGAAGGGTTTGCTTACGCCAGCGACATTCGTTAGATAGGCGATCGACAGTAGGGGCAAAACCCATATCTAGCATACGGTCTGCTTCATCAAGGATTAACCATTCGATTGCACGACAATCAAAACGTTCTGCATCAATGTATTCTTTTAAACGGCCAGGTGTCGCAACCACAATGTCTTGTGTTGTTGCAAGGATGTCGGCGTGCTCTTGGTACTGAACACCACCAGTGATGGTGAAAATGTTGAGTTTGGTATTTTTTGCCAAAGCACGTGCTTGATCGGCAATTTGCATCGCCAGTTCGCGAGTAGGCGTTAGGATCAAAATACGCGCAGGCCCAGGCTTACGACGAGGGAAGTCTTGCAAGTATTGCAATGCTGGCAGGACGAAGGCGGCCGTTTTACCAGTTCCTGTTGGCGCTGACGCTAGAATGTCACGACCGTCCAACGCTTGTGGAATCGCTTCTGCCTGAATTTTTGTTGGGCGTTCGTAACCCATCTCTTCAATGGCTTCAAGTAGGTTTTGGTCTAGATCAAGTTCAGCAAAGGTTCTGATCACAATGAGTTCTCCACAAGCAAAGCTTGGTTAATGGTTCGCCACAACAGCATAGAATACAAAAAGGTCGCACATTATAAAGTGATTGGTGATAAGGATCACATGTTATTTCACATCTTAAGATAAAACTCGCGAGTTAACTGGATGAAATCATCACTATAGCGGTCATTTGAACGGATAATTAAATGTGACGTTTGCGAATCGCAAGGTCGTTTTGACAGTTCAAATAACAATCGGTGTACTGGTTTCTTTTCTGATGGTTGCACACGACAGATCCTCGATAGATACCAACCTTGGTTTAATGCTAGCTCAATGAACTGCTCGCCTTCGGTGATTGGCAACACAAAACTAGCCCTCCCTTCGTCATCAAGCAAATGATAGCAACGCTGCAGCAATACGTTATGGCCTAGCGTATCTGTGTGCCTCGCGGTTGCACGTTGACTGTGTTTCGATTGCTCGCCGCTGTTGAAGTAGGGCGGGTTACAAATGATGCGTTGGAATGGATGTGTCGGCGTAAAGTGCAGTATGTCGGTGTGATGCACACTTACACGATCTGACCAAGGAGACTGGGCTATATTTTTTTGCGCGGCAGCAACTGCTGTTAGTTCGATATCGACCGCGGTTATTTGAGCTTCTGTAAAGCGTTGAGCACACATTAGGGCAAGCAGGCCAGTGCCAGTGCCAATATCGAGAATTTTAGCGTCGTTAGGGCTTTGAATCCAAGCACCAAGCATTACCCCATCTGTGCTGACTGGCATACCACTCTCGCCGCCCTCAATACAAAATTGCTTAAAATTGAAGCCTTTAGTTTTCAGTTTTTTGTTCTTCATGATTGTTTTATATTTGCTCAATAATTAAGTAGATTGCTCTATTGTTTATTAATTGTATAGATTGTTGTTTTGTTGGTTATTAAATTGTATTGTTAATTGATCGAGATAAAGAACTGGTCTGTTATTTGGATCTGGTTATATCCACTGCTTTTAAGTTTGAAAACTAAATTAATATGGTGTTTTTTTCTTAAAGGTTGCCAAATGATGAGTCTTTCGTCATTATGCGGCGAAAATTTTATAGATTGAACCACGTGTACTTATTGACTTTAGGTATACAAAAAGTGGTCTAAGCATACACAACATTCATTAATTAAAAGACAAGGGTTATCTGTGAAGCAGACGTTAAAACTAACAGATATTATCGCAGTAGGCTTTATGCTATTTGCGTTCTTTTTAGGTGCGGGCAATATTATCTTTCCACCTCTAGCGGGTCAGTTAGCGGGTGAAAACTTAATGCCAGCTATGTTTGGTTTCTTGCTAACAGCGGTAGGTCTACCTCTTATTACTATCGTTGCTATTGCTGTTGCTGGTGGTTCTTGGGATCACTTGACGCAAGATCTTCCGAAAAAAGCGGCAGTTCTTATGGCTGCACTGATTTTCATCATCATTGGTCCTGCGTTTGCAGCGCCTCGTACTGGCCTAGTGGCTTACGAGATGGCGGTGAAACCTTTCTTCCTTGAGGCGTCACAAACGCATCTGACAGCGTTCTCAGTGATCTTCTTTATCGCAGCGATGATGTTCTCATGGTTCCAAGGCCGTTTGATCGATCTTATCGGTAAAGTACTGACACCAGCATTGTTCGTTGGTTTGATCATTCTTGCTGTCGCTGTCTTCCTTGATCCTCAGGGCGATATGATTGGCGCGCACGGTGAATACCTAACGCAGCCTCTGACCAAAGGCTTCTTAGAAGGCTACAACACAATGGATACGTTCGCGTCATTGATGTTTGGTATGCTGATGGTTGATGCACTGCGCGGCAAAGGCATTACTGAGCGCTCTGCTACTACTAAATATCTGATCTATGCAGGTTGTATTGCTGCTGCTGGTCTTGCGTTTGTTTACATCTCACTATTTTACTTAGGTGCGACGAGTGCAACTGTTGCTGCTGGTGCTGATAATGGCGGCCTAGTGCTTAGCCAATACGTTCAAGCGTTGTTTGGTCCATACGGTCAAATCGTTCTGTCTGTCATCGTATTGCTAGCGTGTCTGACAACCGCGATTGGCTTGATTTCTGCGTGTTCAGATTTCTTCAGCTCGAAAACACCACTGTCATACAAGCAATGGGTACTGATTAATGGTTCTGTTTGTGCATTGGTTGCAAACGTTGGTCTTGCGCAGCTGATTTCTCTGTCAGTGCCAGTATTGTTTGCGCTGTACCCTGTGGCGATTGCGTTGGTTGCACTAACATTTGTGCGCAGCAAACTGCCGAATCCACGCTTTGCTTACCGTGCAGTACTGCTTGTATCTCTACTGTTTGCGTTGGTTGATGCGGCAAAAGTATCGGGTATTGATGTTTCTGCGTTTAACATGTTGCCACTATTCGAAGTCGGCATGGGTTGGGTGCTTCCAACATTTGCGGCTATCGTGTGCATGTTCTTCATCGCGAAACCTCGCCCAGAGCTAGCACAAGAAACCGCGTAATCACTTCGCGTTATCAAGATAATAAAAAGCCCGATGAATTACTTCATCGGGCTTTTTACTTTTTTAATGATTACGTGTTTGCGCTATCAAAGCGTGTCGTGGAATTCCACAAGAACTTGTTCACACCATTTTTCGATGCGTTCATCACTCAGTTCGTACTGTGAGTCTTCATCTAACGCAAGTCCAACAAACTTGCTGCCATCTTCGATCAATGCTTTCGATGCTTCAAATTCGTAGCCTTCATTTGGCCAGTAACCGATAAAGGTTGCGCCTGTGGCTTGTAATTCATCGTGAAGTAAGCCCATCGCATCTAAATACCACTCTCCGTAACCTTCTTGGTCACCCAGACCAAACAGCGCTACAACTTTGCCTTTCAGTGGCGTGGTCGCGATGTCTTGCCAAATCGCGTTCCAATCTTCTTGAATTTCACCAAAATCCCAAGTTGAGATGCCAAGGAGTAATAAGTCGTAGTCCGCCATTAGTGATAACGGTGTCTCTTTCACATTGTGAATGTCGACAAGGTCTTCACCAATAAGGGTACGAATTTTCTCTGCTGCCATTTCGGTGTAGCAGGTCGTTGAGCCGTAAAAGAGTCCGATTTTCATTATATTCGTCGTTATTTGTGTTGCTGTTGTGGAAGATTCTAACCATAAATTGAGGAAGATTGCAGCGAATATCCTATGTGGGATGATTTTTTATGGTATTGGATTGGCAGGTGCTTTAATCTAAATACTGTAAATATAAACAGATAAGGAAGCATTCATGACGGCACAACAGCCTGTCAATCAACAAGATTTTTCGCTTGTTGAGCAATTCTTAGATGCGATGTGGATGGAGCGTGGCCTATCAGAGAACACGTTGGCTTCCTACCGAAACGATTTAATGAAGCTGCTCGTGTGGATGGAAAAACATCGATACCGTCTTGATTTTATCAGTTTGTCTGGCTTGCAAGAATATCAAAGCCACCTTGTAGACTTAGATTACAAACAGACGTCCCGTGCGCGTATGTTGTCGGCTATTCGTCGTTTATTTCAATACCTGCATCGTGAGAAGGTGCGTGCTGATGACCCGAGTGCGCTTTTGGTTAGTCCTAAACTGCCACAACGTTTACCCAAAGATATTAGTGAAGAGCAAGTGGACGCGTTGCTCGAAGCGCCAGACCCGAATGACCCTATAGAATTGCGCGATAAAGCGATGCTAGAGCTACTCTACGCGACAGGGTTGCGTGTGACAGAGCTCGTCAGTTTGACCATGGAAAATGTTAGCTTGCGCCAAGGGGTGGTGCGCGTGACTGGTAAAGGTGGTAAAGAACGCCTGGTTCCTATGGGGGAAAACGCGGTCGATTGGATCGAGACGTTCATTCAACAAGGGCGTCCTGCGTTACTTGGTGATACATCATCTGATATTGTTTTTCCTAGTAAACGCGCAAGACAGATGACTCGTCAGACGTTTTGGCACCGTATTAAGTACTATGCTTTGATAGCAGGGATTGATACTGATCAGCTGTCGCCGCACGTACTGCGTCATGCCTTTGCCACGCATTTATTGAACTATGGCGCAGATCTCAGGGTCGTACAGATGCTTTTAGGACATAGTGACTTATCGACCACGCAAATTTATACTCACGTGGCGACTGAACGATTGAAGCAGATCCACAGTCAACACCACCCAAGAGCATAACAATGGTTAGATTCATCCATGTCTTCTTGGAAAAACGATTTTACATTAAGGTGAATTTCATGAGCGTATTACGCCGACTAACTCTGCTGACTTTACCATTTTTTGTTACCGCTTGTGGTGCAGAAGAAAGTCAGGCTCAAACGGAGACTCCTGCGCAACAAGTGGCGCCAGCTGCACAAAGCGGCTTTGATGAAGCAGCATTAAAAACTAAGTTCTCAAAGCTTGGTTTATCTATCGTTGATATTCAACCATCAGACGTCGCTGGCTTATTGGAAATTCAAACCAATGGCGGGATCCTGTTTGCTTCAAATGATGGTAGCCATTTTATCGCCGGTACGCTTTATGCCATTAATGATGATGGCAGTTACAAAGATGTCATAGCAGAGCGTCAAGCGCCGCTTAACGCCGAGAAAATTGCTCAGTTCTCCGATAGCATGATCGAATACAAAGCCGACGATGAAAAGTATGTTGTGACCGTATTCACTGATATCACCTGTGGTTACTGTGTGCGTCTGCATAGCCAAATGCAAGGCTATAATGATCTAGGTATTACAGTGCGTTACATGGCTTACCCTCGCCAAGGTGCAACTGGCCCTGTGGCAGAGCAAATGGCAACGATTTGGTGTGCTGAAGATCCGGCGTCGGCAATGCACAACGCGAAAGTGAATCGTACATTTGATAACCCTGCGAAAGACTTGAAACAGTGTAAAGAAACCATCCAGGCGCATTACAATCTAGGTCGCCAATTGGGTATTTCTGGTACGCCAGCAATCTTCTTACCGAATGGCGAAATGGTTGGTGGCTACCTACCACCTGCAGAGCTATTGAAACGTTTAAAGCAACTATAATCCTTTAGGAGCAGAGCCGGCAAAGTTGTCGGCTCTTTCAAGCATGATAGAAATTCAACGACGTCCTGAACCAGATCTTTCCCTTCTTCCTGATTCCATTCCTCCGATTCTTAAACGTATCTACATCAACCGTGGGATAACGGATCTTTCACAATTAGAAACGTCGGCCCGTGGGTTGCATTCATATCAAAAACTCGGGGGGATTGAGCAAGCTGTCGATCTTTTGTTTCAGGCGATAAAAGAACAAAAACGCATCATCGTTGTCGGTGATTTTGACGCTGATGGCGCGACAAGCTCAGCATTATCAGTGCTCGCGCTGCGTATGCTTGGTAGTCACAATGTGGATTACCTAGTGCCAAATCGTTTTGAAGACGGTTATGGGTTAAGCCCAGAAGTCGTTGACCAAGCCCTAGAGCTTGGCGCTGAGATGATCATGACGGTGGATAACGGCGTCTCATCAATCGAAGGCGTGCGTTACGCAAAAGAAAATGGCATTACTGTGCTTGTTACCGATCACCACTTGCCAGGACAAGTGTTGCCTGATGTGGATGCAATGGTGAACCCAAACCTTGAGAGCTGTAGCTTTCCATCTAAAGCGCTTGCGGGTGTAGGGGTCGCGTTTTATCTCATGATGGCACTATGCGTTCATATGCGAAAACACAATTGGTTTGCAGAACAGGGGATGCAAGAGCCCAAATTGATGGAACTGATTGACCTTGTTGCACTGGGTACCGTCGCCGACGTCGTTCCATTGGATGAAAACAACCGCATTCTTGTACACCAAGGCTTGCAACGTATTCGTGCGGGCAAAGCGCGTCCCGGCATCCAAGCATTAATTGAGGTCGCGAAGCGCGATGCGCGTCGTTTAGTTGCGTCTGACTTTGGCTTTGCTTTAGGTCCACGTATTAACGCAGCAGGTCGTCTTGATGACATGTCTTTCGGTGTTGAACTGCTGATGTGTAACAACATCCACGCTGCTCGTCGCATGGCAAGTGAATTGGATGGCTTGAACCAAACTCGTAAAGAGATTGAAGAAGGCATGAAGCAAGAAGCGATGGCTTTCTGTGAGCGCCTTCAGTTTGGTGAAGGCAATGAGCTTCCTTATGGCTTAGCCTTATTCCAACGTGATTGGCACCAAGGTGTGATTGGTATTTTGGCTTCGCGCATTAAAGAGAAGTTTCATCGTCCAGTCATTGCATTTGCTGATGGTGGAGAAGGGACGATTAAAGGCTCGTGTCGTTCTATTCCGGGGCTACACATGCGCGATGCGTTGGATTTCATCGACACGCAAAACCCGGGTTTGATCATCAAGTTTGGTGGACACGCCATGGCAGCAGGCTTAACGATTAAAGAGCAGGATTTTGAGCGTTTCAGTCGTTTGTTTGATGAAGTGGTAAAAAAGGAACTCGATGAAGCGGCGCTAAAAGGCGTGATCATGTCAGATGGCGAACTTAAGCCGGAAGAGTTCTCTATGCATGTTGCTGAACAGCTGCGATCGGGTGGCCCTTTTGGACAAGCTTTCCCAGAGCCAATCTTTGATGGTGAGTTTAAAGTACTGCATCAAAAGCTGGTGGGTGAGAAGCATCTTAAATTGATGTTAGAGCCGCTTTATAAAGGTCACCCTACCAATGTGATGATCGACGGTATCGCATTCAATGTTGATCTACGTCGATGGCCAGATGCATCGGTTAAAACAGTACGTCTCGCGTATAAGCTGGATGTGAATGAATTTCGTGGTAATCAATCATTGCAATTGATGATCGACCATATCGAAGCTAAGTAATACCTAGATTAACCTTTCTTATAGAGTACGGTTGCCCCTAAGTGGGTGTAAAATTTTATGACCGTGCTCTCTCTCACCGCAATCTGATTTCTCATCCGAAATTTTCCTGTATCTCGGTCACATTTTTCAGTAGAATTTCTCGGTTAAATTCTATTCTAAAATGTTGAGTAAACATGTTTGAAATCAATCCAATTAAAAACCGTCTGCAGGACGTGTCTCAGCGCACAAATGTCCTGAGGGGGTATCTTTGACTATGACGCGAAGAAAGAGCGTCTAGAAGAAGTCAACGCAGAACTTGAACAACCAGATGTATGGAACGAACCTGAGCGTGCGCAAGCACTGGGTAAAGAGCGTGCATCACTAGAAGCGGTTGTTGAAACCATTGATCTACTAGAGCAAGGTGTGGAAGATGTAGAAGGTCTTCTTGAGCTGGCTGTAGAAGAAGAAGATCAAGAAACATTTGACGAAATTGAACCAGAACTTGCTGAGTTGGAAGAGAAGCTAGAAAAGCTTGAATTCCGTCGTATGTTCTCTGGCGACCACGATAGCTCTGATTGTTACATCGATTTGCAAGCTGGCTCTGGTGGTACAGAAGCACAAGACTGGACTAACATGCTGCTGCGTATGTACCTACGTTGGGCAGAAGCGAAGGGCTTCAAAGCTGAAGTGATTGAAGTCTCTGAAGGTGAAGTCGCGGGTCTTAAGTCGGCAACAGTTCGCATCTCTGGTGAATATGCGTACGGTTGGTTACGTACTGAAACGGGCGTTCATCGTCTTGTTCGTAAATCTCCGTTCGATTCAGGCGGTCGTCGCCATACGTCATTTGCTTCTGCGTTCATCTATCCAGAGATTGATGAAAACATCGACATCGACATTAATCCTTCCGACCTACGTATTGACGTTTACCGTGCGTCAGGCGCAGGTGGTCAGCACGTAAACACCACAGAATCTGCGGTACGTATTACGCACGTACCTACGAACACAGTGGTTCAGTGTCAGAATGACCGTTCTCAACATAAGAACAAAGATCAGGCAATGAAACAGCTTCGAGCGAAGCTATTTGAGCTTGAATTGCAAAAGCAAAATGCGGAAAAACAAGCTAATGAAGACGCTAAGTCTGACATTGGCTGGGGTAGCCAGATCCGTTCTTACGTATTGGATGACTCACGTATTAAGGACCTCCGTACGGGCATTGAAAACCGTAATACTCAAGCGGTTCTTGATGGCGATCTGGACAAATTTATTGAAGCTAGCCTGAAATCAGGTCTATAAAGCTTTTCACCGACAAAAACAGGATACATCGAAAATGACTGATGCTGTTCAAAACGAAACTGTACAAGAAGCCTCTGCACAAGAAGAGAACAAGCTAATTGCTGAACGCCGCGCTAAACTGGATGCAATCCGAAAGAGCTGCAAAGCGAACGGCCATCCAAACGACTTCCGTCGTGACGCACTAGCGGGCGACCTTCAGAAAGAGTTCGGTGAAAAGACGAAGGAAGAGCTAGAAGAGCTTAACCACGTAGTAGCAATCGCTGGCCGTATCATGGCTAAACGTGGTCCATTCTTGGTAATCCAAGAAACTTCTGGCCGTATCCAAGCTTACGCTGACAAAGCGGTTCAAAAAGTACTTAAAGAAAAATACCAAGGTCTAGATATCGGTGACATCATCGGTGTTAAAGGTGCACTTCATAAGTCTGGTAAAGGTGACCTATACGTGAACATGGAAGAGTACGAGTTGCTAACCAAAGCACTACGTCCACTTCCAGAAAAGTTCCACGGTCTAACTGACCAAGAGATGCGTTACCGCCAACGTTACGTTGATCTGATCGTTAACGAAGACTCTCGTCAAGCGTTCGTAGTACGTTCTAAAGTAATGTCTGCAATCCGCAACTTCATGATCTCTAAGCAGTTCATGGAAGTTGAAACGCCAATGATGCACGTTATCCCTGGCGGTGCGAGTGCGCGTCCATTCATCACGCACCACAACGCACTAGACATGCCAATGTACCTACGTATCGCGCCAGAGCTATACCTGAAGCGTCTAGTTGTTGGTGGTTTTGATCGCGTATTCGAAATCAACCGTAACTTCCGTAACGAAGGCCTTTCTCCACGCCACAACCCAGAATTCACAATGATGGAATTCTACATGGCGTACGCAGACTACAAAGATCTGATGGACCTAACTGAAGAACTACTAAGCTCAGTGGCGCAAGAAGTTCTAGGTTCAACGTCAATGCCTTACGGTGATGAAACGGTTGAGTTTGGTGGTACTTACACTCGTATGAGCATGTTCGAAGCAATCAAGCACTACAACCCAGACCACGCGCAAATCCAAGCGCTAACAGAAGAAGACCTACAAAACCGTGATCTAATGGTTTCTATCGCGAAATCTGTTCACGTTGAAGTAGAACCTTTCTGGACATGTGGTCAGCTTCTTGAAGAGATCTTTGGTGAAACAGCAGAACCTAAGCTAATGCAGCCTACGTTCATCACTGGCTACCCAGCAGATATCTCTCCACTAGCTCGTCGTAGCGATGACAACCCGTTCTTTACAGACCGCTTTGAGTTCTTTATCGGTGGCCGTGAAGTAGCGAACGGTTTCTCAGAGCTTAACGATGCTGAAGACCAAGATGCACGCTTTAAAGCACAGGTTGAAGCGAAAGAGTCTGGTGACGACGAAGCAATGTTCTACGATGCAGACTACATCACTGCTCTAGAGCACGGCCTACCGCCAACAGCAGGCCAAGGTATCGGTATCGACCGTTTGGTTATGCTACTGACTAACACGCACACTATCCGTGACGTGATCTTATTCCCTGCAATGCGCCCGCAAGCGTAATTCGATAGGATGAGTAAAAAACCACCTTCGGGTGGTTTTTTTTGCCTTTTAGTTAAGCTGATTCAAGTTGTTGCATTTGCCTTTTAATGGGATATGCAAATAAACATTCGCCAAATCTCAATCTATTGCATAGTCTTAATACTGAGACAGACGTGAGGGGGCGGAGTCTCGATAATGTTACCCGCTCGCAAAGATAAGTTTGTGGCACAAAATTTCTATTAACAATGAAAAAGGGTTAGAGAATGGCTGGGCAGTTTAAGATGGATTCCATCCCGGGATCGCTTGTGGTAGTTGGCGGTACTTATGAGCCTTGGTTATCGGTACTGGAGCAAGTGGGCTGGAAGTGTCACCAAGTAGGTGACTTACGCAAAGCTAATACGCTGTTAGAAGATATTGGTCCATGTATCGGTATTGTTGATCTCAGCCATGACGAGTTCAGCTTGAATGGTTTGGCGAACTTAGTCAGCTCTCACAAACACGTACGTTGGTTAGCGTTTATTCGTGAATCTCAGCTTGGCACTGACACCATATGCCAGTTCATTGTTAACTTTTGTATCGATTTTTTCACAGCGCCGATCCCAGATGCACAGTTATTAAGCACAATAGGTCACCAGCTTGGCATGCTTAAGTTGGAGAAAAAAGTTTGGCCTAGTTTTGGTAGCAGTTTAGATATGGGTTTGATCGGTGAATCTATCCCGATGAAACGTTTACGCGATCAAGTGAAGCGCATTGGTCCAACGGACGTCAGTATTCTGATTTCTGGGGAAAGTGGGACTGGTAAAGAGGCGGTTGCTAGGGCCATCCATAAAGTCTCTTCACGCTCTCATAAACCGTTTATGGCAATTAACTGTCGCGCACTCAATGAACAACGTTTCCAAGCTGAAGTATTTGGTATTAACGCCGATGAAGATATGGAAGCATGCCTGCTTGAACAAGCAGATGGCGGCACCGTGTTGTTTAACGACATTCTTACCATTTCAAAAGAGCAGCAAATGAATCTGCTGAGATTCTTGCAAGAAGGCACCATTGATACCAAAGATGGCGTAAAAGCGGTTAACGTGCGTATTCTTGCTGCTAACTCGTCAGATGTTGAAAAAGCTTTGATTGACGGTGACTTCAATGAAGAGCTTTACCATTACATCAACGTTTTGCGCATCAATGTCCCTAGCTTGAAAGAACGTGCGAGTGACATCGCATTGCTGGCTCGTTTCTACTTACAAGAGTTCTCAAAAGAGTACAACTCGCAAGCAAAAAGCTTTTCTGAGGATGCATTCAAGGCACTGACACGTTATTTCTGGCCTGGAAATGTGCGTGAGCTGATGAACCAAGTGAAGCGAGCGGTATTAATGTCCGACAGCGTAATGATTGAAGAGCATCACTTAGATTTACCTCAACGTAATGACTCAAAGCGCAGCTTGAAATCAATCCGTGAGAAGAGTGAACGTGATGCGTTGCTAGTTGTTTTGGAATCTCATTCTGGTCAAGTTTCAAATGCGGCGAAAGAGCTAGGAGTTTCGCGTGCAACCATGTATCGACTACTTAATAAACATAATTTGATTTCCGAACAAGCCATGTAGTTGGCCTTTCCCTGTGTCAAATAGGCGAATAAATACAATAAAAGAGTGGCCACAGAGCCGCTCTTTTTATTTTTTGTTTGGTTTGATTTATAAAATCCGCAAATTTATATATTCCTCAGGTGAATATGTTATACATAAAAGTATATGAAACTAAATTGAGGTGTATTGATTTGTTTTTAATCAAAAAGGCAAAAAATGTTTGATATATATTCATCAAAGCTTACAATTTAACCGTAACTCAGTGAGTTATACCTTTCATAAACGGATTAATTTTTAGCTAGGAGGCGCAAGATGAAACATTACGTTGTTAACACCACTGCTTGCGCTGATCGTATGCCTATCGCTCCGATAACCCTTAAATCGGATGATACCAATACCACTGGCTCACAAGATAAAAATTAATCCGTAACCTATCATATTTATTACTAGGCTGCGGAAAAGTAGCGGCTTAGTATCAACAGAATATTTCTGTTCATTTTACGCACTATTTTTCCCAGTCGAATACATCGATAATCGGAGAAAATATTATGCGTCACTCTATTTACCTACAATTGGCCACTTTGCTATTGAAAGCAGACCTTAAACGCGAAGAAAAGCAATGGCAGCGCACCATACGTCGAACTGCTCATGATATTCCATGGACGAATGTTCATCTATTGAGAGATATTGGTTTAGATCGCGATGGTCGTTCTACACGTGCCAATGTTCCGGATGCAGTAAAAGTTGAACGTCGAGTTCGTCACCTTCGTCGAGTCTTAACGTCGCGAATAATGACGTAATCGTTAGCGTGTTGGGCTGACTGAGTTGCTAACGAGTCATTCAACACGCTTAACTTTTTATATGAAGTATGACTTCATTGGATAAACAGCTGATCTTGAAGATCAGCTGTTTTCGTTTGAAGGTGGTACTGTTAAGGGCAAGGATTCGAGTAAGTTGTACCTATTGCTTGAATTTCAGTAAGTAGTTCGTCGCTAAGTTGCAAATCAATACTGTCGATATTGGCTTTTAATTGGTCTAGGTTTGTTGCTCCGATAATGTTAGAAGCAACAAATGGACGCTGATTGACAAACGCGAGCGCCATTTGTGCAGGGTTTAGACCATGCTCTTGAGCTAAATTGACGTAAGCTTCGGTCGCTTTAACACCTTGCGGAGTGAAGTAGCGCGCAAAACGCTCCCACTTAGTGCATCGAGCGCCTTCAGGTTTTGCCCCGTTTAGGTATTTACCACTCAGGCAGCCAAATGCCAAAGGAGAGTAGGCAAGTAACTGAACGCCTTCGTAATGGCTGATTTCAGACAAGCCAACTTCGAAGCTGCGGTTCAATAAGTTATATGGGTTTTGAATGGAGACAATTCTTGGCAAATCGTGTTTTTCTGCCAAACGCAGTAGCGACATCACACCCCACGGCGTCTCGTTGGATACGCCGATATAGCGCACTTTACCTGCATTCACTAATTCAGTAAGCGCTTCCAACGTTTCAATTAACGTGACTTCTTCTTGTTTGTCAGGGTATGGGTAGTTGAGTTGACCAAAGCAGTTGGTTTGACGCTGCGGCCAATGTAGTTGGTACAAATCGACATAATCGGTTTGTAGACGATTAAGGCTGTCATCAATCGCTGTATGGATGTGGCGACGATTAAGGCTCATGTTGTCTCTAATGTGAGGAACATTGCGAGGGCCTGCCACTTTTGTTGCCAGTACTACTTTTTCTCTTTTGCCGCTTTTTGCTAACCAATTACCGATGTATTGCTCGGTAAGCCCTTGTGTTTCCGATCTTGGCGGTACAGGGTACATCTCTGCGGTATCGATGAAGTTCACCCCATGATCGAGGGCAAAGTCGAGCTGTTCAAAGGCGTCCTTTTCTGTGTTTTGCTCGCCAAACGTCATAGTGCCGAGGCAGATTTTACTGATCTCAAGTGATGAGTGCGGTAGTTTTGTGTATTGCATATCACGTCCTTGAAGAGTTACCGACTAAATAAGTGACTCCAATATAGGGGATTTTTAGCCGCAATCGCAAATGATTTACGTATAAAGGGAGAGCAAACTCGAAAGCTACAGTTAGCCTAACTACACTTAAATAATCGTGTGAAGGAGGTATGTTATGCAGAAGCATCAATTGGACATGTGGCTACATGGTCCACATAAAGATACTTATAAAACTCCCAAAGTATTTGTGATTGGGTGTTCTGATGTCTCTGACTATCTTTTAGCTGTGGAGTACAAGCATCAACTTGAGCCGATTAAAGACGGTGAAGACCCGATACATTTTGGCTCTCTAGACTTAGTAAAAGAAGAACTATTGAGGCTAGGGGTCGATAAAGCGTATTTAAGGCTGCGCAATGCGTATGACGAATGTGGCACTGAAGAGGCAGCCTCATACTGCGATATTGAGTTATCGCTCGTGACGCACTAAATAGCTGATATGGTTTTATTCTGGTTGAGTGTTAATGTAGTGCTTGAGTAAGATCTGTTCAGTAAACTGTGTTCTAAGGTAAAAGCCTCGGGGCAGAGTTTTCATCGGCTTACCATTTGAGTTGTATGCTTCGGTGAGCGCTTTTGCATTTGCGGCTTTAGGGCGAAGATGCAGCGCTTCTCCGTGTCTGGCGGAAATTTGATCAAATCTTCCCAAGACGATCATCTCCATTAACTCTTCCCAGTCATTTCGCAAAATCCGTTCTTCTTCTTCATCTGGTGACCAAATGAGTGGACTGCCCACACGTCTTTCAGCGAGTGGGATTTCTCGTTCTCCTTCTACGGGTACCCAAAGCACGCGAGATAGCTTGTTTCGAACATGACTTGTTTCCCATGTAAGACCATGAACACCAGTGAGGGGAGCCACAGAAACAAAGGTTGTTTCTAAAGGTTTGCCAGAATAACTGATCGGAATACTTTTCAACTCGATCCCTAGTTTTGCGAAATCTTGTTGAGGTTTACTGCCAGCTGGAGCGCCCAAGTGCCATTCGAGTAATTGACCCACCCAACCTTTATCACGTTTTAAGTTTTCAGGAACAATCATATTCGCCTCGGCGGCCAACTCAGCAAAACTGAGTCCTGCCATATCATGCGCTCGTTCCAATAGCTCTGCTTCTGTTTGTGGTTCTGGTTTCATAGTTACAAGGTGGTATTACAAAAAATATAGTTTATCAAACTCCGACCAAATCTACTGTTTAAGATTTCACCGAGGCGGTGTAAGAACGATCAATTCATAACTTATCCACAGGTGGAGGAGGTATTGATAAGATCCTGGCGGGGTCTGTATGAATAAACAGGGGTTAAAATGCATTTTTGGGGTTGATTTTGTTGTAATCATCTAAACGAATAGCAGGTGAGTGTGGATAAATAGCCTGTTGGTGGATCTTTGACCGATCTGAGTTTGGTGAAAAGATCATCAAGAAACTGAAGATCGAATTATCGTTGTTTTTAAAAATAAATACTTTTTTATCAATGTTTTATGTTTATTTTTTGTTTCTTCATCTGTTTTGCTTTTGATGGGATTGAACTGAATTACTCATTTGAATTGAATTCTTCACAAAGTTATTCACAGAAAAGGTGAATAAATGTGGGCAATGTCTCACTCTTGTGTTGATAAGGTATGGTTTGATTAAAAGATATCCAAAAATGCTGAAAAGGTAATAAATCTTGCTCATATCACATCAGTAAGTTTGCTAGTAATGGGGATATGTGGAAAAATCACGGTAATAAAAAATTTATTCATAGAGGTTAGCCAGTGATAGATGGCGATGGTTACCGACTTAATGTTGGTATTGTGATATGTAATAACCATGGTCAGGTCTTCTGGGCTAAACGATACGGGCAACACTCATGGCAATTTCCACAAGGTGGGATTGACGAAGGTGAAACCCCTGAACAAGCCATGTTCAGGGAGTTATACGAAGAAGTCGGTTTAACGAAAAAAGACGTTAAGATCATTGCAACAAGTCGTCATTGGTTAAGATATAAGCTACCAAAGCGATTGGTGCGTTGGGACTCCAAGCCTGTTTGTATCGGCCAAAAACAGAAATGGTTTCTGCTGAGATTAGAATGCGATGAGTCTCGCATTAATATGCAACGCGGAAAATCCCCTGAATTTGATGGTTGGCGCTGGGTAAGTTACTGGTATCCAGTTAGGCAAGTTGTTTCTTTCAAGCGAGATGTTTATCGACGAGCGATGAAAGAATTTGCATCCTTAGCCATGCCTTTTCGAGAGAGAAAAGCGAAAGGGAAAAGAAAAAAGCAACGTAGAGGATAATCATGCTCAGTCAGCTAAGGGAAATAGTTGAGAAAGTCTCCAGGGTCGATGATGTGCATCTGGCACTCGATATATTGGTGAAAGAGACTTGTGCTGCCCTTAGTACTGAGTGCTGTACTATCTATCTTGCTAATGAAGAAATGCAGCGCCTTGAGTTAATGGCAACTCAAGGCCTTATTTTTGAAGGTGATAGTATTCATATCAACTTCAATGAAGGCTTGGTTGGGTTGGTAAAACGAAGCGCTGAACCCCTTAACCTTGCCGAAGCCTCAAAACACCCCGAGTTCAAATTCTTTCCTCAACTCGGCGAACAGATTTACCACTCTTTTTTAGCTACTCCAATCATTCATCGTAAACAAGTTTTAGGTGTGTTGGTGATCCAACAAAAAACGCCGCGCTTGTTTAGTGAAATGGAAGAATCGTTTCTTGTTACCTTATCCGCTCAGTTAGCGGTGCTCATTGCACATGCGCAGAATCTTGGGCATTGGCAGTTAGCATCTAAACCCACGGTATTAAAAGGTTTGCCTGCGTCTACTGGTGTCGCGATTGGAGAGTTTTGGTTCGACAATACCCAGCCGAGTTTATCGGATGTTTTCCCTTCGTCCACGTTAGATAAGGAACGCGAGCACGAGACATTACTGGTGGCCATAGAGCGAGCGTTAAATGACTTTCGCCGTATGCGGAAAAAGCTGGACAGTGAAATCAACAAAGATGCGCTGGCGATCTTCGATCTGTTTACTCACTTACTGAATGATCCGATGCTTCGCGGTGATTTGAAGAAGCAGATTGAAAAAGGAGACAGGGCAGACTGGGCGTTACGCCAAGTTGTAGAGTCATACTCGAATCGATTTGCCAGAATGTCGGATGTATACATGCGTGAAAGAGCGCAAGATATCCGAGAGTTAGGGCAAAGGCTGCTCTATTTTCTGCACAACAGTGAGCAAGAAAATTCTGCAATTGATCGTCCCATTATTTTGGTGGCGAACGAACTCACTGCCACCTTGCTCGCTTCTGTACCTAAAGAGTTTTTGTTAGCCGTCGTATCATTAGAGGGAGGCGCAAACTCTCACGCTGCCATTTTATCTCGAGCTCTTGGGGTCCCTGCAGTCATGGGCGCCAACATTAATCTGGATGTGGTGAATGGCAAACTCGGGATAGTCGACGGCTATACGGGTGAGATCTTCTTAGAGCCAAACCGTCAGTTGTTGCGAGAGTATCGCAGCTTAGTAAGCGAAGAGTCTGAATTGTTTGCCATGGTAAACAAGGACCTCGCACTCCCTGCGGTTACGCAAGATAATCACCATATCGAAATTATGCTGAATGCGGGACTCAGTGCAGACAGTAACATTGCCATCAACACAGGTGTTGATGGTGTTGGGTTGTACCGAACTGAGATTGCATTTTTACTTCAGCATCACTTTCCTTCGGAAGATGAGCAGTATCATCAATACCAAGCAATACTTAACAGCTATCCGAATCAACGAGTAGTGATGCGTACTTTGGATATTGGTGGTGACAAACCTTTGCCGTATTTGCCCATCGAAGAAGATAATCCGTTTCTAGGCTGGCGTGGCATTCGTTTTACATTGGATCATCCAGACATTTTCTTGATCCAGCTGCGTGCAATGTTAAGAGCGAGTGCAGAAAGCGGAAACTTAAGTATCTTATTGCCAATGGTGTCAGGGGTAAAAGAGCTAGACGATGCCATTAGCTTGATTAATCAAGCTCACAGCGAAGCCGTTTTGCTTGATGATAGTATTCAATTCCCACAAATTGGGGTCATGATTGAAGTACCATCGATGGTGTATCTGTTGCCAACGATCGCTCACCGTGTTGATTTTGTTTCTGTCGGGACAAACGATTTAACTCAGTATTTATTAGCGGTAGATAGGAACAATTCGCGCGTCGCGGATGTCTATGAATCTATGCATCCTGCGGTACTGTTAGCGCTTAAGCAAATCCATGAGGTGTGTGATAAATATCAGGTGCCCGTGTGTATTTGTGGTGAGCTAGCGGGTGATCCATTTGGCGCTCTTCTCTTACTTGGGTTAGGGTATACCAGTTTGAGTATGAACACCTCCAACGTGGCTAAGGTGAAATATTTGATTCGTCATAGCCAACAAGAAGAATTAGAAAAATTAGCGGAGCAAGCAATGACAAAGTCCTACGGGGAGGACATTCATCAAATGATGCATGACTTCTTCATCCAACAGGGTTTTGCGGGCTTTATCCGTGCAGGTAAAAAGTAGGAAATCGTGACCGTCTCTTTATTTTTGTTATTGTTGGCGCTAGGCGCTTTTGTGGGTGTGATGGCGGGGTTACTCGGTATCGGTGGTGGTTTGATTGTTGTTCCTGCCTTGTTGTATTTGCTTCCTCTTGCTGGGATCTCTCCAGAAATGAGTATGCACATGGCCTTAGCCACTTCGTTAGCGAGTATTATTGTCACGTCTGGCTCATCGGCGATGAATCACCTTAAGCTCGGCAATGTCGATATGTTTGTCGTAAAATGGTTGATGCCTGGTGTGGTCATTGGTGGCTTTGTTGGTGCCAATATTGCTGAGTGGATCCCTACACACTATTTGCCGAAAGTGTTTGGTGTCATTGTTCTTTGCCTGTCAGTACAAATGTTTCGTTCCATTAAAGTTACGAGCAGTAAACCTATGCCGAGCAGCCCTGTGACTGTAGTTTACGGCACGGGAATTGGTGTCGTATCAAGCCTTGCTGGTATTGGTGGTGGCTCACTGTCGGTACCATTTTTAAATAAACATGGGATAGAGATGCGTAAAGCGGTGGGCTCATCCTCCGTTTGTGGTTGCGTGATTGCTATTTCTGGTATGATCGGCTTCATCTTACATGGCTATAAAGTGGAAGGCTTACCTTCATACAGTATTGGCTATGTTTATCTTCCCGCTTTATTAGCGATTGCTATGGCCTCGATGCTCACAACAAAAGTGGGTGCGAAGCTCGCAACTAACCTTCCAACTGCGGTATTAAAAAAGATATTCGCGGTGTTCTTAATGTTTGTTGCAGCGACCATGCTGCTCTAAGTTTGTACCCAAGTCATTCTCGCTGAACCAAGCATCTAGAGGTTACTTGGGTATATTTATTTTGTTGTGATAAGAAGAGAATGATTTATGTCTCAGGGATATATTGAATTTCCCAATATTGATCCGGTTTTAATCTCTATTGGTCCTGTTTCGGTTCGTTGGTACGGTTTGATGTACCTTGTGGGCTTTATGTTTGCTCTATGGTTAGCGAACCGACGTGCAGATAAGCCTGGAAGTGGTTGGACACGAGAGCAGGTTTCTGATTTGTTGTTCGCAGGCTTCCTTGGCGTGGTGATTGGTGGCCGTGTAGGCTACGTGCTTTTCTACAATTTTGAGCTCTTCCTGGCTGACCCTTTGTATCTATTTAAAGTGTGGACCGGTGGTATGTCTTTCCACGGGGGCTTACTGGGTGTGATTACTGCGATGTTCTGGTATGCACACAAAAACGGGCGAACTTTCTTCGGTGTTGCTGACTTTATCGCGCCGCTTGTGCCATTTGGTTTGGGTATGGGGCGTTTAGGTAACTTCATGAACAGCGAGTTGTGGGGCCGAGTAACGGATGTGCCTTGGGCGATCGTTTTCCCAAATGGCGGTCCACTGCCACGTCATCCATCGCAGCTTTATGAAATGGCGCTTGAAGGTATCGTACTTTTCTTCATCTTGAATTGGTTCATCAAGAAACCTCGTCCTCTAGGTTCTGTTTCAGGGCTATTTTTAGCTGGATATGGTACATTCCGCTTCTTAGTTGAGTACGTGCGCGAACCAGACGCTCATTTGGGTTTATTCGGTGGCTTTATTTCCATGGGACAGATTTTATCCCTGCCTATGGTGGTTATCGGTGTCCTCATGATGGTTTGGGCATACAAACGTGGTCATTACAAAGACGAATTACCACAAAAGACGAAGTAAGGTATTGGTGTGAAACAGTATTTAGATTTGTGTCAACGCATCGTTGACCAAGGTGTTTGGGTTGAAAATGAGCGTACAGGCAAGCGCTGCCTGACCGTAATCAACGCGGATTTAACCTACGATGTTGCGAACAATCAATTTCCGTTGGTCACCACACGTAAAAGTTTTTGGAAAGCAGCCGTTGCAGAGCTACTAGGGTACATTCGTGGTTACGATAATGCGGAAGATTTTCGTAAGCTGGGCACGAAAACCTGGGATGCCAATGCCAACCTAAATGATGCCTGGTTGAATAACCCATACCGTAAAGGCGAAGACGACATGGGCCGTGTCTATGGGGTTCAAGGGCGCGCCTGGGCGAAACCTGATGGTGGTCATGTTGACCAGCTACGTAAGATAGTGGATGACTTAACGCGTGGCGTTGATGACCGCGGTGAAATCTTGAACTTCTACAACCCGGGTGAGTTCCACATGGGGTGCTTGCGTCCTTGTATGTACAGTCACCATTTTTCATTGCTGGATGATACGCTTTACCTGAATAGTACTCAGCGTTCGTGTGATGTACCGCTTGGCTTAAACTTCAATATGGTTCAAGTTTACGTGTTCTTGGCGATTATTGCGCAAATTACGGGCAAGAAACCTGGTCAGGCATTTCATAAGATTGTGAATGCTCACATTTATGAAGACCAGCTTGAACTGATGCGCGATGTTCAGTTGAAACGTGAGCCATTAAAAGCGCCGACGTTCCATATCAACCCAGAGATTAAATCTCTAGAAGATTTGGAAACATGGGTCACACTGGATGACTTTTGGGTTGAAGGGTACGAGCATCACGATCCTATTCGTTACCCATTCTCAGTGTAACGAGTATCGTTCTTCAAGATATAGAAAAAGCTCCGAATGGAGCTTTTTTCTTTTTTGTACTTAGAAGGTATTATTTTAGTGCACTGACAATATAACGGTGAATTGGGTTGGTCTGCATCGGTTTGGACAGTGCCGGGCTAATAAACTTAGGTTGAGTGAATATTTCTTTACTCACTAATGAACGGATAAGCTCAAAGTACTTCAGCTCCGTTTTCCCGCACAACAATAGTGAAAAGTCATCGCCCAATTTATCATAGGCATTGAGCACCTCTCGGAATCCTCTAAGATACAAGTAATCCTTCGTTAAACCTCCACCTCGATACACTCGGGCAGTCGTTGTAAATGCTTGAAGATCAGAAGCTTTATACTGTTCTTTTAATAGCATGAACGTATGGCGGAAATCGCGATCCTTGATCATCGACTCTACTGCCAGAACTCGTAAGGCTAAGGTTCTTAGGCGCTTGATACTGAAATGTCCTGACAGATACTCACATAATATAGCCAGCCCTTCTTGAGTGTTGGTATTGGCAGGACAACCTAAGCTCAGGACTTTTAGCGGTTGTTGACGACCGTTAAGCGTAGTCAGGAGATGTACTCCCATTTCATGATGTGCAAGAGCCTCCAGCTCATCAGTGGTGATGTACGCCGCGTGGTTAATTTTGACTCGAGACCCTGAAACTAGTGCGTTTGCTAACATCCCGTCTAACACCTGTATTTCACATTCATACCCATTGCGTTGAGCAAAATTTTGCATGAAACGTGCTATTGCACGGCTATCGTGCTGAGGTTCTTTTTCTTCTTCTGTAGGAAGGTGCAATATGAAATGGGCGTTGGCAATATCTTTGGCGCTCGGTTCCCCATAATAGCGTAAGGAGTTATAAAGAAACTCTTGCGTGCCGATGGTATTCACTTGATCCAGTTTATCTGCATAAGACTGAATTACATCCGCGTATAGCCTCTGCAGTTGGGTGTCTTGAATGTTTTCTAGAGGTAGCTCATATAGGCGTCGCTTTGCGCTGTGGGTATCTACGTTAGTAATTGAATATTGAAAATTAGGCTCTTGAGAATATTTGTTTTTAATGAAACGTTCTCTTTCTTGAGCATAATTAAGAGGATTCACGCTACTGAGGATATCAATATCAGCAACCAGTTGGGTTAGGTTTTCGTCTATTGCGAGTAGCTGATCAGAAATAGCGTCATTAAGCTGCGTCATGTTGTCGACTCCAAATGAGATAGCTCAGCATAAGCATGCTGATGTGGCTCAAATTATCACCGGACAATCGATTTGAACAGTTTAATTATCATAAAAAAGGCTCCACGATGTGGAGCCTAAACAATAAGCGATGGTATGTCGTTGTTGTTACGTTGTTAGGGCTAGAATTGCACCTGGTAGAATAACGAATACTGACATTAGGTAACCACCAACAACAGCTTTATTCTTAATAGCCATTTCAGAAATCATCTCAGCGCCTTTAACCGGAATCTCACGTAGGAATGGAATTCCAAAGATAAACAGCGTCGCCATGATGTTAAACACTAAGTGGACTAG
Organism: Vibrio alginolyticus NBRC 15630 = ATCC 17749; assembly: GCF_000354175.2. NCBI lineage: Bacteria > Pseudomonadati > Pseudomonadota > Gammaproteobacteria > Vibrionales > Vibrionaceae > Vibrio > Vibrio alginolyticus. The sequence goes on from NC_022349.1 coordinate 2,895,682, forward strand.
AGCGATTTGTAGTGCGAATACTGCGAACTCTCCAGATACCGCTGTCGCTGCTAGTAGTGCCGTAATACAAGTACCAATGTTAGCACCCAGAGTGAAAGGGTAGATATCTCGTACTTTCAACACGCCAGTACCAACCAACGGAACCATTAAACTTGTCGTGGTTGAGGAAGATTGTACTAGAACGGTCACGATTGAGCCTGATACGATGCCGTGAATAGGACCACGACCGATGGCGTTTTTCAAAATTTCACGTGCGCGACCAACCATTAGGCTCTTCATCAATTTACCCATCACTGTGATTGCAACGAAGATAGTCGCAATACCCAAAGCAATAAGCATGACGCCGCCAACAGTATCACCGAAGGTAGAAAGTGGCTCTTTAATTGCGCCTACGACTGGCTTTGTAATTGGTTTAATAAAGTTGAAGCCCTTAATGCTCATATCACCAGTAGCAAGCAGTGGAGAAACAAGCCAGTGAGAAACTTTCTCTAAAATGCCGAACATCATTTCCAACGGAAGGAAAATAGCGACAGCAAGCAAGTTGAAGAAGTCGTGAATGGTTGCACTTGCAAATGCACGTTTGAACTCTTCTTTACAGCGCACGTGGCCAAGAGACACAAGCGTATTGGTCACTGTGGTACCAATGTTAGCACCCATCACCATAGGGATAGCGGTTTCTACAGGTAAGCCACCTGCAACCAAGCCTACAATAATAGACGTTACAGTACTTGAAGACTGAATTAAGGCTGTTGCCACCAAGCCGATCATGAGACCTGCAACTGGGTGTGCGGCAAATTCAAATAGCACCTTAGCTTGATCGCCAGTTGCCCATTTAAAGCCACTACCAACCATAGATACTGCTAGAAGAAGCAGATATAACATGAATGCCAAGTTAGCCCAGCGTAACCAACGAGCTGTGCTCGAAATTGGTGCCACTGTTGAAGTAGCTTGGTTCATCATAATTTTCTCCGTTGACCTTTCAGTTCATTTTTCGGTCTGTAGTTGAATCTGCGGGCGATGTTAGAGAACAAATATTTCAGTAATATTACAGATTTCTTGCTGTGAGAGATTTTTATTGTTCTTTTTGATAATGGCGTAAAAGAGGAAGAAAATTAATTTTTAACCTGTTGATTTTAATGATTAAATTTTGATTTCGTTTTGTTTGGTTTTTGCGTTTTTTTTGTAGAGAAAATGCGCATCAGTTCAACTTTTATGACAGTATTGACTTTATACTTTCGGTAAAACTTATGCTTTTGTAAGGTATTGTATGGTTTTGTCGAGTTTATTGTTTGTCTCTGTCACATTTGGTATAAAAAGTATCACTTTCTTTTCGGGACTCGATCATGTCACATCTAAACTACAACCATCTCTATTATTTCTGGATGGTGTGCAAACAGGGCTCTGTAACTAAGGCGGCTGACGCGCTCTTCCTGACACCGCAAACCGTGACAGGACAGATTAAAGCGCTTGAAGAGCGCATGAAAGGAAAGTTAACCAAGCGTAATGGTCGTACAGTTGAGCCCACTGAGTTAGGTCAGCTTGTGTTTAAGTACGCCGACCGGATGTTCGGTTTGAGCTATGAGATGTTAGATATCGTCAATTACAGCCAGCACTCGAACATTCTATTTGAAGTTGGTGTAGCCGATGCATTATCTAAACGCTTGGTCAGTAAAATACTGATGACGACCGTCCCGGAAGATAACAGTATTCATTTACGCTGTTATGAATCGACCCACGAACTGCTACTTGAACGCCTTTCTCAGCACAAGCTAGATATGATCCTTTCGGATTGTCCCGTTGATTCTACTCAAAGTCCTGGCCTTTATAGCAAAAAGTTGGGTGAAAGTAGCATGAGCTTTTTTGCTTCTTCTGAAATTGAAAATGTGCGATTCCCTGAGATCTTGGAACAAAAAAAACTTCTGATTCCCGCGAGCCGAACGGCTATGGGGCGTAAAGTTATTCAATGGTTTGATCGTCAAGGCCTTCAACCCAATGTGCTAGGGGAGTTTGATGATGTTGCGTTGATGAAAGCTTTTGCTCGGTACCACGATGATGTGATTTTCTTGGCACCGACCGTATACATGTCGGAGATTGAAGACGACCGAAATTTACAGCTAATTGGCCATGTCGATGGGCTAAAAGAAGAGTACTACGTGATTTTTGCGGAACGAATGATCCAACACCCCGCGGTAAAAAATGTTTGTGATGCTGATTTCAGTCAAATGTTTGAGTAAACCCGTATCGTTGCGTAAATAAATAGATTACTATCAATAAAAATATAATTCTAAATAATATCTAAGTAAGCAAGATACTTGTTTTAGTGAGCAAAACTATTAATTATTGATGGCGCACCAATTAAAATCCTTGGTGGATAATATTGGTGTATCACTAACAACTAAATTAGAGATTCTAATAATGAAGACTCTGGAAGTGTATCTTGATTTTCTTAGATATATAAATCAGTGCAACACAACAAGCTGGCCAGGGTTGGAATAAGTAAGTTGTAGCTAGAGGTCCAACACATGAATCTACAAGAAATGGAGCAGAACTCCGCAAAAGCCGTCGTGTTGCTCAAAGCGATGGCAAACGAGAGACGCCTACAAATCCTTTGTATGCTGCATAACCAAGAGCTGTCCGTGGGAGAGCTGTGTGCAAAGTTAGAGCTAAGCCAGTCGGCATTATCTCAGCATCTTGCTTGGCTTCGCCGTGATGAGTTAGTCACGACAAGGAAAGAAGCACAGACGGTGTACTACACATTAAAGAGTGATGAAGTGAAAGCGTTAATAAAAACACTGCATAGTCTTTATTGTGCTGAGAGTGCTCAACATTAATTAAATAGTCCTAATATACTGCTCATCTTAGAGTGTGAATCTAACTTGTTGGAATATTTGAGAGTGGCGTTAAACCTTTGATGATAGGGTACTACTCATCGACCAATTTGCTTTGTTCTCAAGTGTTTTATTAGTGCTTTCTAGTTTGAGCGTTATATGGGTAATGAATAAGCTGATATCTTTAAATGGGACATTCAGAAAAAGAAAAGCTGGCATTGCCAGCTTTTTTTATTAAGAAAACTTTGTAGATATAAAAAAACCGACACAAGGTCGGTTTTTTCTTCACTGTAAAATCAGGACTCTATTAAAGAGCTTTGATTTGTGCAGCGAAACGAGACTTATGGCGAGCTGCTTTATTCTTGTGAATAAGGCCTTTAGTTGCCATGCGGTCTAGGATAGGTGTAACTACGGCGAATGCAGCAGTTGCAGCTTCTTTGTCGCCTGCTTCGATAGCAGCAACAGTTTTCTTCATGTAAGTACGCATCATTGAGCGACGGCTAGCATTGTGCTGACGACGTTTCTCAGCTTGGATAGCGCGCTTCTTAGCAGATTTACTATTTGCCAAGGGTCTAACTCCCAAAAACTTAGTTCTGTGACAATTTAAGGGCGAGGAATATCCCTCATTTGCGCTTAAATGTCAAATGATTTGTGCAAAAACCGATCTAAGCCAAAACAAATTTTGGTAAGAGAGGTTATCGCGGTTAAGATGGCGGGGATTCTAACAGCATTTTTATACCAATGCTAATAATTATCCGCGAAAGGCACACTTATTCCTTACAACCCGCGGATAGATTTTTGACGTCTATTTGCAGCACCTGTCAGAGAAACAGTATAGGGTTAGCTGTCTTATGGTGATATTCCGAGGTTACAGTGAGTAAACGACTACTCAAGTCTGGCATGATCGTCAGTGCTATGACATTTATTTCCCGCGTTCTTGGCCTAGTTCGTGATGTTGTAGTGGCAAATTTAATGGGGGCAGGAGCAAGCGCAGACGTTTTTTTCTTCGCCAATAAAATTCCTAATTTTTTACGACGTTTGTTTGCTGAAGGTGCTTTTTCCCAAGCGTTTGTACCTGTTTTAACGGAAAGCCATGCTCAAGGCGACATGGATAAAACTCGGGAGCTCATTGCTCGTGCAGCGGGCACATTGGGGGTGATAGTCTCAATTGTTACCATCTTAGGTGTTCTAGGTTCCGGTGTGGTGACTGCACTGTTTGGTTTTGGTTGGTTCCTAGACTGGATGCATGGTGGTCCCGCGGCTGAGAAGTTCGAACTTGCTAGCGTGATGCTCAAGATTACCTTTCCTTATTTATGGTTCATCACTTTTGTTGCCCTATCGGGAGCCATTCTCAATACACTAGGTAAGTTTGCGGTTTCTTCGTTTACTCCCGTCTTCCTCAACGTAATGATCATTTTGGCAGCATGGTTTATCTCGCCGCAGATGTCACAGCCAGAGATTGGTCTTGCCATCGGTGTTTTCCTTGGTGGTTTGGTTCAGTTCTTATTTCAAATCCCTTTCCTTATTAAAGCGGGGGTTATGGTTAAGCCGAAATGGGGCTGGCGCGATCCGGGCGTGGTGAAGATCCGAACCTTAATGATTCCTGCTTTGTTCGGTGTGTCGGTAAGCCAAATCAACTTGTTGTTTGATACTTTTATTGCCAGCTTTCTGCAAACCGGTTCGATCAGTTGGTTGTACTATTCAGATCGCTTGTTGGAATTCCCGTTAGGTCTGTTTGGTATTGCTATTGCAACGGTGATTTTACCAGCATTATCACGCAAACATGTTGACGCACAAAATGAAGGATTCGCACAAACCATGGACTGGGGGGTGCGCATGGTGATCTTACTTGGCCTTCCTGCAATGCTTGGTTTGATGGTACTGGCAAAACCTATGTTGATGGTGTTATTCATGCGAGGTGAGTTTTCGCCACAAGACGTACATCAAGCATCATTGTCACTCTTTGCTTACGCTTCAGGCTTGTTGAACTTTATGCTGATTAAAGTGCTCGCTCCGGGTTATTACTCGCGTCAAGACACTAAAACGCCAGTGAAATACGGCATCATTGCGATGGTGACCAACATGGTATTTAATGCAATTTTTGCGTACTTCTATGGCTACGTTGGCTTGGCTATCGCGACGGCACTATCGGCATTTGTGAATATGGCACTGCTGTATCGTGGCCTGCACATCGCAGAGGTATACCAAATCACTAAGCGAACCGTCTTCTTTATTATACGTTTAGCTATTGCTGGCGCGGCGATGGTGGCGGCAATCTTATGGCAACTGGAAGATATGTCAGTATGGCTGGGCTGGAGCTTTGCTCACCGAAGCGCGGTGCTAGGGATGTTGATCGGTTTAGGAGCCGTGGTTTACCTAGTGGTTCTATTTTTAACTGGTGCGCGTTTAAAAGACCTAAAAGCTGGGACAGACTGAGGGTGATTAGTATATAATCCGTCAGTTTCACACAGTGTAAAGTAAAACAGAGGCAGAAAGCAGTATCCAATGGAACTGATTAGAGGCATTCACAATATCAACCCGCGACATCATGGTTGTGTGCTGACTATTGGCAATTTCGATGGTGTCCATAAAGGCCATCAACAAGTATTGCAGCAAGTGTCTGAGCAAGCGGACAGGCTATCCTTGCCTTCTGTTGTGATGACCTTTGAACCTCAGCCGATGGAGCTGTTTGCCAAAGACAAGGCACCTGCAAGGTTGACGCGATTACGCGATAAGTTCGTGCAATTGAGTAAGCTCGATATTGACCGCTTACTGTGTGTCAATTTCAATCGCCATTTTGCAAGTTTAACCGCGGAAGAGTTTATCCGTGACTTGTTGGTCGAGCGTTTGGGTGTTAAGTTTCTTGTCGTTGGTGATGATTTCTGCTTTGGCAAAGGCCGTACAGGTAACTTTGCAATGCTGCAGGAAGCAGGGGAAAAATACGGCTTTGATGTCGTAAGTACCCAGAGCTTTTGTTTACAACAATTACGTGTCAGCAGTACGGCTATCCGTCAAGCGCTGGCGCGTGACGATTTGCATTCCGCGCAAGAGATGCTGGGAAGAAACTACAGCATCAGCGGTCGTGTTTCTCATGGAAGAAAGCTAGGTCGAACCATTGGGTTCCCTACTGCAAATATTCCTTTGAAACGCTGTGTTTCTCCGGTTTCCGGAGTCTATGTTGTTCAAGCGCTTGGCTTAGGAAATAAGCCAGTTGGTGGTGTTGCTAATATTGGTCAAAGACCAACCGTCAATGGTGTTCGCCAACAGTTAGAAGTGCACTTATTCGACTTTCATGCCAATTTATATGGCAAGCAACTAGAAGTGGAACTTTTGCATAAACTTCGAGATGAGCAAAAGTTTGAGTCGTTTGAAGCACTTAAACAACAAATCGAATTGGATGCTGAAGCAGCAAGGGTGTGGCTGCGTCAGCTTAAGCGTTGAGCGGTTTATTCCACCGTTCAACATAATGTCTAATTTTCGCCCAATATAACGGAATTAAGAATCGATGAGTGAGTATAAAGATACCCTGAACTTACCTGAAACAGGGTTTCCAATGCGCGGCAACCTGGCCAATCGTGAGCCAGAAATGCTTAAGCGTTGGTACAAAGAAGATCTTTACGGTGAAATCCGTAAAGCTAAGAAAGGCAAAAAGTCATTCGTATTGCACGATGGCCCTCCTTACGCAAATGGTGACATTCATATTGGTCACGCACTAAACAAGATTCTTAAAGACATTATTATTAAATCCAAAACACTTTCAGGTTTTGACGCACCTTACATCCCAGGCTGGGACTGCCACGGTCTACCAATCGAATTAATGGTAGAGAAGAAAGTAGGTAAGCCAGGCCAAAAAGTGACAGCAGCGGAATTCCGCGAGAAATGTCGTGAATACGCAGCTGGTCAGGTTGAAGGTCAGAAAGAGAGCTTCAAACGCCTTGGTATCATGGGTGAGTGGGACAAGCCATACCGCACTATGGATTTCGCAACTGAAGCGAACATTATTCGTGCTCTTGGTAAGATCGCAAGCAATGGTCACCTGCTAAAAGGTTTCAAACCTGTTCACTGGTGTACAGACTGTGGTTCTGCTCTTGCTGAAGCGGAAGTAGAATACAAAGATAAAGTATCGCCATCTATCGACGTTCGTTTTAAAGCGGCTGACGAAGCGGCACTGCTATCTAAATTTGAACTGACAGAAGGTCATGAAGGTCACGGTGACGTATCTATCGTTATCTGGACAACAACACCTTGGACACTGCCAGCAAACCGCGCAGTATGTCTACGTGATGATCTAGAGTACGTGCTTATCCAAACAGAAGGCGACAACGCTGAGCGTATTATCGTTGCTGCTGAGCTGGCGAAAGACGTAATGGACCGTGCGGGTATCGAGCACTTCCACAACCTTGGCTTTGCTAAAGGTGCGGATCTAGAGCTGTCTCAATTCCAACACCCATTCTACGATTTCACTGTACCGGCGATCCTTGGTGATCACGTTACGACTGATTCAGGTACTGGTGTTGTTCACACTGCTCCTGGTCACGGTCAAGAAGACTTCGCGGTTGGTAACAAGTACAACCTAGAAGTAGCAAACCCAGTTGGCTCAAACGGTGTTTACCTACCAGATACAGAGCTATTTGCTGGTCAGCACGTATTTAAAGCGAACGATGCAGTAGTAGAAGTACTAAAAGAAAAAGGTGCACTACTACACCACCACGCTTACGAGCACAGCTACCCACACTGTTGGCGTCATAAGACCCCAATCATCTTCCGTGCTACACCTCAATGGTTCGTTTCTATGGACCAAGCTGGCCTACGTGCTAAAGCATTAGAGTCAATCAAGAATGTAGAGTGGATGCCTGAGTGGGGTCAAAGCCGCATCGAAGGTATGATCGAAGGTCGCCCTGAGTGGTGTATCTCTCGTCAACGTACTTGGGGTGTGCCAATTGCTCTGTTTGTTCATAAAGAAACAGCAGAACTTCATCCAAACACGCTAGAGCTGATCGAGAAAGTCGCTAAGCTGGTTGAAGAGAAAGGCATCCAAGCATGGTGGGATGTAGATGCCGCTGAACTACTAGGTGCTGACGCTGACCAATACGAAAAAGTGCTAGATACGCTAGACGTATGGTTCGATTCAGGTGTCACTCACTTCTCTGTTGTTGATGCTCGTGAAGAGTACAACGGCAACAGTGCAGACCTATACCTAGAAGGTTCTGACCAACACCGCGGTTGGTTCCAATCTTCTTTAATTTCATCTATTGCGATGAAAGACGAAGCACCTTACAAACAAGTACTGACACACGGTTTCGTGGTTGACGGTCAGGGTCGTAAGATGTCTAAATCTATCGGTAACGTGGTTGCGCCAAAAGACGTAACCAACAAGCTAGGTGCTGACATTCTTCGTCTATGGGTTGCTTCTACAGACTACACTGGTGAAGTTGCGGTTTCTGATGAAATCCTAAAACGCAGCGCAGATGCGTACCGTCGTATCCGTAACACAGCGCGTTTCTTCCTAGCTAACTTGAGCGGCTTCAACCCTGAAACAGACATCGTTCCTGTTGAAGAGATGGTTGCGCTAGATCGCTGGGCGGTTGGTCGTGCACTAGCAGCACAAGAAGAGATTGTTAAAGCATACGAAGAGTACAACACACACGGTGTAACTCAGCGTCTAATGCAATTCTGTTCAATCGAAATGGGCTCTTTCTACTTAGACGTAATTAAAGACCGTCAGTACACAGCAAAACGTGGCGGCAACGCTCAACGTAGCTGTCAGACTGCACTTTACTACATCGTAGAAGCGCTAGTTCGTTGGATGGCGCCAATCATGTCGTTCACTGCAGATGAAATCTGGAACGAAATGCCAGGTCAACGCGACAAGTTCGTATTCACTGGTGAGTGGTTCGACGGTCTATTCGGTCTTGCTGAAGGTGAAGAGCTGAACAACGAATTCTGGTCTGAGATCCAAGCGGTTCGTGGTGCGGTAAACAAACTTCTAGAAGATGCGCGTAAAGAGAAAACCATTGGTGGTGCACTACAAGCTGAAGTGACTCTATTTGCTGATGACGCACTAGCGGCGAAGATCAACAAACTTGAAGATGAACTGCGCTTTGTTCTACTAACCTCTGCGGCGAAAGTTAAGCCTCTAGGTGAGAAGACGGATGCAGCACAAGCCACAGATATCGAAGGCTTATTTGTTGAAGTAGCAGCAGCTGAAGGCGAGAAGTGTGATCGTTGTTGGCACCACACGCCAGACGTAGGCACAATTGAAGGTCACGAGAAAATCTGTGGTCGTTGTGTGTCTAACGTAGACGGCGAAGGTGAAGTACGTAAATTCGCGTAATTGCCTAGAACGACTGAACTTTTTTTAAATTAACAGCCCCAGTATTTACTGGGGCTGTTTGTAGGTAAAGTAATGAGTGAAAAAGCACTGACGTTAAAGCAATCTGGAGTTCGCTGGCTGTGGTTAGCAATTCTGGTATTTATTGCAGATATTGGCATCAAATTGGTGGTGATGGACAACATGGGCTACGGATGGGCAAACCGAATTGAGGTGTTGCCATTCTTCAACCTACTTTACGTTCATAACTACGGTGCCGCTTTCAGCTTCTTGAGCGATCAAGCTGGTTGGCAGCGCTGGTTATTTACAGGTATCGCGTTTGTTGTTACGGGTCTTTTGACCTACTGGATGAGTAAGCTTCCAGCAAAAGAAAAATGGAACAACATTGCTTATGCACTGATTATTGGTGGTGCAGTGGGCAACGTGTTTGACCGCGTCGTTCATGGCTTTGTTGTTGATTACCTAGACTTCTTCTGGGGTAACTACCACTGGCCAGCATTCAACCTTGCTGACATGGCGATCTGTATTGGTGCGGCAATGATTATTCTGGATGGCTTCCGTAAAAAAGACGCTGACAAGTAATCTTTTGCGGTATATCGAATAACCCTAAGCGTCGTCCGTTGATTCGAGCGACGCTTTTTATTATGTTGGAGCGCCAATCAGCATATCAATGTATAAAAAGACCAAGCTGACAGCGTAATAACCCAAGAACAAGGAAGCATTAACGTGACAACAATAACCAATGAATCGGTAGTAACCCTTCACTTTACGATTAAAATGAAAGACGGATCGGTTGCAGATAGTACTCATAACATGGGTAAACCAGCGAAGTTTGTTATGGGTGATGGCAGCTTGAGTGAAAACTTTGAGCAATGCTTGATCGGCCTCGAAACAGGCGCACAAAAAGCGATTGAGCTAAAGGCAGAAGACGCGTTTGGTATGCCAAACCCTGATCATATTCACTATATGGATCGCACTAAATTTGTAGGTGATGCAGAAGTGGAAGTTGGTACAATCATGGCCTTCAGTGGCCCTGATGGCATGGAAATCCCGGGCATTATTACAGAGATTGCAGGCGATTCAGTCACTGTGGACTTCAACCATCCTCTAGCGGGACAAGACGTGACTTTCGAAGTTGAAATTTTGTCAGTAGAATAGCGAACCCAATAAAGATAATTTCCATGAGCAATGAAATGAAAATCCTGTTAGCTAACCCACGTGGTTTCTGTGCTGGTGTTGACCGCGCGATTAGCATCGTAGAGCGTGCGCTAGAGATGTATCAGCCACCTATCTATGTTCGACATGAAGTGGTGCATAACCGTTTTGTGGTTGAAGGTCTAAAACAGCGTGGTGCTATCTTCGTTGAAGAGCTGCATGAAGTGCCAGACAACAACATTGTGATTTTTTCTGCTCATGGTGTATCGCAGGCGGTTCGTCAGGAAGCCAAGCAGCGTGATTTGACCGTATTTGACGCAACGTGTCCTTTAGTAACCAAAGTGCATATGGAAGTGGCGCGTGCGAGCCGTCGTAATATGGAAGTGGTTCTGATTGGTCACGCAGGTCACCCTGAAGTCGAAGGTACGATGGGGCAATACGCCAGTGAAACCGGTGGTATGTACTTGGTTGAAACTCCAGCCGATGTTGAGAAACTGAAGGCGATTGTGAAAGATCCATCCGATCTTCATTACGTAAGCCAAACGACGCTTTCTGTCGATGAAACTGCCGATGTTATCGAAGAGCTACGCCGCGTGTTCCCAGATATCCAAGGTCCACGTAAAGACGATATCTGTTATGCGACACAAAACCGCCAAGATGCCGTACGTGAATTAGCTGGTGACGTAGATGTGATGGTTGTGGTGGGTTCTAAAAACTCATCAAACTCTACACGTCTTAAAGAGCTAGCTGAAAAGCTAGGGACACCTGGCTACTTAACCGACTGTCCGGAAGATATCAAACCCGAGTGGTTCGAAGGCAAAACAAAGGTCGGCGTGACTGCGGGAGCATCTGCTCCGGAAGAGCTCGTTAATCAGATTCTAGAGCGAATCAAAGAACTCGTGGGTGCCGAAGCGGTTGATGAAGTACTTGGCCGTGAAGAGAATATGTTCTTTGAAGTACCTAAAGAACTGCAAATCAAGCAAGTGGATTAGTCTCCATTTATCGAATATTCAAAAGGCGACCTGTGGGTCGCCTTTTTTACATCTCTCTTAACTCATTTAGGTAATCACGAATTTGGTCTTTTCCTAAACCATCGATAATCATATCAGACATCTTCGTGATTCTTCGCTCAAGCGACTGAGCAACCTTTTCGCAATGTGCGTACATGTCTTCATCAGAACCATCGGTCGGAAAAGCATCAACTTGCCAGTTTACTCGAACACCACCTGCAAGCCACTGAGGAGCGGTTTCTTGATGTAAAGAATCACAGAGAATAATAACGATGTCGGGAAGAAACTGAGTTCGCTCCTCCCATGAATGCGTGTGGATATGCGGAATGGGGAGTTGGTGGTCATCTAAGTATTTTTGCACCAATGGGTGCACCTTGCCTGTGGGATGTGAGCCTCCACTGGTGACACTAAAATCTGCTGGCAGGATATTGGTTGCGATTGACTCCGCGAGGACGCTTCGTCCAGCGTTGTGCTTACATATGAATAATACTTTATACATCGTCGCCTCGTCTTTTCAGAGCGTCCTATTTATACGCTAGCGGAAACTCAGCGATGATGTGTGAAGTTTTTGTGTTAGTGGCTAATGCCGAGCATCTCTTTGAGCACCTTTAAGTAGCGGCGGCTTACTGGTATCTCAAAGCCTGTTTTGGTGATGATTTCCGCTAACCCATTTTCCAGTAACTTGATTTCGCTAATCGCTTTAATACTGACTAAGTATTGACGATGGCAGCGGACTAGAGGGGTTTTCTCTTCCAACGTTTTTAATGTCAGTTGGGTGCTCGCGGTTTGGCTGGTGGAGCGTACATGCACGCCGCTGATATCACTGTAAGCACATTCCACCGTGTCGGTGGCCATGATAACGATGCGGTTGTGTCCGATGCACGGTATCTGATCCAACGTGTCAGGTGTAATAGCAGACAGTTGTTGCGTTAGGGCGGATTGGCTAATGACTTTGTTTAGTCGTTTGACCGTTTTAGTTAACCGGCATGGGTCGACAGGTTTGAGCAAGTAATCAAAGGCATTGTCTTCAAATGCTTGAATCGCATACTGATCATAAGCCGTGACAAAAACCACATAAGGCATGGTTTCTGGATCAAGCATCCCAAGTAGTTCAATCCCCGTGACTTGAGGCATTTGGATATCGAGAAACACCACATCAGGCTTAAGTTCATTGATTTTTTTTAGGCCAAGGATTGCGTTTGAGGCATCGCCCACGACCTCAACTTGGCCTGTTTCATCCAGTAACTCTGCTAGCTCTTCACGAGCAAACTGTTCATCATCAATGACGAGTGCGGTTAACATCCAACATTACCTTTATTGCTTCAGCGTGCTTTTATGATTTTGGGGGAATGATAAAGCTCATTTTAGTAAATTGATGTGGCTCGCACGTAATTTTTAGCGCTGCATCACGTCCAAATTGATTAGTGAGACGTTTGTCGACAATTTCTAAACCTAGCCCTGAGTGGTTTTCTTTTGGCGGTTCAAAACTGCCTGCGTTGTCTTCGACGGTAATCAAGTGACCTTGTGGGTGTGCTTCGCTGTATATATGAACTTTACCACCTTCAAGCATGTTTGAAATGCCATGCTTAATGGCATTCTCAACCAAAGGCTGGAGTGTAAAGCTTGGTAATTTGATGTCCAGCAATTCAGGTTGAATATCGATTTCAACCTCTAAGCGGTCCGTAAAACGCGCTTTTTCGATGCTCAAGTACGAGTTCACATGTGCAAGCTCTTCCTTTAGCGTCACGGTATTAATGTTCTGCTTTAAATTGCTGCGGAAGAAGTGCGATAAATTTTGGATTAGCTCGCGCGCTTTGTCAGGGTCACGACGAGTAATCGCACTAATAGTATTGAGTGCATTAAACAAAAAGTGTGGATTCACCTGAGCGTGAAGCAATTTTATTTCTGCTTGGGCGAGTAAGGCTTGTTGTTGTTGGTAATCGCCATAAAGGATTTGGCTAGATAGAAGCTGGGCTATTCCTTCCGCCATCGACATGTTGGCCGTCGAGAACAATTTACGCTTCGGTTCATACAGCTTTATGGTACCAATGACCTCTTTCCCTGCACGCAGTGGGATGATCAGCGCAGATCCGAGCTTGCAATCTTTTGCAATGGAGCATTGGTATGGACGCTCCGCACCATCAAGATAAATGATGTCGTTTTTCTCCATGGAGTCTAATGTGCTTTGCGATGAAATCGGCGTGTTTGGTTTATGGTGATCATCGCCAATGCCCACAAACGCTAAGATTTTTTCTTGGTCAGTAATCGCGACAGCGCCCACTTTGGTTTCTTCGTAAATAATACGCGCGATTTTCTCTGCGTTTTCGGTGTTGAAGCCGTTGCTTAGAATTCCCACTGAGCGATCTGCAATGGTGAGCGCTCGACGCGAAAACGTCGCAGAAAACTTTTCAAAGATTGCTTTTCTGTCTTGCAGGATACTCATGAACAACGCCGCACCAAATGAATTCGCGATGATCATAGGCGCTGCAATAGCGGACACCAGTTCATAGGCTTGATCAAAAGGTTTCGCGACGGCGAGCAGCAAAATCATTTGCACCACTTCTGCAACAAACGTAACGCTGAATACGACGCTTGGATTAAACAGCAATGCGCCTTTATTTCGCTTGATAAGGTAAACGTGGAGCAAGCCACCAATTACGCCCTCGGCGGTGGTTGAAATTGCACAGGCTAGGTCAGTAAAGCCACCAAGAGAGTATCGATGAATGCCACCAGTAAATCCGACGGCGAAACCTACAACAGGTCCACCAAACAGCCCGCCCATAACTGCGCCGATCGCACGAGTATTGGCAATAGCATCGTTGATGTGCAGACCGAAATAGGTGCCGAGAATACAAAAGCCAGAGAAGAGTACGTAACAAATTAGGCGGTGGCTTAAGCGCGAAGAAATACTCAGCAAAGGTAAGATGATTGGCGTTTTACTTAGCATGTAAGCCAAAACTAAGTACACACACATCTGTTGTAAAAGGGAGATGACCAGTTCCATAGTGAACCTAACCTAGAATCAATGTTGTTATTGTATACCTAAGTAACCTCAAGATGCTTGGCTCAGATAGATAAGAACAGCTAAGTAAATGATGCTGTGCTTTCTGAGTCTTAAAGTGACTTGGGTATAAAACAAAAAGAGCCTGCAATTGGCAGGCTCCTATCTTAGTCACTCAGATGTGACGAGTATTTATTACGCTGTTTCTGATACGGCTTGTGGTTTCTCTTCGTCAGCCAGTTCAGTTTCACCTTTACCCTTAGAGGTTTTGATAACGTAACCTGTCACAGCTAGGGCAAACACAATACCTACGATAGTTGATAGTTGCATTGGCAGACCAAAACCTAGCGAGCTGTTGTTTAAGATGAACGTGACACATACCGTGGTCATGAAGATAGCTGGGATAGTGGTAATCCAGTGCAGCTTGTTGTGACGCAGTAGGTAAGCGGACGCAGTCCAAAGCATCATTACCGCTGTTGTTTGGTTTGCAAAACCGAAGTAGCGCCAGATAATGCCGAAGTCTACTTGAGTTAAGATACCGCCGATAACGAACAGTGGAAGTGCCATCAGTAGACGGTTACGTAGCGTTTTTTGTTCCATGTTGAAGTATTCAGCAAGGATCAAGCGGCTTGAACGGAACGCTGTATCGCCAGACGTAATTGGTAGGATAACCACACCCAGGAACGCAAGGATACCACCGAACACACCTAGCAGACCAAATGATGCGCTGTATACCACGTTACCAGGACCACCGTTTTTCACAGCTTCGGATAGAGCGTCTAGAGAGCCGAAGAAAGACAGAGCGATAGCACACCAAATTAGCGCGATAACACCTTCACCAATCATTGCACCGTAGAATACGAAGCGACCGTTTTTCTCATTTTCCATACAACGCGCCATCAGTGGAGACTGAGTTGCGTGGAAGCCAGAGATAGCGCCACATGCGATAGTGATGAACAATGCAGGCCATAACGGCATGTCATTTGGGTTGAGGTTAGAGAACATGTCCGAAACTTGGAAGTCACCCATTACTGTGTGTTCGCTAGAGAAAGCAACGGCTGTCATTAGGCCAACAGACATAAAGATAAGTAGGGCGCCAAACAGTGGGTAGAAACGACCAATGATTTTATCGACGGGAACAATCGTCGCAATGATGTAGTAAGCAAATATAGCAATAACCATTGTAGTCATGCTTACGCTCAAGCTTGTTTGATCATTGATGAGGTTAGTAATCATGCCAGCAGGGGCTGAAACGAACACTACGCCAACTAGAAGTAATAGGACAATGGCAAAAATATTCATAAAGTGTTTTGCGCCATTACCTAGGTAGCGACCTGTAATGGTAGGTACAGATGCACCGCCGTTACGCACTGAAAGCATGCCTGAGAAGTAATCGTGTACTGCACCAGCAAAAATACAACCGACTACAATCCAAAGCATCGCCGCAGGACCGTATAGTGCCCCCATGATCGGGCCAAAAATTGGACCAACACCTGCGATGTTAAGTAGTTGAACTAGGTAAACTTTCTTTGTTGACATTGGAACGAAGTCAACACCGTCCGATTTGGTGTGAGCTGGCGTTTGGCGTTTTTCATTGATGCCGAAAATCTTCTCGACGAAAGCGCCGTAGATGAAGTATCCGCCGATTAGGGCTGCGACACAGGTTAGAAACCACATCATAGCAATTGTCCTTGGTCTTAGTTGGGTAGGGTAATTTTTTAATCTCAGGATGCATGTTATGCGTCACTTGTGTTAAATGCATTCGGTTAGTAGATGAGTGGTCGAATAGAGCACTGAGTGGTCGATATGCTGCTTGAGCGGTTTTTAAAAATGGCGAAAGGTTGATGACAGTCTTGAGCGGCTGATTTGAGTCATCAGTGGTTAAATCTGCAAGCTCAGCGGCAAGCGCCAATAATTAGTGGTAAGCTTATTTTTGAAAACAATTACTTAAGGAAGAACCATGAAAAAGGTAACGGTAGGTCTGGCACTGGCTTTACTTGCAGGATGCACAGCAACGACAGCAGATCTTGCCAAGTCGGGAGATTGGCATCAGATCGGATATCAAGATGGCATAACCGGACACACATCGCGCACGATGAGCGAGCTTCGTGAGTTGGGTAGTGTTAAGCAAAGTGACTACGACCAAGGTTATTTAGAAGGTTTACGTGAGTACTGTAATCCTGCTTTTGCGTATCAAATGGGGTTATCTGGTCAGTATTACGAAGGGGTTTGTGAAGGTACTGAGCAAGCGCAAAAATTCCGCATGGAATGGCAACGTGGTTGGAATGAATACTCAAATTAATAGTCAATAAAGCCGTTGTTACACT
This sequence comes from Vibrio alginolyticus NBRC 15630 = ATCC 17749, assembly GCF_000354175.2. Lineage (NCBI taxonomy): Bacteria > Pseudomonadati > Pseudomonadota > Gammaproteobacteria > Vibrionales > Vibrionaceae > Vibrio > Vibrio alginolyticus. Next base: position 2,912,334 of record NC_022349.1, read on the forward strand.
GTCTGCATCACATAAATGTGGCAAAATCTTCCTTATTAAACTATGTTCATACTGCTTGATAGTGAGCACAGAAAAAAAAGGAATCACATTATGTCAACGCAAATGGCTGGTGGCTGGAGTCCATTTCATGAACTCACAGCAGAGAATAAAGAAGTATTTGCTAAAGGTATCGAGGGGTTTGTCGGTGTCAAATACTCCCCTTTGGTTGTGGCTACTCAAGTCGTAGCCGGACAAAACTATGCGTTTTTCTGTAATGCAGAAGTTGTCTACCCTGGAGCACAACCATACCCAGCAATGGTTCATATGTTCAGTGACCTTGAAGGTAAAGTCGGTATTACTCACATTGAACGATTAAACTACTAAATTAAGCCATAAAAGGCGCCTGACTTTTAAATAAGTGAGGCGCTTTATTGATTAAGATTGATTAGTTTGCGCGATCACGACTTTTCTTAAATATCCTTGCTTGGCGTTCAGTTGCTCAGTCGCGCTTTCTCTATCCAGCCCGGTTAAAATCATCAAAATCGCTAACTTGGCGTCGTAGTCCGTTTCTTTGAGCGCCGTTTTAGCCTCTTGGTTAGTACAATCTGTTGCTTGCATAACAATACGAGCCGCTCTTGCAACTAGCTTTGCATTCGTCGCTTTCACATCTACCATTAAGTTCTGATAACTTTTGCCCAGGCGAATCATGCTTGCGGTAGTGAGCATGTTTAGTACGAGTTTTTGTGCCGTCCCTGATTTTAAGCGAGTGGACCCCGTTAACGCTTCAGGTCCAACAACGGGGCTAATCGCAATATCGGCAATATCTGCAATCGGAGAGTCAGGGTTACAAGATAGTGCTACAGTGGTGGCACCAAGCTCGTTCGCATACTCTAAGCCACCAATCACGTAAGGTGTTCGTCCACTTGCCGCAATACCAACGACGACATCGCGTTGTGTTAGCGTATTCTCTTTAAGATCTTGCTCGCCTAATGTAGGGTCGTCCTCCGCCCCTTCTTTTGCACGGAACATTGCCTCTTTTCCACCGGCAATAATACCAACGACCATCTCTGGATCTGTGCCAAAAGTTGGTGGGCATTCTGAAGCGTCCAAAACGCCAAGTCGACCACTGGTACCCGCACCGATGTAAAACAACCGACCTCCGACCTTAAATGCTTCCGTGATCTTATCAACGGCTTCAGCGATCTCAGGCAATACTTTTTCAACGGCAAGAGGAACGAGTTTGTCCTGTTGGTTGATGCGTTGAACAATATCGAGAGAAGGCAGCAAGTCGATGTCCATGGTGTCTGGATTTCGCCCTTCAGATACCAGATGGGATAAAGCTGCGATAAGTGCATCGTTCGTCATAATGAATTAAGCCTTTTTGTTTAGGATCTATTGCCCTTAATTTTTTGAATAGAGTACACCCAGTGAAGCGAGACGACTTGCCCCCGTAACTTCCGGTAAGTTGCTAGGGAGGCCGTGAATATGGCGCTGCGCAAGCCAAGCAAACGCCATTGCTTCCATGTAGTCGCCATCAACGCCTTTTTCTGCCGTTGTCGCAACGCTCCATTGTGGCAATAACTTAGCTAGTCGCTGCATCAAAAGTGGGTTTCTTGCTCCACCGCCACAGACCAATAGTTGAGGTGTGATGCCATGAGAAAACTTGTCGACTTCGTTGGCAATGGTAATTGCAGAATACTCGCAAAGTGTACGTTGTACGTCTTCGATTGGTAAATTGTGATGGGCCAGTTGTTGATGCAGCCAGTCAATATTGAACAGTTCTCGTCCGGTACTTTTAGGGGCTGGCATGGCGAGGTAAGCTTCTTTGAGTAATTGAGTCAACAAAGTAGCGTTTACCGTTCCTTTAAGTGCAAACTGTGCATCTTCGTCGAAGCTTTGCCCAGTATGCAGCGCACACCATGCGTCCATCAACATATTGCCCGGGCCTGTGTCATAGCCAATGACTGGTTGTTCTGGATGCAGTACCGAGATATTGGCAATGCCTCCAATGTTAAGTACCACAGTTGTGGAATCCTGCATCGCAAAAATGCTTTTATGGAAAGCAGGGACGAGTGGGGCACCTTGTCCACCTAGCGCCATGTCTTTACGACGAAAATCCGCTACCGTATCAATGCCTGTTTTGACCGCGATAATGTTTGCATCGCCCAATTGAGTGGTAAACGGCAAGTTTCCGGTAGGCTGATGGAATACTGTTTGACCGTGATTACCAATCGCACGAATTTGCTCTACGACGTAACCAGACTTATTGAGCAGCTGTAACACAGCATCTGCAAATAGGTGGCCGAGCTGGTGGTCAAGTTCACCTATGGCTTTTAAATTTGTTGCTTGACCGGTACAAACAGATAACAGCATGTCTTTTAGTGCTGCGGGCATTGGGTAGTCGTCATGCGCAATCAGGCGAACGTGCTCATCGCTTATTTCAACTAGAGCGGTATCAACACCATCCATACTCGTTCCAGACATCACACCAATGTACAGTTCGTTAAATTTCATAGCCGATCTCGTCAATTCTTCATTCACTTATTGTAAAGCAAATCTGAAGCGAATAACCTCATCGAATACGAGATATTCAGCCGATTTTGAGGAGAAAACATGGGACCGTTATGGGTTGACGTTGCGGGGTATGAACTGACCGCTGAAGACAAAGAAATCTTGGAGCATCCTACGGTTGGTGGCTTAATTCTATTTGCTCGCAACTATCATGATAGCAAACAGCTTCAAGCACTTACTCAATCCATCCGAAAGGCGGCTAAGCGCCCGTTTTTGATCGGTGTGGATCAAGAGGGCGGCCGAGTGCAGCGCTTTCGCGAAGGTTTCTCATTAATTCCTGCTGCTGATGAGTACGCTAAACATCAAAATGGTGAAGAGCTTGCTCGTATGGGCGGTTGGTTAATGGCAGCAGAGCTGATTGCCCATGATATTGATTTAAGCTTTGCCCCGGTACTTGACCAAGGCCATCAATGTAAAGCGATCGGTAACCGTGCATTCGGTGAAGATGCCGATACCATTCTTCGCTATAGCACTGCATATATGCAGGGAATGAAGAGTGTTGGCATGGCAACGACAGGCAAGCACTTCCCTGGACATGGTGGCGTGATTGCAGACTCACATCTAGAAACACCATACGACGAGCGCAGTGATATTTTTGAACAAGATATGGCGATCTTCAAAGCGCAAATTGATGCCGGTATTTTAGATGCCATGATGCCTGCTCACGTGATTTTCCCACACTATGATGCTCAACCAGCCAGCGGTTCTGAATACTGGTTAAAACAGGTCCTGCGTCAGCAATTGGGTTTTAAAGGTTTGGTTTTTTCGGATGACTTGACCATGGAAGGCGCTGCGATCATGGGCAGCCCTGCCGAGCGAGGTGCTCAAGCATTGAGAGCTGGCTGCGATATGTTGTTAATGTGTAATAAACGAGAAGCGCACGTTGAGGTATTAGACAACTTACCGGTTTCAACCGTGCCACTCGCGGATGGATTACTGAAAAAACAGTCATTTTCTCCAAGCGAACTTAAGCTATCTCAAGAGTGGAAAGCGGCGAGTGAAGCGATGAAACGCTTGACTAGCTAAACCTCTTGTAAAAGATTCAAAACAGCGATTAGAAGCCAAAGTTAATTATGCTTTGGCTTTTTATTTGACTGTAAAGTTAATTTTACACTAAATGTTTTTTATTCTGTACGCTTGTTTTTCTTTTTTAGCCTGTTATCTTGTCGTTAAAGCTTAGTTGTCTCACCAAAGGTTTGGTTGGGTGTAAAAATAAATATACAGGTTAGAGTTATGCAGAAAAGTGAGTTGAGCAATATTAATATTATCGAAGAACAGGTTCTTATTACTCCGGAGGAACTAAAAACCAAGCTTCCTTTGAGTGAAAAAGCACGTCGCTTTATTCAAGAGTCTCGTCAAACTATCGCTAATATTATTCACAAGAAGGATCACCGCCTGCTTGTTGTATGCGGTCCATGTTCTATCCACGACGTAGAAGCGGCGAAGGATTACGCAAAGCGCCTTAAAGCACTCTCTGAACAACTAAGTGACCAACTGTATATTGTTATGCGTGTTTACTTTGAGAAGCCGCGCACCACGGTCGGCTGGAAAGGCCTGATCAATGACCCACACCTAGACGGCAGTTTCGATATTGAACACGGTCTGCATGTTGGACGCGAACTTCTGGTGGAGTTGGCAGAGATGGAAATCCCGCTCGCGACTGAGGCTCTAGACCCAATTAGCCCACAATACTTGGCGGATACTTTTAGCTGGGCAGCCATCGGTGCTCGTACGACGGAGTCACAAACTCACCGTGAAATGGCAAGCGGCCTGTCTATGCCAATCGGTTTTAAGAATGGCACCGATGGCAGTTTGGCAACCGCAATTAACGCGATGCAAGCTGCGTCCTCTAGCCACCGTTTTATGGGAATTAACCGTGAGGGACAAGTCGCACTGTTGACCACCCAGGGCAATGCTAATGGACATGTGATCTTACGTGGCGGCAAGCAAACTAACTACGATTCGGTATCAGTCACTGAGTGTGAGCAAGAGATGGCGAAATCTGGTCTTGATGCTTCATTAATGGTGGATTGCAGTCACGCCAACTCACGTAAAGATTACCGTCGCCAGCCACTAGTCGCGGAGGATGTGATTCATCAAATCCGTGAAGGTAATAAATCTATTATCGGTCTTATGATTGAAAGCCATATCAATGAAGGAAATCAATCTTCTGACTTAGCTCTTGAAGAGATGAAATACGGTGTATCTATCACTGACGCATGTATCAATTGGGATTTAACTGAGGCACTATTACGTCATGCACATGAAGAGCTAGTGCCTTTCTTAGAAAATCGTCTAAAGGCTAATTAATACAGGATTTAAGGAACATCAATGGCAGTTGAACTTAACGCATTACGCGATCAGATTGATGCAGTCGACAAGCAAATGTTGGAGCTATTGGCTCAGCGTTTAGCGCTCGTAGAGAAAGTTGGGGAAGTAAAAAGCGAACATGGTTTGCCAATTTATGCTCCAGACCGCGAAGCGGCGATGTTAGCTTCTCGTCGCGCTGAAGCTGAAAAAATGGGAATTCCTCCGCAGCTTATTGAAGATATTCTGCGTCGAACAATGCGTGAGTCTTATGCCAGCGAGAAAGATTCCGGTTTTAAGTGTTTGAACCCTGATTTACGCTCAGTTGTTATTATTGGTGGTAATGGTCAATTGGGTGGCCTGTTTGGGCGTATGTTCAAATTGTCGGGCTACCAGGTCAAAGTTCTCGGCAGTAAAGACTGGGATCATGCGGATGAGATTCTAGACAACGCGGGTTTAGTCGTGGTCACGGTGCCGATTCATCTAACGGAAGGGGTGATCGAAAAACTGGGGAACTTGCCGCAAGACTGTATTCTGTGTGACCTGACTTCTATCAAATCGAAGCCTCTGCAAGCAATGTTGAATGTGCATCAAGGTCCTGTGGTTGGTTTGCACCCAATGTTTGGCCCAGATGTTCCGAGCCTTGCCAAGCAGGTTATTGTGTACTGTGATGGCCGTGGTCACGAGCATTACCAATGGCTATTGCAACAGTTTGGGATTTGGGGCGCAAGCTTGTGCCAAATCGATGCACAAGAGCACGATCATGGCATGACGTTGATTCAGGCGCTGCGCCACTTCACGTCGTTTGCTTACGGTATGCACCTTAGCAAAGAGAATCCGAACATCGATCAGTTGTTGAAGTTAAGCTCGCCAATCTACCGCCTTGAATTGGCGATGGTGGGACGACTGTTTGGTCAGGATCCGAACTTGTACGGTGATATCATTTTCTCTTCTCAAGAGAATATCGATATGATCAAGCGATTCCATCAGCGTTTAGGTGATGCGGTAGCGATTCTGGATAGCAGAGACAAAGCGCGATTCATCGAAAGCTTTAAGCAGGTGAGTGATTGGTTTGGTACTTATTCTCAACAATTTATGAATGAGAGCCAAAACTTACTCAAACAGGCGAATGATAATATTCATCGCGGCTAATCACGGGTCATTTAGCCGTGCAGAGTCCGAAACAAAAAGAGCAGCGTAAGCTGCTCTTTTTCGTGTTGATGGACAAATCAGTTCGTCGCAGTATTACTCGTATCTTCACTTGATACTGTGTTGATACTAGTATCGCGATAGGGTGAATTGGTTAAATTGACTTGTAGACGTACAACGTTATCAATCAATTGAACCAAAGGTCCCCATTTCACTTTTTTCTCTTTTTCAAAGACGTCATTGAAGTTTTCTGGCGTCCACTCCATTAAGTATTGAGGGTTGAGTGCTCGTCCGAGAAAGCGTACTTCATAGTGCAAGTGTGGCCCTGTGGAGTTGCCAGAGTTACCGCATTGAGCAATGATGTCGCCTTTACTAACAAACTGACCGCTTTTCACTTTGAAGCGTTGTAGATGAGCAAAGGAGCTCATAAAGCCAAATGAGTGACGAATGGTGACATAGTTACCATAACCACGATTGCTCGGGCGAACGGTTTCCACCACACCGTCAGCCGGTGCCAGGATCTCTTCTCCTCTTTTACAAGTCAGATCGATACCAGTATGAACATGCCTCTTACCTGAAATCGGATTAATACGACTGCCGTAAGAAGAAGAAATACGTTGGTATGTGACTGGACTGTCATTTGGTATCAAACGGAACATCGTCGCGCGAACAGCAGAATCGATAGCGGCTGCGTCAATTCGCTCCTCTAACCCCATGCTGTTCTCATCGATCATCAACTCTTCGTCTGCGAGACCTAAAACCGATTCAACGTCGAATACCCGTTTGCCCAATAGCTGAATTTGATTGTTTTTGTCCGTCAAAGACTGGGAAAGTGAATGATTGGTATCAAGCTGCTCTTCGTAAAGAGCCGTCACTTCGGCCTTTTCACTTTCCAGTTTGGCGATGATTTGTGTTAGTTCGTCTTTATTGTGCATCTGCTGCTGATTAAGGTACCACGCACCACCAACGACGGCGGGTAATGCCAATACCGAAGCAAATACTGCTAGGACCGAACTGCGGCCCAAATAGAACTGCTGATCGCCGTCTTTCGTCGGGATCTGCATGATGATTTTTTTAGACATAGTTATTGTTACTTAAATAGGCGTTCATTTATTTTTCTCCTAAAAACCAGAGAGGTGCTCTAACTCTCTATTCAGAAGGTCGTTATTGCCTACATTCAATTCTATAAATCGTTTTAGTTGGCTAATGCTTTCGATGTCTATCTTAGCGATCTTCAACCTCACCTCACACTTAGAGACATCCACAACTTGCGCTTTTAACGTAATCAATTGTTCGGATTGATCAAATGAAAAAGTCACATGGACCGGAAGGGTTGGATCCAAAGCCTCAGTCTCTTCCACTTTCATGAGTAAACCATGCAAGGAAAGATCTTGAATCCTAGCTTCAATTGCCAAGTCACGTTGTTCTATCTTAGCTGGAGCTTGATGGAGAATACGTGAAAAGCGTCGTCTCTCTGTCATATGAATATTCTCGTCAGGTCGTCAAACAGAATTGAATAGTATATCAATACGAACAAAAAGTGTTCGATTGTTGTTTGAAAAGTGTCGAGGTCGCTACAGAGTGACGTAAGTGCAATGTCATGTTCTTAACGAATGAGACGGGCTAATGAGCTCTTTTTATAACAAAGAAAACAAAGGCCGCTATGATAGCGGCCTTTGTACAAATTACAATCAAACTTTGTGGGTTGCGATTACTTCGCAATACGCTTGTATTTGATACGGTGTGGTTCTGCGGCTTCAGGACCCAATGTTTTCTTCAACCAATCCATGTACTCTGTGTAGTTACCTTCGTAGAAGTTAACTTGGCCTTCGTCACGGTAGTCAATGATGTGGGTCGCGATACGGTCAAGGAACCAACGGTCGTGCGAGATAACCATTGCACAACCAGGGAACTCTAGTAATGCTTCTTCTAGAGCACGCAGTGTTTCAACGTCAAGGTCGTTGGTTGGTTCGTCGAGTAGCAACACGTTGCCACCCGCTTTAAGCAGCTTCGCAAGGTGGACACGGTTACGCTCACCACCCGATAGTTCACCAATAATCTTTTGTTGGTCACTGCCTTTAAAGTTAAAGCGTGAACAGTATGCGCGAGCTGGGATTTCGAAGTTGTTGATCTTAATGATATCAGCACCTTCAGAGATCTCTTGGAATACGGTTTTAGAATCGTCCATGCTGTCACGGAACTGATCGACCGATGCCAGTTTTACTGTATCGCCCATCTCAATTGTGCCCGAGTCTGGTTGTTCAGTACCACTTAACATCTTGAATAGCGTCGATTTACCTGCGCCGTTAGCACCGATGATACCAACAATCGCACCTTTAGGGATGCTGAATGACAGGTCATCAATCAGAACACGACCGTCAAATGACTTGGTCAGGTTCTTCACTTCAATAACCTTATCACCTAGGCGCTCACCTGGTGGGATAAACAGTTCATTGGTTTCATTACGTTTTTGGTGATCAGAGCTTTGCAGTTCTTCAAAGCGAGCCATACGTGCTTTTGACTTCGCTTGACGACCTTTAGGGTTTTTACGTACCCACTCAAGCTCTTTCTCGATAGTCTTTTGGCGAGCACTCTCTTGGGAGGCTTCTTGTTGTAGACGAGCGTCTTTTTGCTCCAGCCATGAGGTGTAGTTGCCTTCCCATGGGATACCTTCACCACGGTCCAGTTCTAAGATCCAGCCCGCAGCGTTATCTAGGAAGTAACGGTCGTGGGTGATGGCTACTACGGTACCTGTGTAATCCACTAAGAAGCGCTCTAGCCAAGCCACTGATTCTGCATCTAGGTGGTTGGTAGGTTCATCAAGCAATAGCATGTCTGGCTTAGAAAGTAGCAAGCGACAAATAGCCACACGGCGGCGTTCACCACCTGATAGGTGCGCAATTTTTTGGTCCCATTCAGGTAAACGTAGTGCGTTTGCTGCACGCTCAAGCGCATTTTCTAGGTTGTGACCATCTTTCGCTTGGATAAGGGCTTCTAGCTCGCCTTGCTCTTTTGCAAGTGCGTCGAAGTCTGCATCTGGTTCAGCGTATGCTGCGTAGACTGCGTCCAAACGTTTCAGAGCGTCAGCAACGTCAGCAACCGCTTCTTCAACAACTTCACGAACGGTTTTTGATTCGTCTAATACTGGTTCCTGAGGTAGGTAACCTACGTTTAGACCAGGTTGTGGACGCGCTTCACCGTCGATATCCGTGTCGATACCTGCCATGATACGTAGCAGTGTGGATTTACCTGCACCGTTCAGACCTAAAACACCGATTTTCGCACCAGGGAAGAAGCTCAGAGAGATGTCTTTAAGAATTTGACGCTTAGGTGGCACAATTTTGCTCACCCGCGACATGGTATATACGTATTCAGCCATTGCCGATCGTTCCTAAATTAACTGTCATTCAAACCCATCATTTTATACCAAGTGCTTTGTTTTTGTTACCGCATTGCAAGAATTTCCCTAACGAATGGATTTCTTATTTTGAGCTGACCGGAAACTTACACGGTTAGGGTATACACTTTTGTTATTCGTTAAGAATGACGAAGTGTTTTCTATGCGAGTTAGAAACGCTTTGTCTCCATCGTCTTAAAAGTTTGACGAGTACAATTTTTAATACACTAAGTTGCTTTACATGGACATCTGCATTCTGTGTAAATAGATGCATGTGTGAAAATTGCCTTAACATCACATGAACTCTAACAAAACTAGGCTTTAGGGCAGTATATGTCTGGGGAAAATGACACAAATGAGATTCAACGTATCTGAATTGGCTAAAAACGTATGCTGCGCCGCCGCGTTGTGTGCTATGAGTTTGAGTGCTAATGCCGCGCTGAGTTTGGAAAAGCAGCGCGAAGTATATGAGCAAGCTCAAGATTTATTAGATAAAAATGACATCGACGGATACCTTTCGATTCGTCCTAAAATTTCTGACTATCCACTAACGCCTTATGTGGATTACCGCACTTTTATTAGACAGTTACCGGAAAAGTCACCACAACAGGTGAACGAGTTTATTTCTGAGCACGAGTCTTTTCCATTTTCTCGTCGAGTTCGCGCTCCATACCTCAATCATCTTTATAAGCAAAAAGATTGGAAAACCATTACTGAGTTTCAAAAAGTCATTCCTAGTGGTGAGCGTTACCAATGTATTTTCTACGTCGCTCAATTAAAGCAAGGCAAGAAAGTCGCGGCGTTTAAAGGGGCTGAACATATGTGGTTACGTGGCATCAGCATTGCTGATGAGTGTGACCCATTATTTGAAGCATGGGACAAGGCGGGTGAGCGTACCGATGAACTGATTCTACAGCGTATGTTACTGGCGTTTGATGCTCGTAATGGCGGTTTGATGAGTTACTTGCTCAAACTGCCTAAATCAGCGCAGGCAAAGCAACAAGCCAAAGAAATGAAAGCGTTGTTTGATAATCCTTCAAGTGTTGCGGAATTCGCGAAGAAAAAACCTGCGAATGATTTTAATCGAGCGCAAAGTGAATATGCGTTAGAAAAGTTGGCTCGCATGAACACTAGCCAAGCACAAGGTGCGTACGATGCTGTCATTAAAGGACAGAAGTTTTCTCCAGAAAAAGCGCAAGAACTTGCCGACTATATTGCATTTCGATTGACTCGTACGGAGTCTGAGTCATTAGCTAAATGGCGCGATGATAAAACGAAAACCAGTCAGTACTTACCGTTGATTGAAACGCGCATCCGCTTAGCGATTCAAAATGCAGATTGGAAAGGCGTACAAGAGTGGATTGCTGTTCTAAATAAAGAAGAACAAGCCACGCTACGCTGGCAATATTGGCTTGGAAGAAGTGAAATAGCGTTAGGTGATGACATCGCGGGGAAACAGCGTTTAGCAACTCTGCTTGGGCAACGAAACTTCTACAGTGTGGCTGCCGCCAATGCAATCGGGCAATCAATCAAATACCCAACGCATACGGTTAAGTTGGATAAGAAAGTTGTTCAACCCTATCAAGACTCGTTAGCTCGTATCGAAGAGTTGATCGCGACGGATAAAATCGCAGCAGCGAAGAGTGAATGGGCACACTTACTGCGCCGCGTAGGGAAAGATGAAAAGGCGATGTTGGCGGCTTATGCATCATTTAAACGTTGGCATAACCTAACGGTGACCGCGAGTATTCAAGCGCAGATGTGGGATAATATCGAACTTAGGTTCCCAATAGCACACCGCTGGTGGTTTAACTTTTATGCGAAAAAGCACAACATTGATCCCGTCACGATGATGTCTCTCGCTCGACAGGAAAGTGCGTTAGATGTTGAAGCCCGCTCTCCAGTTGGCGCTCGTGGTCTTATGCAGATCATGCCTGCGACGGCGAAGTACACGGCACGTAAATATAAGTTGAGTTATCAAGGTACGCAGGATCTCTACAATGTAGGAAAAAATATCGAAATTGGTAGCCATTATTTGCAAGGTTTATTAGAGGATTACGATAATAATCGTATTTTTGCTCTTGCTGCTTATAATGCAGGTCCTAACAGAGTAAAAACGTGGCGAGAGCGTACCCAAGGAAAAGTGGATGCTTATGCCTTTATTGAGGCAATTCCATTTAAAGAGACGCGCGGTTATGTGCAAAACATCTTGATGTTTGAAACATACTATCGTGATCTTTTGGGTATCGATGGCGCGTTCTTGAATCAACATGAGATCAATACCAAGTATTGAGTGAGGTAACTTGATGTCGCACGAACCCGAGTACAAAGACTGGCAACAGATTATTGAGCTAATTCGAACAAGTATGGGCACCCAGCAAGATGACATGCTGTTAACTATGCTGATGTCACGTGATGAGAGAGAGTCATTAATATCACGCGTTAATATAATTAACGAACTTCTTAAAGGAGAATTATCTCAACGTCAGATCAGTCAGATGCTTGGTGTGGGCATTGCCACCATTACTCGAGGCTCTAACGAACTAAAGTCGAAATCTGATGAAGAAAAAGACAAGTTGAAAGTCTTGTTAGAACAAGTTGCGGTATCTAAGTAGACAGTATATCCAATTTGCTTTTAGGCCTTGGTGTTACAATTGACTAAGATAACGTATTGCAAAGGGCGGAAATATCCGCCCTTTTGCGTATCTAGAGAATAGGCTGAGTGTTATAAATTTGAAGGAAAGTGCTCAGGGTTTGTGAATGGAATTAAAGCCAGAATCAAGGCTTGGTGATAGACCGAGCTTCGAGTTAGCTGGTTTTGGGTTAGCAGGCTAATAGCGCCACCTTTCTGTTTGATATTATCAGTACCAAACACTTCGTCCATTACATCTCCCAATTCATTCGCATCCTTGAGTTTTTCCAAGACTTTTGGCGGCAACATTAAGCTTGCAGAACGAGATTCACCGCGGTGAGTCTCTGACTCAACCACCATCCAAGCAAACGTCACGTTTGCTTCAATTCCCGCTTCGAGACCGACATAGTAATCCGCGTTTGGCATCTCTACTTTTGCGTTTTTAACGCGGTTTAGCGCACCACGATGAGTTTCTTCATTCGTCATGGGCTGATCTGCAACCTCACTCGGTACACTGATGCCAACGAAGTTGAATTCTTGATGCGAAAATGCATTACGAAATGCACTTTGAACTGCATTAATTTTGGCTGGGTTTAGCGATGCGATTACAACTTTTTGGGTTGCCATGATCTTTTTTCTCACTGGTGTCTATTAACTCAATTTTACTTGCGTAGGCTTTACGTTCTCACTCGGGTAACAGCCTAATACTTTCAAGTGCTTAGTGATTTTTGTTAGCTCTTCAAGTGCCTGTTGCATTTCTGTCGAAGCAAGATGTGATGTCAAGTCTACGTAGAACATCTCCTCCCACGGGTTCCCCATAATTGGGCGTGATTCTAGCTTGGTCATATTGATGCCGTAACGTTGCAGCACTAATAGTGTTTCAACCAATGAACCTGCCTCTTGGGAGGTCGACATGATCAATGTGGTTTTTGCTGGAATCTGAGTAGAAACTTCAACCGGTTTACGAGCAACCACGATAAAGCGAGTATGGTTTTCGGTTTGGTTTGCGATGTTGCCTTGAATTGCTTGCAAGCCATATAGCTTACCGCTTGATGCATTACCAATTGCAGCCACATCATCACGATCCATCTCTTGGACTTTCTGCATTGCATCTGCTGTGCTCGCGCAGGACTCCAGCTTTACCCCTTTCATACGGCTTAAAAACTCACTGCACTGTTGGTGTGGCTGAGGGTGAGAATACAGCGTTTTAATATCTTCCAGACGAATGTCTTTTTTCGCAACCAAGCAGTGTTCGATTGGTTGAGTCAGCTCTCCAACGATGTAAAGCGTCGTGTGTTGTAGTAAGTCATACACTTCATTAATAGAGCCTGAGCTGGTGTTTTCGATTGGCAGAACGCCATAATCAGCATGGCCAGATTCAACCGTTTGAGTCACTTCTTTAAAGTGCTCGCAGTTGAGCTCGATAAGCTCTGTATTTTTACGACTGAAGTATTCGCGACTTGCCAAGTGCGAATAAGAGCCTTTGGCTCCTAAAAAAGCGACGCGAGCAAGTGGCTTACGGCTTTGCTGTGGGTTAACGAGATTTTGCAGATAACTTTGTTGAAGCAGAACTGAGTCTTCAATGATGGTATGGAAAAGTTTAGTGATGTACTGCGCGTCAAGTTCGTATTTATCTTGGCCATTAGAAATCAGCTTGACCAATAATTGCTGTTCACGGACGGCGTCGCGAACAGGCTTTGAGGTTTGTACTTTGCTTTTGGCTACTTCAATGCTGAGTTTACGGCGCTCAGACAATAAGCTGAGAAGTTGGTCATCCAACTCATTCAAGCGTAAACGAATTTCTTCGAGGGAAATAGGTTGGTCAGTCATCAATTCTTTCCTTATAAAAAAGCCTCCCGATTTGGGAGGCTTTCTGTTTGTTTTTGTGCCGTCCTAAATAAGGTTGACACTTTCCCCCCAAAAAAATTGGAGAGTGTTATGAAATCAACAACTAAAAGAACTCAGCGCGATTACTCCCTCGCTTTTAAACTCACTGTAGTTGATGAGGTTGAAAAAGGAAGCCTCACTTACAAACAAGCCCAAGAGAAGTATGGCATCCAAGGTTGCTCTACGGTTTTGGTTTGGCTTCGTAAGCATGGTCGACTAGATTGGTCTAAAGGGACACCTAACTTTATGTCCAAAGGAGACTCTATGGCCGAGTTCAATTTACCTCCTACACCAGAGCAACGTATTAAAGAGCTTGAGAAGCAGCTCGAAGATGCTCAACTCAAAGCCGACTTCTTTGAAGCTGTCGTGAACGTTATGGAACGTGACTATGGTGTTAGAGTGACAAAAAAGCACAAAGAAGCGTTGTCCAAGAGAAAACCATTGTAGGTTTGAGCGTTACGAAGTTTTGTCAGTTAGTACAAATCTCTCGCCAAGCTTATTATAAGCAATGCCAAACTCAATCTCGTTGTGAACATCATGAGCATGCTGTCATTGGCTTTGTCCGTGAAGTCAGGCTGAAGCAGCCACGCATTGGCACGCGTAAACTGAAGTTCTTAGCAGCAACAAAGGGCATTCAAATAGGTCGCGATAAGCTCTTTGAACTTCTCAGAAAGCATCGGCTGTTAGTGAGAGCAAGACGAGCCTATCACCGAACGACTGACAGCCGTCATCGATTTTTCTGTCACCCAAACAAAGTGAAAGATGGGCTGACACCAACGAAGCCAGAACAACTGTGGGTTGCTGATATTACTTACTTGCCAACTCAAAATGGAGAGAGTTATCTCAGCTTGGTTACAGACGCTTATTCAAGGAAGATTGTTGGTTTTTATGTGGATGACAACATGAAAACTCAATCAGTTAAGCGGGCATTTATCTCAGCTCTCAGGCAACGGCAGAGTGAAGAAAAGCTAATACACCACTCAGATAGAGGCTCACAATACTGTTCGAGGGAATATCAAGATATCCATAAGAAACATAGAGTGACTTGCTCAATGACTGACGGGTATGACTGTTATCAGAATGCTTTAGCTGAGCGTGTAAATGGGATACTCAAAATGGAGCTCTTGCTGAAGAAACCGAAAGATCTGAAAGAAGCAAGGACGATGGTAGCAGAGTCCGTAGATATCTATAATCAAATGAGGCCTCAT
The DNA here is from genome assembly GCF_000354175.2 of Vibrio alginolyticus NBRC 15630 = ATCC 17749. NCBI lineage: Bacteria > Pseudomonadati > Pseudomonadota > Gammaproteobacteria > Vibrionales > Vibrionaceae > Vibrio > Vibrio alginolyticus. Next base: position 2,927,464 of record NC_022349.1, read on the forward strand.
ACGGCTTTAAAATACAAAACGCCCGATGAAGTACATCGAGCGTTTTAGTTAAAAAGTGTCAACCCATATCAGGACGGGTCATTTGACTTTTCTTTCACAAACGAGTTCGCCCCTCCAACTATGGGAGGAAAAAGAAGTCAAAAATAAACAGTGAGGTTAAATGCATAAATAGTGCTTAATTTATGAGTGTTTAAACACAATAAGCAAGGCAGGGGAGAGCGTCAAGCAAAAAAATAGCGCCTTTCGGCGCTATTTCCTCAATCTGTTCAGTTTACTCTTCTTCTTCCACTAGCTCAGGCTTACTTGCACGTCGAGCTTCAGGTTTGTGGGTCAGCTTGTTCAATTGTCGTTCTAGTTTTTGCTCCACTTCGTTGATAGCTGCGTAAAGATCTTCGTGAGTTGCTGAGGCAATGAGCTGGCCTTTAGGAACTTTGATAACCGCTTCGAATTTCTTCTGTTTGTTTGGTTCCTCACTGAAAGTTGCTTGGCAACCAATTAGGTCTACTTGCCATTTCTCCAGTTTTTTAAATTTGCTCTCAATATGAGCTCGGATTGCAGAGGTGATTTCGATGTTTTTGCCAGTGATATTCATTGTCATAAGTGCTTTTCCTCTGTTGCATCCCTCATGGGTTGAGTTCAGATTACCGCTTTAAGCATAAAAAAATGTGATTCAGATCATTATTTTGCTCGGGTTTTTTATGATGAAAAATGAATGTGATCTCACTCAAGAACTTCTGAGATTTATCGTGAAATTGCTTGTTATCGGTTAGTAAATCCGTAGATTGGATAGAGTACTCAGCTGAAAACGGCCTCGTTTTTAGGGAAGTTTTACGGCCTAATATTTGAGGTGGTTAAAATTTAACTACACGTAAGGTGTGATGACGATCACTGAGTCTTTCCAATGAATCCATTTAAAAAGCCGCTTACTGTACAAGCGGCTTTTTACTGTCTGGCATTTGGCTGACTTTTCGTAGCGGTATCATGAAAATGGGGTCTTTTGGGGCTAGTGAAACCCTTTCTAGACTTTTGACTTGGTCCAAGCTTTCTAGTTGTTTGTATATTATGTAGTAGCGATTAATGCTTGTGACGTACCCAACCGTTGAGCTTAAACTTTTCCGCATAACGACTTCCACGTTATTAAACCAAACATTAGGATCGTAACCTTGTTGGGCTGCACGCTTACGAATACGCTCTACATTGCCGGGGCCCGCATTGTAAGCCGCCAATGTAAAGTAGAGTTTATTTTGTGCAGTGATATCAGGATCACTGAAGTACTGCTTACGCAAAAAGGCTAAGTATTTCACTCCAGCATGAATGTTGTTTTCTAATTGTCGAACATTTTTGATATTGATATTCGGATCTTGAGCGGTGCTGGGTAGGACTTGCATTATGCCAACGGCACCTCGGCTTCCAACTAGGTCGTTATTAAATCCTGATTCCTTGTAAGCGATTGCAGCGACCAGTAAATAGTCGATATCGTATTTCTCACCATAGCGTGAAAATAGCGCCGCGAGTTTTTCTAGTTGAGCAATTTTCTTAGGGTTAAGAGCTCTGTTCAACCATCCCGTGTTATCGATGTATTTACCGTAAATAACGTTACCGAGTAGTGTCCCAGAGCGAGACTTCTGGATGAACTTATTCACGACGGCTTTTAATTTGGGACTATTTTCTCGCATTGCCCAAGCAATTTTGCCATTTTTGCGGATAGGGATTTTTTTATGGACCCGAATATCATCCATCACTTTCAGCCAAAGCTTGGCTTTATGGCTATCGAGAACAATGGCTCTGACGTAACCATTGTTGAGCATTCCGACCAGCTCATAATCTTGAAGTGTTTCTTCAATAAAGTGCACGATAACAGGCGGTAAGCCTTTTTTGTTTAGTTTCTTATTTAGTGTCTGAATGCTTTCAAAGTAGCTAGAGCTGGCGCGCACCCAAATCTCTTTGCCGCTCAATTGTTCGATTTTCGTCATCGTTGGTGTGCTTTTGTTTGTCACTACCCACTCTTGAATGTCAGTGAGAATGGGTGAACTGAACTCCACTTTCTGTTTGCGCGTGTCGGTAATAGTCAGGTTGGCGACAACTAAGTCACCTGAACCGTTTTCTAAGGCTGGCAGTAGCTGGTCGCGGGCAACAGGAATAATTTGTACGTTAAGCTTTGGTTTGAGTTTACGAAGGTCTTTTTCGAAATGTGCCAGCAATTCCGCGCCTATGCCTTTTGGTGTGCCGCCCTCAATGTAGTAAAAACCTAAATCAGCAGAAACTAAGACGCGCAGTACATTCTTCTCCTTGATGACATCGAGGTCCCCAGTATAAGGAGGCTGTTTGAGCGGCGAGATTTGCAGTGCGCAAACGGAAGCAGACAATAGGAGCAGCATAACTGCGCAAAGCTTAGATATCGTCACGTTCACATCCTTTTTATAAAGGGGGAGGAGAACTTTAAGCATATGTGGAGCTAGGAAGATCATCAAGCAAGGGCTGAATACACTATTGAGAGTAATAAAAAACCGCCACGGTAAAAACGGTGGCGGTTCAGTTTAAAGCAAGTTCAATTACTTCACAGGGTTGAGCTCGATAAGCTTTTCAGTTCTTGCTACGGCGTCTTCCAAACCAAGTTGCTTGTAGGCCTCTAGCTGGATAGTCAGTGACTTACGTGCAGCTTCTGTGTCTGGATACGCTTTTTGTAGCTCTTGGCTGCGATTAATAGCAGCGACCCAAGCTTCACGGCGAAGGTAGAAGTCAGCAGTCGCTAAATCATAGTTCGCTAGACGGTTTTTCAGCGCGACCATACGTTTTTGTGAATCTTCTGCATATGGGCTATTCGGGTAGCGTTGAAGTAGTTTTTTGAAGTCATCAAACGCTTTTTTTACCGGTTCAGGATCGCGATCGCTTCGATCTACGCTGAATAAATCATGCATAAAGTTACGATCTTGCGCCATGTGGCTTAGACCTCGCATGTACAGCACCCAATCCATCTTTTCATGGGTTGGGTTTAAACGCATAAAGCGAGAAATGGTTGCCAAGCCCAAAGCAAGGTCGTCGTTTTTGTAGTACGCATAGATTAGGTCAAGCTGCACCTGTTCTGAGTAGGCACCGAATGGGTAACGTGAGTCTAATGCTTCCAGTTTCTCAATTGCAGAAAGCCAATTACCACTTTGAAGAGAAATCTGTGCGTCTGCATACAGTTCCGAAGGCGGCACATCAGGAACGATTTCTTCTTTGCTTGCACATCCAAACAGAAGGGATACCGCTAAAAGGCCTGTTAAAGTCTGACGTTTCATATCAGGAGTCTGTTCCTTGAATCTAAATATTTCTTAAGCTGCCGTTACTTTCTTTCCAGTAACAGATACAATGACGTAATAGTCTATTTTTTCACAGTCGTGAGCATTAGTCTCACAGTTTTTAAAAAAGTTCGATATGGCTCAGCAGATTGTATTAACAAATACCGTAAAAGATAGCCAGTTAGGTCAACGTTTAGACCAAGCTATCGCCGAATTATTCGCGGACTTCTCTCGCTCGCGCCTAAAAGAGTGGCTGCTTGATGGGAAAGTTCAAGTTGATGGTGAAGTTGTCACTAAACCTCGTACCAAAGTAATGGGTGGCGAGGAAATTACATTGCAAGCCGAGTTAGAAGATGAAGAACGCTGGGAAGCGCAAGATATCCCGCTAGATATCGTCTATGAAGATGAAGATATTATCGTTATCAACAAACCTCGTGACTTTGTGGTTCATCCGGGCGCTGGTACGCCTGATGGCACTGTGCTTAATGCGTTGTTGCATCATTACCCTGATATTGCAGAAGTACCTCGTGCAGGTATCGTGCACCGTTTGGATAAAGACACAACGGGTTTGATGGTGGTGGCGAAAACCGTTCCTGCACAAACTCGTCTGGTTCGCGCACTGCAAAAACGTAATATTACTCGTGAGTACGAAGCGATCGCTATTGGTCGTATGACTGCGGGCGGTAAAGTGGATCAACCTATTGGTCGTCACTCTACTAAGCGCACGCTTATGGCGGTGGCACCAATGGGCAAACCAGCAGTAACGCACTACCGTGTTGCTGAACGCTTCCGCGAACACACGCGTATTCGTTTGCGTCTAGAAACGGGTCGTACGCACCAGATTCGTGTGCACATGTCTTATCTTCAGCATCCGCTGCTCGGTGATATTGCATATGGTGGACGTGCTCGCATCCCGACAGGTGCGTCTGAAGAGCTAACGGCAATGATCCGGGGCTTCGATCGCCAAGCATTGCACGCAGTAATGCTGCGCTTTGAGCACCCAATTACGGGCGAAGTTCTTGAGTTTCATGCTCCAGTGCCTGATGACATGGTTGTGATGACTGAAGCGCTTCGTCAAGATACAGAAGAGCACGGCTTACCGGAAGAATTCTAATATGAAGACGATCATTCCGAACTGGCCAGCGCCTAAAAATGTCAAAGCTTTCGCCTCAACACGCATAGGCGGATTTTCGACAGGCCCTTACCAAGGGCTAAATTTAGGTACTCACGTTGGGGATGATTTGTCTTTAGTAGAGAAGAACCGAGCTTGGTTGGCGCAACAGGCAAGCATGCCAAATGCGCCAATCTGGTTAAACCAAACGCATTCAACCGTTGTGGCTCAAGCAAATGAACCAACAACACAGGTGCTTGATGCGGATGGTGTATTTACTTCTTCAAGCCATGTTGTTTGTTCAGCGATGACCGCCGATTGTTTACCTGTATTATTGACTAATACACAAGGTACGCAAGTAGCCGCTGTTCACGCAGGTTGGCGCGGCTTAGCAAATGGCATTGTCGAAAATGCGTTAGCGTTGTTTTCTGGTGAAGTGATAGCGTGGCTTGGCCCCGCCATTGGCCCTCAAGCCTTCGAAGTGGGTGAAGATGTTCTGCAAGCTTTTGTTGATTTTGATTCACAGGCGAATCAAGCATTTGCTCCACGCGATATCGACGGTAAATGGTTTGCTGACATGTCGGTGCTGGCAACGCAACGTCTAAACCGGGCTGGTGTGACACAAGTGTTTGATTCTGGACTTTGTACTTACCAAGATAAAGCCTCTTTTTACTCTTATCGCCGTGATGGTAAGACTGGTCGACAAGCAACCTTTATTTGGATCGAAGACTAGCTATAAGCACCAAAGTGCTAAGATGCATACTACTATTTTTGCAAAGCTATCTTTATTCATTCACTCCCTTGAAATTCCCCACCCGAGTATCCATCTTTCTAACTGTCAAAAGAATTTCCTTTAGTTGAGGTTAGGAAGGTAGATATGCGTCTTGATCGATTCACAAGTAAGTTTCAAATCGCTATCTCTGATGCTCAATCACTAGCGTTAGGGCGCGATCATCAATATATCGAGCCAGTTCACCTCATGGTGGCTTTGCTTGATCAAAATGGCAGTCCAATTCGTCCATTGCTTACTATGCTGGATGTGGACGTAACGCCTTTACGCTCTAAATTGAGTGAAATGTTAGATCGATTACCAAAAGTCAGTGGCATCGGTGGGGATGTTCAGCTCTCTAGCTCGATGGGCACATTGTTTAACCTGTGTGACAAAGTGGCGCAAAAGCGTCAAGACTCCTATATCTCGTCTGAAGTCTTCCTGCTTGCCGCTTTAGAAGATCGCGGACCATTGGGGCAATTGCTCAAAGAGATCGGCTTAACAGAGCAAAAAGTCAGCCAGGCAATCGAAAAGATCAGAGGTGGTCAAAAGGTCAATGATCCGAATGCAGAAGAGCTTCGTCAAGCATTGGAAAAGTTCACCATAGACCTTACCGAACGTGCAGAGCAAGGTAAATTGGATCCTGTTATCGGCCGTGATGATGAAATCCGTCGTACTATCCAGGTATTGCAGCGTCGTACTAAAAACAACCCTGTGATTATCGGTGAACCAGGCGTAGGTAAGACAGCAATTGTTGAAGGCTTAGCGCAGCGCATAGTTAACAATGAAGTACCTGAAGGTCTGCGTGGTCGCCGTGTGCTATCACTGGATATGGGCGCACTGGTTGCTGGCGCGAAATACCGTGGGGAATTTGAAGAGCGTTTAAAATCAGTATTGAATGAACTTGCTAAAGAAGAAGGCAACGTCATCCTCTTCATTGATGAACTACACACTATGGTCGGTGCTGGTAAAGGTGAAGGCTCAATGGATGCGGGCAACATGCTAAAACCGGCATTAGCTCGTGGTGAGCTGCACTGTGTTGGCGCAACAACATTGGATGAATATCGTCAGTACATCGAAAAAGATGCAGCATTAGAACGTCGTTTCCAAAAAGTGCTGGTGGATGAGCCGACCGTTGAGGATACCGTGGCGATTTTACGTGGCTTGAAGGAGCGTTATGAGCTTCATCATCACGTCGAAATTACTGACCCAGCGATTGTTGCTGCGGCGAGCTTGTCACATCGCTATGTCTCCGACCGTCAGTTGCCGGATAAAGCGATCGACTTAATCGACGAAGCGGCTTCAAGCATTCGTTTACAAATTGACTCTAAGCCGGAGTCCTTGGATAAGCTTGAGCGTAAAATCATCCAACTCAAAATTGAGCAGCAAGCACTAAGTAACGAGCACGATGAAGCGAGTGAAAAGCGTTTGAAAGCGCTTAATGAAGAACTCAATGAAAAAGAACGTGAGTACGCTGAACTAGAAGAGGTTTGGAATACAGAAAAAGCAGCTCTTTCTGGCACTCAACATATTAAGTCTGAGCTTGAACAAGCTCGTATGGACATGGAGTTTGCTCGCCGTGCTGGCGATCTAAACCGTATGTCGGAGCTTCAATATGGTCGTATTCCTGAACTTGAGAAGCAGTTAGATCTTGCAACCCAAGCTGAAATGCAGGAAATGACGCTATTGCGTAATAAAGTAACCGACAACGAGATTGCAGAAGTACTTTCTAAGCAAACCGGCATTCCGGTATCCAAGATGCTAGAAGCGGAAAAAGAGAAACTACTTCGTATGGAAGACGTGCTGCATAATCGTGTGGTAGGGCAAAGCGAAGCGGTCTCTGTTGTATCGAATGCCATTCGTCGTAGTCGAGCTGGGCTTTCTGATCCAAACCGACCAATTGGCTCCTTCTTATTCTTAGGTCCAACTGGTGTGGGTAAAACAGAGCTTTGTAAGACACTTGCGAGCTTTATGTTCGACAGTGAAGATGCGATGGTCCGTATCGATATGTCTGAGTTCATGGAGAAACACTCAGTGGCAAGGTTGGTTGGTGCTCCTCCAGGCTATGTCGGATATGAAGAGGGTGGTTACTTAACTGAAGCGGTTCGTCGCAAGCCGTATTCGGTAATTTTGTTAGACGAAGTAGAGAAAGCGCATCCGGATGTATTTAACATTCTGCTGCAAGTTCTCGATGATGGGCGTTTAACGGATGGTCAAGGTCGTACTGTTGACTTCCGTAATACGGTTGTGATCATGACATCTAACTTGGGTTCATCTCGTATCCAAGAGAATTTCGCAACATTAGACTATCAAGGTATCAAGAGTGAAGTGATGGATGTGGTTAGCAAACACTTCCGCCCAGAGTTCTTGAACCGTGTTGACGAAATCGTGGTGTTCCATCCACTTGGTCAAGAGCACATTAAGTCCATTGCTTCTATTCAATTGGAACGTTTGGCGAAACGACTAGAGGAGAAAGGCTATCAACTAGAAGTTTCCGACAAAGCACTCGACTTGATCGCTCAAGTTGGTTTCGATCCTGTGTATGGTGCGCGTCCTTTAAAACGTGCAATTCAGCAGAATGTCGAGAACCCGTTAGCCAAATCAATTCTTTCTGGTGAAATCGTTCCAGACAAGACAGTGCAGCTAATTGTTACTAATGACCAAATTTGTGCTCATCAATAATTGTATGGATACAGTAAAATTGAGATAAAAATCACACTAAAGGGGCCGTTTGGCCCCTTTTCTATAGTTTTTTAGAGTCTTTTGTCTGTTTTCTATACGAATAAACTAAAAAGGTGAGTTTTTTTTAAAAAATGCACTTGTGTTCTTTAATGAACTCCCTATAATGCGCCTCCGTTGTCATGGGAAAGCAAGTGAAGCGGAACCTAAACAACTACGGTTAGTGAGTTAAAATTAACTCGCAGATAAATAACTTAAAAAAGTGTTTGACACGATAAGTTATCTAGCTAAAATAGCCGTCCACTTTGAAGAGAACTTCGAAGTGTGCTCTTTAAAAATATAGACCTATCAATCTGTGTGGGCACTCGTTGATGATAATCCAATTAGAAGCTTAGGCTTCAAATTAGGTTTCAATGATACGAAGTGACCATTGAATCGAAAGATTCAGCACAGTCAATTCAAACATTACTTCTGCTATTTATTAGCGAAAGGAATGTTCAGTATTCATTGAGCCGAACAAAATCTTAAATTGAAGAGTTTGATCATGGCTCAGATTGAACGCTGGCGGCAGGCTTAACACATGCAAGTCGAGCGGAAACGAGTTATCTGAGCCTTCGGGGGACGATAACGGCGTCGAGCGGCGGACGGGTGAGTAATGCCTAGGAAATTGCCCTGATGTGGGGGATAACCATTGGAAACGATGGCTAATACCGCATAATGCCTACGGGCCAAAGAGGGGGACCTTCGGGCCTCTCGCGTCAGGATATGCCTAGGTGGGATTAGCTAGTTGGTGAGGTAAGGGCTCACCAAGGCAACGATCCCTAGCTGGTCTGAGAGGATGATCAGCCACACTGGAACTGAGACACGGTCCAGACTCCTACGGGAGGCAGCAGTGGGGAATATTGCACAATGGGCGCAAGCCTGATGCAGCCATGCCGCGTGTGTGAAGAAGGCCTTCGGGTTGTAAAGCACTTTCAGTCGTGAGGAAGGTAGTGTAGTTAATAGCTGCATTATTTGACGTTAGCGACAGAAGAAGCACCGGCTAACTCCGTGCCAGCAGCCGCGGTAATACGGAGGGTGCGAGCGTTAATCGGAATTACTGGGCGTAAAGCGCATGCAGGTGGTTTGTTAAGTCAGATGTGAAAGCCCGGGGCTCAACCTCGGAATAGCATTTGAAACTGGCAGACTAGAGTACTGTAGAGGGGGGTAGAATTTCAGGTGTAGCGGTGAAATGCGTAGAGATCTGAAGGAATACCGGTGGCGAAGGCGGCCCCCTGGACAGATACTGACACTCAGATGCGAAAGCGTGGGGAGCAAACAGGATTAGATACCCTGGTAGTCCACGCCGTAAACGATGTCTACTTGGAGGTTGTGGCCTTGAGCCGTGGCTTTCGGAGCTAACGCGTTAAGTAGACCGCCTGGGGAGTACGGTCGCAAGATTAAAACTCAAATGAATTGACGGGGGCCCGCACAAGCGGTGGAGCATGTGGTTTAATTCGATGCAACGCGAAGAACCTTACCTACTCTTGACATCCAGAGAACTTTCCAGAGATGGATTGGTGCCTTCGGGAACTCTGAGACAGGTGCTGCATGGCTGTCGTCAGCTCGTGTTGTGAAATGTTGGGTTAAGTCCCGCAACGAGCGCAACCCTTATCCTTGTTTGCCAGCGAGTAATGTCGGGAACTCCAGGGAGACTGCCGGTGATAAACCGGAGGAAGGTGGGGACGACGTCAAGTCATCATGGCCCTTACGAGTAGGGCTACACACGTGCTACAATGGCGCATACAGAGGGCGGCCAACTTGCGAAAGTGAGCGAATCCCAAAAAGTGCGTCGTAGTCCGGATTGGAGTCTGCAACTCGACTCCATGAAGTCGGAATCGCTAGTAATCGTGGATCAGAATGCCACGGTGAATACGTTCCCGGGCCTTGTACACACCGCCCGTCACACCATGGGAGTGGGCTGCAAAAGAAGTAGGTAGTTTAACCTTCGGGGGGACGCTTACCACTTTGTGGTTCATGACTGGGGTGAAGTCGTAACAAGGTAGCGCTAGGGGAACCTGGCGCTGGATCACCTCCTTATACGATGATTATTGCGATGAGTGTCCACACAGATTGATATGGTTTAGATTTCAGAGCAAAATTGGTTCTGCATAAAATGCTGAAGCAATTTATGTGGGGCTATAGCTCAGCTGGGAGAGCGCTTCGCTGGCAGCGAAGAGGTCATCGGTTCGATCCCGATTAGCTCCACCACATACTCAGTGTCCCGTTCGTCTAGAGGCCTAGGACACCGCCCTTTCACGGCGGTAACAGGGGTTCGACTCCCCTACGGGATACCATCTTTAAACATTCTCTCTTGAGAGTTTTTAAAAATGGTTACTTCATTAGAAGTGATTAGCTCTTTAACAATTTGGAAAGCTGACAAAACAACAATTTATTGTTGTTTGTAAAGTTCTCAAAGTATTCATTTATGAATACAACTAATAACACATTCAAGTGTTCTTGGAATTTGAGTCCGGCAAAATCGAATGTCTCTCGCTCATTCAAATAATGAGAGACAACTTTGGTGATTTGAACATCAACTCGAAACTCCTTCGGGTTGTATGGTTAAGTGACTAAGCGTACACGGTGGATGCCTTGGCAGTCAGAGGCGATGAAGGACGTATTAACTTGCGATAAGCCCAGATTAGGTAGTAAAAACCATTTGAGTCTGGGATTTCCGAATGGGGAAACCCAATACCATAAGGTATTACTGTTGAGTGAATACATAGCTCAACAGGGCGAACCGGGGGAACTGAAACATCTAAGTACCCCGAGGAAAAGAAATCAACCGAGATTCCGAAAGTAGCGGCGAGCGAAATTGGACTAGCCCTTAAGCTTTACACGCGTTAGACGAACAGCCTGGAAAGGCTGACGATACAGGGTGATAGTCCCGTAGTTGACGACGTGTGTTCAGTGAAATCGAGTAGGGCGGGACACGTGATATCCTGTCTGAATATGGGGGGACCATCCTCCAAGGCTAAATACTACTGACTGACCGATAGTGAACCAGTACCGTGAGGGAAAGGCGAAAAGAACCCCTGTGAGGGGAGTGAAATAGAACCTGAAACCGTGTACGTACAAGCAGTAGGAGCAGGCTTGTCCTGTGACTGCGTACCTTTTGTATAATGGGTCAGCGACTTATATTCAGTGGCAAGGTTAACCATCTAGGGGAGCCGTAGGGAAACCGAGTCTTAACTGGGCGTTCAGTCTCTGGATATAGACCCGAAACCAGGTGATCTAGCCATGGGCAGGTTGAAGGTTGAGTAACATCAACTGGAGGACCGAACCGACTAATGTTGAAAAATTAGCGGATGACTTGTGGCTAGGGGTGAAAGGCCAATCAAACCTGGAGATAGCTGGTTCTCCCCGAAAGCTATTTAGGTAGCGCCTCGGACGAATACTACTGGGGGTAGAGCACTGTTAAGGCTAGGGGGTCATCCCGACTTACCAACCCTTTGCAAACTCCGAATACCAGTAAGTACTATCCGGGAGACACACGGCGGGTGCTAACGTCCGTCGTGGAGAGGGAAACAACCCAGACCGCCAGCTAAGGTCCCAAATTACTACTAAGTGGGAAACGATGTGGGAAGGCTCAGACAGCCAGGATGTTGGCTTAGAAGCAGCCATCATTTAAAGAAAGCGTAATAGCTCACTGGTCGAGTCGGCCTGCGCGGAAGATGTAACGGGGCTAAGTAGTAAACCGAAGCTGCGGCAATGTACTTTAGTGCATTGGGTAGGGGAGCGTTCTGTAAGCGGTTGAAGGTGTGTGGTAACGCATGCTGGACGTATCAGAAGTGCGAATGCTGACATGAGTAACGATAAAGGGGGTGAAAAACCTCCTCGCCGGAAGACCAAGGGTTCCTGTCCAACGTTAATCGGGGCAGGGTAAGTCGACCCCTAAGGCGAGGCCGAAAGGCGTAGTCGATGGGAAACGGGTTAATATTCCCGTACTTCTTACAATTGCGATGGGGGGACGGAGAAGGCTAGGTGGGCCTGGCGACGGTTGTCCAGGTTCAAGTGCGTAGGCTGAAGAGTTAGGTAAATCCGGCTCTTTCTAAGGCTGAGACACGACGTCGAGCTACTACGGTAGTGAAGTCATTGATGCCATGCTTCCAGGAAAAGCCTCTAAGCTTCAGATTGTAAGGAATCGTACCCCAAACCGACACAGGTGGTCGGGTAGAGAATACCAAGGCGCTTGAGAGAACTCGGGTGAAGGAACTAGGCAAAATGGTACCGTAACTTCGGGAGAAGGTACGCTCTCGACGGTGAAGTCCCTCGCGGATGGAGCTATTGAGAGTCGCAGATACCAGGTGGCTGCAACTGTTTATTAAAAACACAGCACTGTGCAAAATCGCAAGATGACGTATACGGTGTGACGCCTGCCCGGTGCCGGAAGGTTAATTGATGGGGTTAGACTTCGGTCGAAGCTCTTGATCGAAGCCCCGGTAAACGGCGGCCGTAACTATAACGGTCCTAAGGTAGCGAAATTCCTTGTCGGGTAAGTTCCGACCTGCACGAATGGCGTAATGATGGCCACGCTGTCTCCACCCGAGACTCAGTGAAATTGAAATCGCTGTGAAGATGCAGTGTACCCGCGGCTAGACGGAAAGACCCCGTGAACCTTTACTACAGCTTGGCACTGAACATTGACCCTACATGTGTAGGATAGGTGGGAGGCTTTGAAGCGCAGTCGCTAGATTGCGTGGAGCCGTCCTTGAAATACCACCCTTGTAGTGTTGATGTTCTAACGTCGACCCCTTATCGGGGTTGCGGACAGTGCCTGGTGGGTAGTTTGACTGGGGCGGTCTCCTCCCAAAGCGTAACGGAGGAGCACGAAGGTGGGCTAATCACGGTTGGACATCGTGAGGTTAGTGCAATGGCATAAGCCCGCTTGACTGCGAGAATGACAATTCGAGCAGGTGCGAAAGCAGGTCATAGTGATCCGGTGGTTCTGAATGGAAGGGCCATCGCTCAACGGATAAAAGGTACTCCGGGGATAACAGGCTGATACCGCCCAAGAGTTCATATCGACGGCGGTGTTTGGCACCTCGATGTCGGCTCATCACATCCTGGGGCTGAAGTCGGTCCCAAGGGTATGGCTGTTCGCCATTTAAAGTGGTACGCGAGCTGGGTTTAGAACGTCGTGAGACAGTTCGGTCCCTATCTGCCGTGGGCGTTGGAGAATTGAAAGGGGCTGCTCCTAGTACGAGAGGACCGGAGTGGACGAACCTCTGGTGTTCGGGTTGTGTCGCCAGACGCATTGCCCGGTAGCTAAGTTCGGGATCGATAACCGCTGAAAGCATCTAAGCGGGAAGCGAGCCTTGAGATGAGTTCTCCCTGATACTTTAAGTATCCTAAAGGGTTGTCGTAGACTACGACGTTGATAGGCAGGGTGTGTAAGCGTTGTGAGGCGTTGAGCTAACCTGTACTAATTGCCCGTGAGGCTTAACCATACAACACCCAAGGGGTTTTGATGGACTCAATGAAAGAACATTGAATGTGTAAGAACGAGAATTAAAAAAACAGCTTTCCGAATTAAAGAATTTGCTTGGCGACCATAGCGTTTTGGACCCACCTGATTTCCATGCCGAACTCAGAAGTGAAACGAAATAGCGCCGATGGTAGTGTGGGGCTTCCCCATGTGAGAGTAGGACATCGCCAGGCTTTAGTTTTATTTTCACTTTTTCGAAAAGTGAAGACAAAAGCGGACGCTTGCTTATTAAAGCGAGTGATACCACTGCGGAGTGGTAGTTCAGTTGGTTAGAATACCGGCCTGTCACGCCGGGGGTCGCGGGTTCGAGTCCCGTCCACTCCGCCACTTATTTGAGCGTCGTCTCAATAAACACGAATTACAGGGGTGTAGCTCCAATTGGCAGAGCAGCGGATTCCAAATCCGCGTGTTGGGAGTTCGAATCTCTCCACCCCTGCCATACTCTAAAGCCTCAGCAGTAATGCTGGGGCTTTTTTGCATCTGAAGAAAAGAGAATCTGACTAGTTGGAGAGTTGTCGATTCCTCTCATACCAAAGTATCGGGGGATTGAAAGTTCATATCTCCGAGATATTGGTCCACTTCACCTATCCCCCATGTTCATAAGCTCTGGCTTAGGTCAGGGGCTCTTTTATTCCTAACGTATAGTTTCGACGTTAGGTGTATGTTTATCCAACGAATATGGCATACCTTTGCTTCAGATAGTTTTATTTTCTAGTAATGTAATTACTAAATGTTGATGTATCGCTTTGCTCTTTCTGTTTTACCTTCGAATTTCATAACACTTTTTCTTCGTTATCGAGCACATCTGATTCACAATCTATTGAAAGGTCAGTGGTTACATTGGCTTGGATGATTACTGACTTGGTTCCTGTTATCATCATGCATTAATGCTAATAATTAGGAAGTAAGTTTATGCCACATTTTCGATTCCGTGCTGTAGAGCCACAAGCTGTTCAGGCATTATCAAAACCCCTTACGGATGAACTTCAGCCTCTAATGGACTGTCCGCGTGAGGATTTTACTTTTGAGTATATCTACACTACGTTTTTCAATGAGGGTGAGGTGAGTGCTGCATATCCTTTTGTCGAAGTGCTTTGGTTCGACCGTGGCCAGGAAGTGCAAGATGAAGTTGCCAAGCTTATTACGCAACAAGTGCGCGGTATCGCTGGTGCCGATATTGATGTTGCAGTTATCTTTTCCGCCTTATCTCCTAAAGCTTATTACGATAATGGCGAACACTACTAAAGGTTAAAGGCTATGAGGCTGAGTTTCATTGTAACTTTGGGTTTATGTTTCTCAGCTTCAGTATGTTCTACTCCTTGGGAGTCTGCGGTTAATCCTACCCGAAACTCTTCCTCCTCTATTGGTAGTTATGCTAACGGTTGTTTAGATGGTGCATTACCCTTGCCTCTCGATGGCGTTGGTTATCAAGTCTTACGTAGTAAAACGAAGCGCTACTATGGGCACCCTAAAACGATAGAGTTTATTGAAAATCTGGCGCTTAAAGCTCATCAAAATCTCAACACCACTCTGCTAATTGGTGATTTGTCTTTACCTAGAGGTGGAAGGTTCTCCTCTGGTCATTCTAGTCATCAAACCGGGTTAGATATCGATATCTGGTTAAGACTTGCTGACCAACCGCTTTCTTATAACGAATTACAACTTCCTAAACCCATGAGTGTGGTGGATTTAAAAGGTTATTCCATACTTAATCATCGCTGGGAAGAGCGGCACTTTAAGCTAATTCGGTACGCTTCAAAAAGTAAGGATGTTGCACGAATTTTTGTACATCCTGTTATTAAGGAGCAACTTTGCTTGCAAGAAAACGGCAAAGATCGTTCTTGGTTACGTAAAGTACGTCCATGGTGGGGGCATCATTACCACTTTCACGTCAGGTTATCTTGTCCTGATTCGAGCGACTATTGTGTTGATCAAGCACCACCTCCAGTAGGTGATGGTTGCGGTGCTGAGCTTGCAAGTTGGGCCCCGAAAGCAAAACCTACTGATCCCCCTCAACGGGTAAAAACAACCTCTAAGCCCAAACGAAAAAAAGTCGTTCCACCTCAATGCTTGCCGCTTATCAATCCAAATTAGTGTTACTCTTCAGGTTTATCTGTACTTGGTGATCTCTTTTATGAAACTGGAGAAACATCATACTTTTGTCTACATTGAATAGTACCAATACAAAAACTAACCCAATCAGTTTTGGGGACATATTATAGAAATCTAAATTAAACAAAGAGTTGTAGTATGGGTAAGTTGTAACTTCTCTGTTTAGAAAAAGATCTTTCGTCACGATACTCTGGTTTCTTAGCAATATGTCTGTCAGTTGGCTAAAAAGCGATAACAACGCAGACAAGTGTGTAAGGCAGGGATATCCCCTTTTCCTGTTAGAAGAGTAAATCAAGGACAAAACCATGACTATGATTTGTGCAAAAGAATTTGCAGAGTGGTTAAGACACAGATTTAGCAGTGATACTAAAGGAGTCTCTTTGACTCGAGAGGATGTGAATCACCTGACTGGGCGTCAACGCCTTGATCCGGGTTTTGTTAATGATGTGCATTATGAGCTGATGCAATATGGGATGGCTTTCGTTACTGATACGAGCCGAGAAAACTTTTATTTAATACCTGTTTCTCAAGCGGAAAATTGGCGTGAGAGACTAGAGTATCATTTTGAAAAAGAGCTATTCTGCAATATTATCCCTATTGAAAAATCAGGTTGAGAAAAGGTTCAACTTTGATGCCAAAGTTGAACCTAATTGCTCTTATGCTAACCCTTGAATAATCACGAATTTTTCAAGCAACTGCTCTTCAGTTTCGACATGGTTCGGATCAGTGATTATGCATTTTGTAATTGGACACACTGACTGACAGGTCGGCTTTTCGTAATGCCCCTTACACTCTGTACATAGCGCTGGATCAATTTCGAAAATGCTCTCTCCCATACTGATTGCCCCATTGGGGCATTCGGGATCACACATGTCGCAGTTAATGCATTTATCAGTAATGAGCAAGGCCATGGTTACTTACCAGTCGGATTACGGGTGTCCTGCCCTGAGTTTAGGTTACGCATTAATAGGCCATATTCTAAATCTAGCTCTGCTGGTACTGGAATGAATACAAAGTGACCGTTTCCTTTCGCGTCTTCAATAGACTCTGACTTGCGGTTTTCCATTGCCTCTAGCGTGAAAACAATATTGCCTTTTGGCGTCATTAGTTCAAGGCTATCACCGACAAGAAACTTATTTTTTACTTCTACTTCAGCCATGTCACCACGACGTTTGCCTGTGAATTCACCAACAAACTGTTGAGCATCAGAGACTGAGTAACCGTAATCGTAGTTTTGGTAAGTATCGTGTGTATGACGGCGTAGGAAGCCTTCAGTGTAGCCACGGTGAGCTAGGCTTTCTAGTGTACCCATTAGGCTTTCATCGAATGGTCGACCTGCTACAGCATCATCAATCGCTTTACGGTAAACCTGTGCAGTACGAGCACAGTAATAGAATGATTTAGTACGACCTTCAATTTTCAATGAGTGAACACCCATCTTAGTTAAGCGTTCAACGTGCTGAACCGCTCGTAGGTCTTTAGAGTTCATGATGTAAGTACCATGCTCATCTTCGTAAGCCGCCATTTTTTCTTCTGGACGGTGCGCTTCAGAAAGCAGAACGACTTCATCTGTTGGTTTGCCGCGACCAATTGTGGTTTCAGGGCGCTCGTCTTGTACTTCGACAGGCTGTGCTTCAGTCGGGTCGAATTTCTCTACGATATCACCAGCGTCGTTTTCTTTACCCTCTTCAACTTTGTATTCCCAGCGGCATGCGTTAGTGCAAGTGCCTTGGTTAGGGTCACGTTTGTTGATATAGCCAGAAAGTAGGCAACGACCTGAGTAAGCCATGCATAATGCACCGTGAACGAATACTTCAAGCTCAGTTTCAGGGCAATGCTCACGAATTTCTTCGATTTCTTCTAGAGATAGCTCGCGAGAAACGATCACACGTTCCACGCCATTCGCTGCCCAGAACTTAACGGTCGCCCAGTTTACAGCGTTCGCTTGTACAGAAAGGTGAATTGGCATTTCTGGGAAAGCTTCACGAACCATCATAATTAGGCCTGGATCTGACATGATCAATGCGTCAGGACCCATCTCTACGATTGGCTTAAGATCACGGATGAACGTTTTTAGCTTCGAGTTGTGTGGTTGAATGTTACATACCACATAAAGCTTTTTGCCTAGGGCGTGGGCTTCATCGATACCGATTTTTAGGTTCTCGTGGTTAAACTCGTTGTTACGTACGCGAAGGCTGTAGCGAGGTTGGCCAGCGTAAACTGCATCTGCCCCGTAGGCGAATGCGTAACGCATGTTTTTCAGGCTGCCCGCTGGAGATAGTAGCTCAGGCACGAATGCTTTCTCAGTTGTCATTGCTCAATTCTCTTTTATCTGATCACAAGTCAGGCCAATTCCACCTAATGGAAATGGGGCGCAAATTTTACGTCAAAATGTGAACTGTGACTAGGGTAATTGTGCTTCAGATAGAAAAACGCCCTCAAAAAAAGTGAGGGCGTTATGGTTAACCTTTATACAATATTATGCGTTAGGATTCGGTAAGCCGCCTAGCGCATCGTATAGGTTGGGAAGGAAAGCACTGAACTCTCCACACATTAGAGAGAAGTCTGCATCAAATCGAGCTGCTTGATCTTCACGTGGAATATCATCGTTTTGATCTTTCAATTCATCAGAGAATTTTAGACGTTTGATGCCTGCATCTTCCGTCATAATGAACTCAATACGATCTTGCCAATTAAGCGCAAGTTTCGTCACGACTTTATCCGCAGCGATGTGGTTGCGGATTTCATCAGTGGTGAGCTCTTGCTTCTTACAGCGAATCACACCACCTTCTTCAAGTACGGATTTTAGCTCAGCTTCGTCCATCATGCTGATACCTTGAGGTGTGTCACCGCTTTTCACCCACTCGGTTAGCGTAGTTTCAATCGCCACTTCTGGAATAGCAGGAATAACAGGTAAACTACCCATGGTTTTACGAAGCAATGCTAATACATCTTCTGCTTTTTTGTAGCTGCTTGCATCAACAAGGATATAACCTTCTTTTGGCATGATAAGCACGTGAGTGTGGCTGCTGCGGCTGAATGCGCGCGGCAGTAAATCCATTACGATGTCATCTTTCAGGTTGTCTTTCTCTTTCTTCTTCAGAGGACGACCTTCTTGCGCTTCCATTGCTTCTACTTTTGCATTCAATGATTCTTTGATCACAGAGGCAGGTAGCATTTTCTCTTCTTTCTTGGCGCAAATCAGAATGCGGTTTTCTGACACGTGAGTCATCATATCGCCATGTCTACCCATTGCACTGACCCAGCCAAATTTCTGTTTGTCTTGACTGCCACACGGGGTGAATCGGAATTCAGACAGCTGAGTTTCTAGTTGTTCGGCGTTAAAAGTAACCTCGCGGTTAACGCGGTATACCAGACAGTTTTTAAACCACATAAATCTTCTCTAGGCTTGATGACAAGGGACTAATCATAGGGAATTTTTGTGCTGATGTCTTAATAGAAATGAAAAATATCCGAATGAACCTCAAAAGAAAGTTATATGAAAATTTGTTTTCAAAGGTCACAAAAGTGTCATAATTGGTAGTGATAATGCTTATGCAAAGAGAGGCGCTTTGTCTCTTAAATTCATTAGCTCAACGAACATAAGGTTACTCAATTATGTCTAGAAGGATTCTGGTTGTTGAAGACGAAGCTCCTATTCGCGAAATGCTGTGCTTCGTACTTGAGCAGAAAGGTTACCAAGCGGTAGAAGCGGAAGATTACGATACTGCAGTAACCAAACTGGCTGAACCCTTCCCTGATTTAGTTTTACTGGATTGGATGTTACCAGGCGGTAGTGGCATTAACTTCATCAAACATATGAAGCGAGAGGAATTAACGCGCAACATTCCAGTTGTGATGCTTACCGCTCGTGGTGAAGAAGAAGATAAAGTGCGTGGTTTAGAAGTTGGTGCGGATGACTACATTACTAAGCCATTCTCTCCTAAAGAGTTGGTTGCACGCTTAAAAGCGGTCATTCGTCGCGTTACTCCGACTGCACTAGAAGATGTAATTGATGTACAGGGATTGAAGCTTGACCCTGTATCGCACCGTGTTACGGCTAATGATGCGCCATTAGACATGGGCCCTACAGAATTTAAGATGCTTCATTTTTTCATGACGCATCAAGAACGCGTATACAGCCGTGAGCAGCTATTAAACAATGTTTGGGGCACCAACGTGTATGTCGAAGACCGTACAGTCGATGTTCACATTCGCCGCCTGCGTAAAGCATTGGAAGCTGCAGGGCATGATAAGCTGATCCAAACTGTTCGTGGTGCTGGATACCGCTTCTCGACGAAGGCATAAATTAACACGCAGCTTATCGGTACCATTTCTGGAGTTATGAGTGGTTGAAAGATTAACGTGGAAAAAGCTGGCCTGGGAGCTGGCTTTTTTTTACACCCCATGGGTGATAGTAGGTTGGATATTCGGTTATATGCCGTGGTTGCTTTTGGCTGCTACGGCATTGCAGCTTGTGTGGCATTTGCATAACCAAGTACGTTTATCTTCTTGGTTATGGGATGAAAAACGCCTCACGCCACCGTCAGGTAGCGGTAACTGGGAATCTTTGTTCAATGGGTTGTATCGCTTACAACAGCGCCAACGCCGCAAACGAAAAGAACTTACTAATCTTATTCGTCGATTCCGAAATGGTGCAGAATCGCTACCCGATGCGGTAGTGGTATTCCGTGCTGAAGGAAATATTGTTTGGTGCAACAAGCTGGCTCAGCACTTACTGGGCTTCCATTGGCCAGAAGATTCAGGTCAACCTATCTCCAATCTCATTCGTACACCTGATTTTATCAAGTACCTCAACAAGAAAGACTTTTCGGAGCCATTAGAAATGCGTTCACCACTCAATGTCGAACGCATGCTAGAACTACGTATCGTACCGTATACCGAAGGTGAACATTTGATGGTGGTGCGTGATGTTAGCCAGTTAAAACAACTTGAGGGAATGCGTCGCAACTTCTTTGCCAACGTATCTCATGAACTGCGTACACCAATGACGGTGCTACAAGGTTATCTTGAGATGACAGAAGACCCTGATATGGTCGTGGGTCCAATGTGGAGCAAAGCTCATGGTGTCATGACGGAGCAGCTTAACCGCATGAACAGTTTGGTGAACCAACTACTGACACTATCTAAAATTGAAGCGGCACCTATGCATGAGCTTGAGGAAGTCGTGAATGTGCCCGCGATGCTTGAAGTGTTAGAAAAAGAGGCGGTTAGCCTTAGTGGGGACAACCAACATAAATTGAAATTTGATGTTGATGCAAGCCTACGCGTGTTGGGCGATGATGACCAGTTACGTAGTGCTATCTCTAACCTCGTTTATAACGCCGTCAAATACACACCACCTGGTGCGAACATTAATGTTCGTTGGTTCCAGACCTCTCAAGGCGCATGCTTAGAGGTGGAAGATAGCGGTGATGGTATTGAACCTCAGCACCTACACCGACTTACCGAGCGTTTTTATCGAGTAGATAAAGCAAGATCACGTGATACTGGAGGAAGTGGTTTAGGGCTAGCCATTGTAAAACACGCGCTGAGTCACCATGACTCTCATTTAGAAATTCACAGTGAAGTAGGCGTGGGCAGTAAGTTTTCTTTCGTATTGCCTGAGCGTTTGGTGGTGAAATAATGGCGTTACGATTGGCAAAAACATTCAGTTTATTCGCGCTTGTTTGTTCCTGTATGGCTGGCGCTCAAGATAAACCATTGCCGAGTTATCATAAAACGACGGGGATTGTCGGGAACTTGCTCTCTGTTGGCTCCGATACACTTGCGGGTATGACAACGCTTTGGGTTGAAGAGTTTAAATCCATTTACCCGAATATTAATGCGCAAGTCCAAGCATCTGGCTCTTCTACTGCCCCTCCAGCATTGACCGAACAAACAGCTCAGTTTGGTCCCATGAGCCGCCCTATGCGTTTAAGAGAGGTTGAAGCGTTTGAACGTGAACATGGCTACAAGCCAACGGCGCTTAGGGTAGCCATCGATGCAATCGGTATTTTTGTTCATCAAGATAATCCAATTCAAGGTCTTAACTTTAGTCAATTAGATGCTTTGTTTTCTGCCACGCTACGCTGTGGTGAAAGTCAATTTGTAACAAACTGGCAGCAACTCGGCCTTGAATCACAGTGGGCAAAGCGAAACGTACAGTTGTTTGGTCGTAACTCCGTTTCTGGAACTTATGGTTACTTCAAAAGTAATGCCTTGTGTGGCGGCGATTTCAAGACCCGAGTTAACGAGCAGCCAGGCTCCGCGTCAGTTGTGCAAGCTGTAGCGTCAACCATCAGTGGAATTGGTTATTCCGGTGTCGGTTATCGAGTGGCAGGTGTGCGCTTAGTCCCTGTGGCTAAAATGGGAAATGACTACGTGACTCCAACGCGAGAACATATTGTTAGTGGTAAGTACCCACTATCACGTTACTTATATGTTTACGTGAATAAGCACCCTGATTACCCATTAACACCAATTGAAGCTGAATTTATTCGCTTTATCTTTTCTGCTCAGGGACAAGCGTTGGTTGAGAAAGATGGTTATGTGCCCATTACGGCAGACTTTGCAGAAGAAGAGTTAAAAAAAGTCGGCCTGTAAGCCGACTTTTTATTTTCAGCCCTAAACCACCTACTTCAGTAGGTGGTTATCATCCGTTTCGGCTTTGCCTGTAAAACTACTCATGCTAAATGCGTCTTTGATTTTTCCAGAAGTCAAAGAGGACAAATAACATGAGTAGATACAATCAAGCTTCCCACGTATTTTGGCGTTGTCAATACCATATAGTGTGGACGCCAAAGTATCGATTTAGGATCTTGAAGAACAATATAGGTAAAGAAGTTTATCGATGTATTTATGTTTACTGTAATCAACTTGGATGTGAAGTCGTAGAGCTAAACGTACAAGTTGACCACGTACATTTAGTTGTAAAGGTCCCACCAAAGCTTTCGATATCCAAGTTGATGGGGGTATTGAAAGGCAAAATAGCCTTAAAGCTATTTAGCAAGTTTCCTCACCTTAGGAAGAACAGGCTTTGGGGTAATCACTTTTGGCAAAGAGGCTATTTTGTCGATAGTGTTGGAATCAATGAAGAAATAATACGCCGATATGTAAGACATCAAGAGAAGCAAGAGCGAGTAGAGCAGCAGCAATTGGCGCTGGACTAAACAAAGGCCCCCTTTTAGGGGGCTCACACAAAGCCACCTTCTTTAGAAGGTGGTAATTTACTTAGGTATGGGCAGTACGAGATCAGAAAGTGAGTGTCCACTTCGCGCTGTCCCAACGTTCTTGTTCTTCCTGTAAATCCGCGTGAAGTAATTTATTGTTTTCTAGCCATGCTTCATCTGTGCATGTGAGAATCCATTCGTCATTTTTGATAGATAAGGTGATATCAGGCAATGGATCTTCATTACGCTGCCCATTTAATACGATAGAAAGTCGTAATATTTTGATGAGGCTTATAACGTCACTCTGTTTATAGAGGTTGAAATCTGGTAGTTCTTGCAATTTGAGCGCTTTACGCTGGAAGCGAGCTAATGTTGCAAGCACTAATTGCTGCTCACGGTTGAAGCCTTGTAGGGTGGAGTGCAACAGAATATAAAAAGAGTGGCGATGGAAACTACGCAAGTTAATACTTAATCCGACTTCATGAAGCAACGCTGCCCACTCTAGTAAGTCAAATAACTCACTCTTTTTCTTAATGCCTAGTTCAGAGCGTACCTGACATAACATCTCACGTGCATGCCCCTTAACACGAGCGGCATGCTCTAAGTCGACTCGGTGCTTGTTGGCTAAATTTTCTGTGGTGCGCATGCGAATATCGGAGCGCGCAAAACGCTCTTCCATTTCGTACAACAGGCCTTCGCGCAGAGCACCATCGGAGAAAAACATCTGCTCAATGCGAAGCGCTTTGAAAATCGCGGACAAAATCGCTACGCCTGCTGCGAATACGGGTTTACGTTCTTCTGTTAGACCAGTCAGTTCAATATCTTCAATTGAATCAAATTTACACAGAGTTTCGATAAGTGTATCCAGTCGACTCGCTGTGATCAGGCCATCTTCAAAACCTAATCCTACTAGCACTTCTTGAATCGCTTTGATGGTTCCTGATGAGCCGAGAGCAATATCCCAGCCCTTTTTACGATATGTTGAGGCGATGGACTCGAGTTTTTGTTCGGCCGCTAACATCGCCTTACTGAAGTTTTTGCCTGACAGTTTGCCGTTTTTAAAGTATTGCTCTGTAAAACTGACGCATCCCATCTGTTTACTGTTGAGAAGCTCAGGCTCAAATTCTTGTCCAATAATCATCTCGGTACTGCCGCCTCCGATATCGATGACTAGTTTGGAGTTGGATTCTACTTGAGTGTGCGCGACACCTAAGTAAATCAGGCGGGCTTCTTCTTCTCCAGGGATAATTTCTATTGGGAAAGGCATCACTTCTTTTGCACGCTCGATGAAAAGGTGGGCATTTTTAGCGCGTCTTAGTGTGTGTGTGGCGGCGATACGCACATTTGACTCATCAAGCCCTTGCAACCTTTCAGCGAACATGGCTAAGCATTCTAGCGCACGCTCCATTGCGGCGTGACTTAAGTTCAATTCACTGTCGAGTCCTGATGCTAAGCGAACACGCTGTTTATGACGGCTAACCAGTTGTAAGTCACTGCCTACAACCTTGGCCACTACCATGTGGAAACTGTTTGAGCCGAGGTCTATCGCGGCAATGTAGCGAGTATCTTGTTCAAGTATTTGAGGCATCTGAATTTTGTTTTCTAGTTTGCTTTTCTATATTTTTAAGATAGTCATAGATAGCGATTTGAGAACGAACTTTTTTGCGATTACCTCGTGGTACGTAAGCGTTGCTCATTTCCTTATCTATAAAACGAGCCTTTACTGTATCGGTAAAATGGATATTCGTTATATCAATAATTCTCTGTTTCAAACGTGGATCACGGACTGGCGCCGCCACCTCAATGCGGTGATCGATATTTCTTGTCATCCAGTCAGCAGAAGAGATATAGACTTGCGGATCGCCATCGTTATGGGTAATCACCACGCGTGGGTGTTCCAAAAAGCGGTCAACAATACTGATGATGCGAATATTGTCGCTGATCCCCTCAATGCCCGGTACTAAGGAGCACATGCCGCGAATGATCATATTTATTTTCACTCCCGCCGTACTTGCTCCATACAGCTTATTGACGATGCCTTTATCGACTAGGTTATTGACCTTGATCGTAAGAGCGGCTTTTTTCCCTAGCTTAGCATTCGCAATTTCATTATCAATTAAGCGGTAGATTTGGGTTCGAGAATTACGAGGAGATACCATAAGGTGATTGAACTTCACTGGTCGGTATGGGTTCTCAATGTAACCGAAGACATTACGGACTTCATTAGTGATTTCTTGATCTGCCGTAAGAAGGGAGAAGTCGGTATAAATTCGTGCCGTCTTCTCATGGAAGTTGCCTGTGCCGATGTGTGCGTAGCGAATAATTTCTTCACCTTCGCGTCGGCTAATCATCAGTAGCTTTGAGTGAATCTTAAGACCAGGCGCACCAAAGATGACGTGCACACCCGCTTCGGTTAATACTTTTGACCATTCGATATTGGCTTCTTCATCAAAGCGAGCTTGCAGTTCGACGACCACAGTGACATTTTTGCCGTTGTGCACTGCATCAATTAAAGAGTTCATCAAGCGAGAATCTTTCGCGACGCGATAAATGTTAATCTTGATACTAAGTACTTTGGGATCGAAGGAGGCTTGGCGCACTAACTCACTAATGTGGTCAAAAGTGTGGTAGGGATAATAGAGCAGAATATCTTTCGCTTTAATCGCGTCAAAGCTGTTGGCATAACCTTCGAAATCGGCACATTTCATTGGCGGGAGAGGTTTATTTTCAAGATATTCTCGTCCAACATTTGGAAACCCGATGAAGTCTTTAAAGTTGTGATAGCGTCCGCCGGGGATAAGATTATCGTAGTTAGAGATATTAAGTTTGTTACACAGAAACTCTAACATTTGAGGCGGCATATCGCGTTCGTAGACGAAGCGAACGGGCTTTGCTGTCAGTCGCTGATTGACACCCTCTGACATTTGTTCAAGCAAGCTGTACTCGATTTCATTGCGTAAATCGTATTCAGCGTCACGCGTCATTTTCATCGCATAGCCGCTAAGCTCATCATAATCAAAAAAGCCTTTGAACAGCTCGTCCAAACAGTGGCGGATAATATTATCAAGTAAGATGATGGTTTTTCGACGCTTTCCTTTCTGTTCTGGTACCATCACAAAGCGGGGAAGGTGATCGGTCGGAATTTCGATCAGAGCGTACTGGTAATGTTCTTCTTTACGCAGTTCTACGGCGATGTAAGCGTACTCGTCTTTGAGAAATTGCAGAACATCGATCTCGTCTTTCATTAGGAGGGGAGTGATATGCGGCATTACCTCTCTACGGAAGTATTTCGCGATCCACTTTTGTTGCGATTCATCCAGTTGTTGCTCGTTGACCAAGAAAATGCGACGTCGCGCCATTTCTCGAATCAACTCGCTGTAAAGCTCATCAAATTGTTCGTTAAGCTTTAGTGCTTTCGACTGCATTTTGGTTAACAGTCGTTTAGGGCTATCACTGCCACCGCGCTCTTGGCTGATTAGGATTCTGCGCTTCACGTCCGCAAAGCGTACTTTGTAAAATTCATCTAAATTGTTGGAAAAGATCCCAAGAAAGCGAATACGTTCGATCAAAGGGACGGTTTTATCGGCAGCTTCTTGTAATACTCGTTCGTTGAAAGACAACCAACTCAGCTCTTTTTCTATATA
The DNA here is from genome assembly GCF_000354175.2 of Vibrio alginolyticus NBRC 15630 = ATCC 17749. Classification (NCBI taxonomy): domain Bacteria; kingdom Pseudomonadati; phylum Pseudomonadota; class Gammaproteobacteria; order Vibrionales; family Vibrionaceae; genus Vibrio; species Vibrio alginolyticus. The sequence continues at coordinate 2,953,762 of NC_022349.1, forward strand.
TAGTTTTTCTGCGCTCATAACCTTACCTAGCCAAAAGTGAAGTATTACGTACTCATCTTGGAAAAATGGATGAGTGAGAACATTATGAGATTTTCATTACAGATTTATTTCATACCACGCATTGCATAAGAGTTGTATTCTTTTCAGGTGTTTAATGTGATCTGTAATATAATTGTCATCTTAACGACATATTCTAGTACTAAGTCAAAAAAGGTAGAGATATAAATGGCACAAGCCGAGTTTTCATTGCAGGAAAAAGATAAGAAACGACTGATAAAAGATCGTTTAGTTCGACTTGCAGTGACATCCGGTGGTGTCGGCGTACTCGCGGCGCTTATTTTGATCTTTGTCTACCTCGCCATGGTGATCATTCCGCTTTTTTCTGATGCGGAGATCAAAACCAACCAAGCCATTCGAGCCACTCATATTGAAACACCACTTGCGATTTCAGTGGATGATTACGCTCAGCTCGCGTTCGTTCTAACCCAAAGTGGTGAGATTCAATATTTGTCGATGGACGATCCTACGAAACCTGCGGTGTATACACAGCAAATCGCCCAGAAACCCGTCGCTTTCTCTCAATCTGCTCCTGGGCTAGGTTGGTATGGATTTGTTGATGGGCAGGGTAAAGCGAACCTTTTCAAGCCAGAATTTAATGCTACATTGAGAGAAAATACACGTCCTCCGGAAGTGATTGAGCTAGACACCAGCATGGATCTGACACTAAGTACGCCTCAAGATCCTGTGACTCAGTTTGTATTTGCAGCTTCGACGCCCTTACCAACGGTTGTTTGGCAGACGCAAAGTGGTGAAGTGAAAGCTCGCTGGCAAGTGGCTTCGTCTTTGGGTACGTCTCCTACAACGATCGATTTTACGTTCTCTTCAGGCTTTAATACGCCTCAGCAAATGTTGTTGACACCTGACGGTGAAACGCTTTATTTGCGCGATGGCTCTGAGTTGATCGTGTTAAAGAAAACCGCACGTAAATTTGCTGTGCGAGAGGTGGTCGATCTCACTCAAGGTGATAAGAAGCATTCCGTTCGTACGATAGACTTATTGGCTGGTGCTTACTCGCTTTTGGTGACGCACAACGATGGTCGGGTGTCGCAATGGTTTGATACGCTGCAAGAAGAAAAACGCACGTTAACGCATATTCGTGATTTTAAATTGGCATCAGAGCTTAAGTATTTGTTGCCGGATTCTCATCGAAAAGGATTTTATAGCTTTTACACCAACGGCACGTTGCAAAGCCATTATACAACCAGTGAAAAACTGGTGTTGTTTAAGCGTGCGTACAATCAAGCGCCCGCAATCGCAGCAATGTCTAACAATGAACGCTACTTAATCACTTGGCAAAATAATGCGTTAAATGTTGCGGAAGTGGACAATGCCTATCCGGAAGTTTCATTGTCTTCATTATGGCAAGAAGTGTGGTACGAAGGGTATCCTGAGCCTGAATTTGTGTGGCAATCGACTTCGGCGAGCGATAACTTTGAGGCTAAGTTCAGCCTAGTACCTATTGCGTTTGGAACGATAAAAGCGGCGATGTTTGCGATGCTGTTTTCAGTACCGCTCGCAGTGCTAGGTGCTATTTATACGGCTTACTTTATGTCGCCACGCATGCGTCGTGTAGTAAAACCGTCGATTGAGCTAATGGAAGCACTGCCGACGGTGATCATAGGTTTCCTCGCGGGATTGTGGTTCGCGCCTATTGTCGAAGATCATTTGATTACGATCGTCGTTATGCTGTTTGTTTTGCCCTTGAGCACCATGATTATGGGCGGGCTATGGGCATTAATACCGCAACCTTTGCGGAATCGTCTGCCTAATGGTTGGCATGCTTTAGTGCTCATGCCTGTCATATTGGTACTGATTGGGCTTGGAGTGTGGATTTCGCCTACGATTGAGCAGACGTTCTTTGGTGGCGATATGCGCTTATTCTTAACCGAGCATGGTATTGGTTACGATCAACGCAATGCATTGGTGGTGGGGTTAGCGATGGGGTTTGCTGTTATCCCGACGATTTTTACCATTGCCGAAGATGCCATTTTCTCTGTACCGAAGCATTTATCGGATGGCTCTTTGGCATTAGGGGCCACGCCTTGGCAAACTTTAATCTATGTTGTCTTGCTTACTGCAAGCCCAGGTATTTTTTCTGCCATTATGATGGGCCTGGGACGCGCTGTTGGCGAAACCATGATTGTATTAATGGCAACGGGCAATACGCCATTAATGGATTGGAATATTTTGGAAGGATTGCGCAGCCTGTCGGCGACCATCGCCGTTGAGTTGCCAGAGTCGGAAGTTGGAAGTTCGCATTATCGCCTGCTGTTCCTAGCTGCATTGATTTTATTTGTGTTTACGTTTGCAGTAAACGCGCTTGCGGAGTGGGTTCGTCAGAGACTGAGAGATAAGTACCGTGCGTTGTAATAATGGTTTGAATAAAGAGCGAGTAATAACGTGTTAAATTGGATTCGTTCTGGCGCACCGTGGATATGGCTAACAGGCGGTGCAGTCAGCATCAGTTTGTTGTCGGTATTAGGGTTGTTACTCCTTATCGGCTGGAAAGGCCTGACTTACTTTTGGCCAGCGCCCTTGTATCAGTGGAATGTTGCAGCGCTGACACCTGTACAAGGCGAAGTGCTACATGAAAATACTATTCTGATTGGTCAAGTGTATGAGCGCAGCTTTGTACCGAAGAGTTATTTGCCTGAAAGCGCAGCACAACAGTTAGAAGACGATGAAGATTTTGCCACGCGACTCAGTATCAAAATCGCCAACCGAGAGTTGTATCCCGCCGATTTTATCTCCGTATTGCAAATGCAGTTGGATGAGCCCACGACGCCAGAAGAGTGGGCGGTGATAGAGCGCAGTAGCGGTGGTTATTTCTTTGGTAAGCTGGTGGCGTTTCAAGATGGCGATAATATATACACCAGTGATATTCAATCGATACTAAATAAAAAGCTTGATGATGCAGAAACTCTGCGCCATGAGATTGATTCTTTGGTGGTCGATCAGCTTAAAGAGCTTGGTTGGAAGCTAGAGCAGTTGCGATTAGAAAAGCGCAAGCATGAATTGAATGACACGCTGACAGAAAGCTTCTTAAAGGAAAATCAGACGAAAAAAGAGCAGATAGAAAAAGCGCTTGCGACGTTAGATTTGCAACTTGATGGTTTACGACTTCAGCTCTCTGACTATGCCTTGATTGCCGAGGATATGACGGGGTCACAAGTATCGATTCCGCTCGAAGACATTTTGGACTACTGGTATCCAAACCAAATGTCACTGCCTGATAAAGTCATGCATTGGGGAAAACAGGTTTGGAAGTTTTTATCTGAAGATCCAAGAGAGTCTAACTCCGAAGGAGGCGTGTTCCCTGCGATATTTGGTACGGTTTTCTTAGTACTCATCATGTCGATCATTGTGATGCCACTCGGGGTGATCGCCGCTATCTATCTACATGAATACGCTAAGAATAATGCTCTAACCAGAGTTATTCGTATTGCGGTTATAAACCTAGCGGGTGTTCCATCGATTGTTTATGGCGTGTTTGGTTTAGGTTTCTTCGTTTATACGATTGGTGCCTCTATCGACAACGTATTCTATGCGGAGAAGTTACCGGCACCAACCTTTGGTACGCCGGGTTTGTTATGGTCAGCACTAACTCTTGCCGTGCTGACGCTTCCAGTTGTGATTGTGACGACAGAAGAAGGTTTAACTCGAATTCCGAGCTCCGTACGACATGGCTCTCTGGCACTTGGTGCAACTCAGTTCGAAACGCTATGGCGCGTGGTTTTGCCTATGGCGACGCCAGCTATTATCACAGGTTTGATCCTTGCGATTGCGCGTGCAGCTGGCGAAGTAGCGCCACTGATGCTGGTGGGGGTCGTGAAATTGGCATCCAGTTTACCGGTTGACGGACAATTCCCTTATGTGCATTTGGATAGAAAGTTCATGCATTTAGGTTTTCACATTTACGATGTTGGCTTTCAAACCTCCAACATCGAAGCGGCGCGACCATTAGTTTATGCCACCTCTTTCTTACTCGTGACAGTGATTGTCGGGCTAAACTTAACAGCAATCAGTATTCGCAATAATTTACGAGAAAAATACAGAACGTTAGGACAAGATTAAGTATGTTTAATTTTGATAGTACATTAGGTTATGAGCCACCATTGGACGTTCATAATTTAACGGATGAACAAACAGCAATCTCAATCGAGAACCTTAATCTGTTCTATGGTCAAACTCAGGCGCTGCATGATATTTCGATGCAAATTCCCAAAGGGCGAGTCACCGCTTTTATCGGTCCTTCAGGGTGTGGAAAGTCGACGTTATTACGTTGCATCAATCGCATGAACGACTTAGTGGAAGGGTGTCGAGTCACAGGCAAAGTACGTCTACATGGCAAGAATGTTTATCATCCCAATGTCGATGTTGCGACACTTCGACGCCGAGTGGGGATGGTGTTTCAAAGACCCAATCCATTTCCTAAGTCTATTTATGAAAATGTAGTTTATGGCTTACGCTTACAAGGTGTAAAAAACAGCCGCAGTTTAGATGACGCAGTGGAGCGATCCTTGCGCTCGGCGGCGTTGTGGGATGAGGTAAAAGACCGCTTGCATGAGAACGCATTTGGCTTATCTGGTGGTCAGCAACAGCGCTTGGTCATTGCGCGCGCGGTGGCGATTGAGCCGGAAGTCCTGTTATTGGACGAGCCAACATCAGCGTTGGATCCAATCTCAACTTTAACTATTGAAGAGCTTATCAATGAGCTGAAGACTCAATATACTGTCGTTATCGTTACCCATAACATGCAACAAGCGGCGCGAGTGAGTGATCATACTGCATTCATTCATATGGGGAAGTTAATTGAATACTCTGACGCGGACTCGATCTTCACCTCGCCAATGAAGAAGCAGACCGAAGATTACATTACGGGTCGCTACGGTTAAGTCGCGACTCTATACGGAATAAGGAACATCATGCACTTTGGACGTCATATTTCAGGACAATTTAACGTAGAGCTAGAATCGATTCGTACTCATGTATTAACCATGGGAGGCTTGGTAGAACAGCAGCTTTCGTATGCTATTCAAGCCTTGCATAAAGAAGACATCGAACTGGCGCGTAAGGTTGTGCGTGACGATCATAAAGTGAATGCGATGGAAGTCTCGATCGATGACGCTTGTACACGCATTATTGCTAAGCGTCAGCCAACGGCAAAAGACTTGCGCTTAATCATGGCTATCATCAAAACGATCACTGATTTAGAACGTATCGGTGACGTGGCGACACGTATTGCTTACGTTGCCATTGAAAGCCCATCATCAAAAGAACGACAATTCCAAGTGTCGTTAGAGCCTCTCTGCCGTCAGGCAATTAATATGCTGCATCAGGTTTTAGACGCGTTTGCCCGTATGGATGTAGAAGCGGCAGCAGAGGTGCACAAACAAGATGACAAACTAGACGCCGAGTATGAAGCGGTGATTCGTCAGTTGATGACTTACATGATGGAAGATCCAAAAAATATCCCTAATATTCTGCAAGTGATGTGGTCTGCACGCGCGATTGAACGCGTGGGGGACCGCTGCCAGAACATCTGTGAATACATTATTTACTTTGTGAAAGGGAAAGATGTACGCCACCTAGGTGATCAAAGTATTGATGACGTACTGAAGTAACTGACTTCAACAAATAGACCAGCTTTTAGGCTGGCCTATTTATTAGAGAGAAGGAAAGCACGTTAATATTTATCAGGAACGAAGGTCTGATCATCAATGGGCGCTCTGACGTAACCTTCTTTATTGAGTTCAGGTAATTCGATGGGTGAGTACTCAAGTGCTTTGTAATCAATCTGGCTTAGTAAATGACTGATACAGTTCAAGCGCGCTTTTTTTTTGTCATCAGAAGGGACGACCCACCAAGGGCAGTTTTTCGTGTCTGTATAGGCAAACATCTTATCTTTTGCTTCCGAATACTCCGCCCAGCGATGACGTGACTCTAAATCCATTGGGCTGAATTTCCAACGTTTGATCGGCGTATTAATTCGACCTAGAAAACGTTTTTCCTGCTCTTCGTCTGAAACCGAAAACCAATACTTGATCAGAATAATCCCAGATCGTTGCAACATTCTCTCGAATTCAGGGCAAGAGCGTAAAAACTCCTCGTATTCGTCTGGAGTACAGAACCCCATGACTTTTTCGACACCTGCTCGGTTATACCAACTTCGGTCAAATAAAACGATTTCACCAGCAGATGGTAAATGAGCGACGTAACGTTGGAAGTACCATTGCGTTTTTTCTTTTTCGGTCGGTGCAGGCAGAGCCACTACGCGACAAACACGCGGGTTTAGCTTTTCTGTAATTCGCTTTATCACTCCGCCTTTGCCCGCAGCATCACGGCCTTCAAACAGAACCACCACTTTTAACCCTTTGTGTTTGACCCACTCTTGAAGTTTTACGAGCTCAACTTGAAGGTTTTTGAGCTCCTTTTCGTATTCCTTTTTCTTCAATTTAGACATACACCTTTCCTCACTCCTTGATAAACAATATGTTAGCACTCAAAAGCTATGCGCGTGAGGTTACGGTGGTCTATTTGAGAGTTGCTACGACATCGGTTATGGCTTGTGTACTTGTGATGGGGATTAAAAAATCATCGACATCGGATGCGCCCATTTTGCTTTGTTCAGCAACAAAGGTCATTTGGCTAGGGCGTGTGGTTTTGCCTGACAGATGGATTTCAGGAACTTGAGTGTCTTCTACTAACGCACGTACGTTACTCGCATTAACGCCAGCCCCCGCCATGATTGCTATGCGTCCTTGGGCTTGCTTAACCAAAGCTCTAAGCACATCGATCCCTTGTGGTGCTGAAGGCGCAAGACCGGAGGTTAAAATACGTTCACAACCTAAGCTGATCAGTTCTTCCAAAGTTTTTTCAGCGTCACGACACTGGTCAAAGGCACGATGGAAGGTCACGCCTAAGCCAAGCGCTTGAGCAAATTCACACAGCGCAGCCGCGTAAGGCATATGAATATCACCGTCTTGAGTGAGCACGCCGAACACGACACCGCTCAAGCCTGATTGGTGAGCCGCTTCAATATCCCAACGCATCATTTCGATCTCTTCTTCATTGTAGAAGAAGTCACCTTGGCGTGGGCGGATCATGGCATAAACTGGAACACTCGAAAGCTTAGCCGCTTGCTGCATAAAACCATAACTGGGTGTTAGTCCGCCTAAAGCCAAAGAGGAGCAAAGTTCAATCCGAGTGGCGCCGCCAGCAATGGCGTAGTGCAGAGATTCAATATTATCGATACAGACTTCTAGGTGAGTAACCACGTTCATTTATCCTGCTAACGTTACAAATAGGTGTTGTGGCTAAGATATTAACAGGGCAAGTAAGCAGAATCTGTATGGAGGGGATGATAAATATAGGTAAAGTTTACGCTAAAGCGTTACCTCATTTTGGCGGTTTATCTGAAGGAAAAAGAAAGCCCAGAGCAGAGGCTCTGGGCTTTGATAGGACTTTACTTAGACTGATTGGCGTTTGCGGTTTTCCGCATTAGCTTTTTGCTTTATATACATCCAACCATCACACCCGTTGAGCTAGGGTGAAGGTCTATTATTTTTTGCCTAGGTCAGCTGCGTGCTCAGATAGGAACGCTGCAACACCTTTTGGAGATGCGTCCATACCTGCTTTACCTTCTTCCCATTGTGCAGGACATACTTCGCCGTGCTTCTGGTGGAAGTTAAGAGCGTCAACCATGCGTAGCATTTCGTCGATGTTACGGCCTAGTGGTAGGTCGTTAACTACTTGGTGACGTACAACGCCTTCTTCGTCGATTAGGAAAGAACCACGGAAAGCAACGCCTGCTTCTGGGTGCTCAACGTCGTAAGCTTTACAGATTTCGTGCTTAACGTCAGCAACTAGTGGGTACTTAACTTGACCGATACCGCCATCTTCGATAGCAGTGTTACGCCATGCGTTGTGAGAGAACTGAGAATCGATAGAAACACCGATTACTTCAACACCTTTAGCTTGGAAGTCAGCTAGACGGTTGTCGAATGCGATTAGCTCAGATGGGCAAACGAAAGTGAAATCTAGTGGGTAGAAGAATACTACTGCTTTCTTACCTTTAGTGAACTCTGCAAAGTTGAAGTTTTCAACGATTTCACCGTTACCTAGAACAGCTGCTGCAGTAAAATCAGGGGCTTGACGACCTACTAGTACCATTTTTTTTGCTCCTAAAAAGTATGGTTAGCTCCAAACCGAATTCAGTTGTGTCGGTTTGGTTCGTGTTTGTACGAGACAAACTATAGTACAGATTGTAGTATTGAAAAAAGCGAAATAAATAGATTGAGTTAATCGAAAAAAACGATAATAACAAAACTCTTAACTCGATCACTGGAACGGCGGTAGATACAAATACAATTATGAATAAATGGCCCAGTTTGAAGCAGTTACACTATTTAGTCACACTGCATGAAACAAGACATTTTAGTGACGCTGCAGAGCGTTGTTTTGTCAGTCAGTCGACTTTAAGTAAGGGTATTCAAAACTTAGAGGAATTGATTGGTTGTCCCTTATATGAAAAGAAAGATAAAAAAAGTCCACTGGTTTTTACCCAAACAGGAGAAATGGTAGTAAAGCAGGGGCGAGAGCTGTTAGCAAAAGGGCAAGATTTGGTCGAGCTTGGACGTATGTGCCAAGGCGACGATATGCAAGGCCAGCTAAAAGTAGGATGTATACCAACAATTGCTCCGTTTTTACTGTGTGATTTGGTACAAGAGGTGAACTACCGTTTTCCACAACTGAATCTTTTATTAAGAGAAGACACGACGACAAACTTACTTCAAGCGCTCAGACATGGTGAGCTGGATGTGCTTATTTTAGCGTTACCAGTCGAAATTGATGGGATGGAAAGCCGAGTAGTGGGTAAGGATCCGTTTCGAATGGTTATAAGCGCTAATCAAGCCCAATCGGTCCCTGTGCCGATTCGTTACGCGGATTTACCTGACGAATCCGTCTTTCTACTAGAGAAAGAACATTGCTTAACGGAACATGCGGTATCAGCGTGTAAATTAACAGACAAAGAAAAAATCAATCCGTTTACGGCAACCAGCCTCCATACACTGGTGCAAATGGTTGCGAATGGTTTGGGAACAACGTTCATTCCTCAAATGGCTATCGACCATGGCTTGCTGCATAACCAGAATTTAGTCGTGATCGATCCTCCCGGTAAACAAGCTTATCGCGAAATAGGCTTAGTTTGGCGTCCGAGCTCGTCAAGAACGAAAACATTTAATCAACTTGCAGAAGTCGTTTCAGAGCTGCTTTAGCTATTAGTATTAGCCCTTACTTCTCCATTATTTATCTAAAAGCGCACTGGAAACAGTGCGCTTTCTAGTATTTTATTCTGTTGGTAAACTTTGACTTGTAAAATTTTACAGCTCTTCTTTGATGAAGCTTTCATAAAATAGTGAAATTTCACAATGTTAATTTTACACAAAGCCCTGCATACCTTGTTTGACCCCTGTTTAAATACATCTCTTCAGCCCTTGTGAATACAAGGTGTTTGTTTACCAGTCTATATTCATACGCTTGTTTGAAATGATAAAACGACTTTAAATTTAATGTAATTTTATTACGTAATAACTTACAAAATAAGGCGCTTGATAGATGGTTTTTACCTTGCGGAATAAAACTTTGAATTTTCTGTTTTGTTTATATTGGGGGTTTCACTAAACCCCTTGTTGATATAGCTTATTTAAAGGCCGATACGACTTATGTCTAGATTGAAAATACACGTAGCATTACGCAATCTATCGGCATGGCTAGACGAGTTGAACACAAAGTTAAAGGATGTAATTTGTTGTTCATAACTTACAAATGTAGCTTTACGCTGACTGCCCAAGATTGATAAAGCACGTTAAGGATGAATGATTATGCTTGCTCAGACAGAACAAAAAACACAACAACTAAAGCAAACCCAAGGCATGCTTGAGGTGAATGGAGTCGTTGCTCCAGAACATCAAGCAATTTTCCCTGTTGAAGCCCAAACCTTTTTATCTCTACTGTGTGAAAAATTTGCCGGACGTGTTGAACAGTTGCTGGAAGCAAGAGAAGAGAAGCAAGCACGTATTGATGCTGGTGAGCTACCAGATTTTCTACCAGAGACACAAGACATCCGTGAAGGAAGTTGGAAGATCCTAGGAATCCCACAAGATCTGCAAGATCGCCGTGTGGAGATTACCGGACCAACTGACCGCAAGATGGTGATTAACGCACTGAATGCGAATGTAAAAGTGTTCATGGCAGACTTCGAAGATTCAATGTCTCCTGCATGGAGTAAAGTGCTGGATGGTCAAATTAACTTGCGCGATGCTGTTAATGGCACCATCAGTTACACCAATCCTGGCAATGGCAAACATTATCAGCTGGAAGATGACCCAGCGGTGTTGATCTGCCGTGTTCGCGGCCTTCATTTAAAAGAAAAACACGTTACGTGGCACGGTCAGATCATTCCAGGTGCGCTATTCGATTTCGCTCTGTATTTCTATAACAACTACAAAGCGTTACTTCAAAAAGGCAGCGGCCCTTATTTCTACCTTCCAAAACTGCAATCGCATCACGAAGCGAAGTGGTGGAGCGAAGTGTTCCATTTCACGGAAGACTATTTCGGTTTGGATACAGGCACCATCAAAGCGACTGTGCTGATTGAAACCTTACCAGCGGTATTCGAAATGGACGAGATTCTGTTCTCGCTTAAAGAACACATCGTTGGTTTGAACTGTGGTCGCTGGGATTACATCTTTAGCTATATCAAAACATTGAAAAAACACTCAGACCGAGTACTGCCAGATCGCCAAGTGGTAACGATGGACAAGCCATTCTTAAACGCTTACTCGCGATTATTGGTACGTACTTGCCATAAACGAGGTGCTTTCGCGATGGGAGGAATGGCCGCATTTATCCCAGCTAAAGACCCGAAAGAGAATCAAAAAGTATTAGACAAGATCCAGACTGACAAATCGTTAGAAGCTAACAACGGCCACGACGGTACTTGGGTGGCTCATCCAGGTTTGGCTGACACTGCTATGGAAGTCTTTAGTGCTGTGCTGGGTGAGCGCACCAACCAGTTGGATGTGAGCCGTGCAGAGGATGCGCCTATTACTGCAGCCGAACTGCTTGAGCCTTGTGAAGGCGAGCGCACTGAAGGCGGAATGCGCCACAATATTCGCGTTGCGCTGCAATACATCGAAGCTTGGATTTCTGGCAATGGTTGTGTGCCGATTTACGGACTGATGGAAGACGCTGCAACGGCAGAAATCTCACGCGCCTCTATCTGGCAATGGATTCAACACGGCAAGTCGCTAGACAACGGATTAAAGGTCACTAAAGAGCTGTTCGAGCTCTATCTCAAAGAGGAGATTGAAGTCGTGAAGCAAGAAATTGGCGAGCAGCGCTACCATGCAGGTCGATTTGAAGAAGCAGCAGACTTAATGGCAAGGCTCACGACGAGCGATGAACTGACCAACTTTTTGACAGTTCCTGGTTATGACTACCTGGATTAATAAAGAATAACTGTAACACCAATAACGTGAAGGATTTTCAAAGGCAGATAGGGAAGTACTGCCTGAGAACGGAAACTCAACGCACACGCATAAAGTGCAAATTATAAAGAGGGATAGACCAATGACTAACTTAACTCGCCGCCAACAAATTGAAGCTCTGGAAAAAGACTGGGCAACTAACCCACGCTGGAAAAATGTGAAGCGTACTTACACTGCCGAGGAAGTGGTGGAACTGCGTGGCTCTATGGTGCCTGCAAACACAATTGCACAACGTGGTGCAGACAAACTTTGGTCACTGGTCAACGGTAGTGCGAAAAAAGGTTACGTAAACTGTCTTGGTGCGCTAACGGGTGGTCAAGCCGTTCAACAAGCTAAGGCAGGTATTGAAGCGATTTATCTGTCAGGCTGGCAGGTAGCGGCGGATAACAACACCGCTTCGACGATGTATCCAGACCAATCTCTTTACCCAGTAGATTCTGTACCGTCAGTAGTAAAGCGTATCAACAACTCATTCCGTCGTGCAGACCAAATTCAGTGGGCTGCTGGTAAGACGCCTGAAGATGAAGGTGGTATTGATTACTTCCTACCTATCGTAGCGGATGCTGAAGCGGGCTTTGGTGGTGTGCTTAACGCTTACGAACTAATGAAATCGATGATCGAAGCCGGTGCCGCGGGCGTTCACTTTGAAGACCAGTTAGCATCGGTGAAAAAGTGTGGCCATATGGGTGGTAAGGTATTAGTTCCTACGCAAGAAGCGGTACAAAAGCTCGTTGCAGCTCGTTTGGCTGCTGACGTAGCGGGTACAACAACATTAGTTATTGCTCGTACTGATGCGAATGCGGCGGATCTCATTACTTCAGATTGTGACCCATATGATAAAGACTTCATCGAAGGTGAGCGTACTCAAGAAGGTTTCTACCGCGTTCGCGCGGGTATCGACCAAGCGATTTCTCGCGGCCTGGCTTACGCACCATATGCAGACTTGATTTGGTGTGAAACGGCTACGCCATGTTTGGAAGAAGCACGTAAGTTTGCAGAAGCAATTCACGCTGAATACCCAGATCAATTGTTGGCGTACAACTGTTCGCCGTCCTTCAACTGGGAGAAAAACCTAGATGCAGAAACTATTGCTAAGTTCCAACAAGAGCTTGCAGACATGGGCTACAAGTACCAATTCATCACGCTAGCAGGCATTCACAACATGTGGTTCAACATGTTTGAACTGGCGCACGCTTACGCTCAAGGTGAAGGTATGCGTCATTATGTTGAGAAAGTTCAGCGTCCTGAATTCCAAGCAGCTGAAAAAGGCTATACGTTTGTTGCGCACCAACAAGAAGTAGGTACAGGTTACTTCGATAGAATGACCAATACTATCCAAGGTGGTAACTCTTCAGTGACAGCATTGACAGGTTCGACCGAAGAAGACCAATTCTAATTGGCAGAGAAACACTTCCTTAATCAGCGTCAGTAATGGCATTTTGAGCGGCAACCCTGCCGCTCTTTTTTCGTTTAACCGGTGTAAAAACGAAACTTACAACAAAGAGAATACGCTTGCGTACTACTCTTCCTGCTCGATTTCTTCAGGTTCCACTTCTTCTTGCAGTTCCAATAAGTTAATCGCAATGGTCACAAAGTCACTGTCAGTAATGATGCCGACCAATCGACCTTTGGTGACAACAGGTAGACAGCCAACTTTATGCTTTTGCATATAGATAGCGCTCTCTTTGAGCCCCGCGATAGGCTCTGCCGTCATGATATTGGTGTGCATCATTTCGTAGAGCGGTGTGTCTAAAGTAAAAGATTGTTCAGCCTCATCTGGGTGCAAGCTCGATTCTTGAGCAGCAAGAATGTCGCGTTGAGTCACCAAGCCTTGTAAGTGGTTATTGGCATCAACAACCGGAATGTGTCGAATATCAAGCGCATCCATCATGCTTTTTGCATCACGCAAGGTGTGCGTGCGCAGTAAGGTATGAGGATTACGAGTCATCATGTCTTCAACCTTGATCATAGAGACCTCCAGCGGCATTGTCCTTCTCTTAAATATAGAGAATATTTTTCTGTATATCTGGGAGCTAACTCGTTTTTCATCAATTAAATAGCACAATGCTGATGGGCTGCGTAATCTGTGTTTTATTGATGTTTTTATTAATTTGAATAAGTCGGTTTGTGTGCGAGTCAGTTGGCATTTTTAGTTGATATTGAATGTGTTCCCAAGGTAATCCAATGAATTGAATCGCACATTTTTATTCGCTGGATTTTCCAAGATTCTTCTCTCGAAGAAGATACGTCCAGGCTTACCAAATTGAAGACAGCAACCTAGATGAAACGAACAACGTGTAACAAACTTATTGCGCTGGCAGTGGCGGCATTCAGTGTGCCATCAACACAGGCGATTGTGTTAGGAGATGAACAAACCGATCCTGTTGACCGCGTTACTTTGCGAGCAAGTAACATGGCAGAGTTTCCGCTGTGTGGTGGAACGATGCTGACAGAGCAATGGGTACTGACTGCGGCGCACTGTGTGGTGATGGGACAAGGAACCAATGAAGCAACCTACTATGTGACCCCGCCGGGTGAGCTGTCGGTGAATGCGAATGCGTATGAACTTAATTCTGCAGGGCTTGATAACTTTTATCCGGTGTCTCACGTTGTGGTTCATCCGGATTACACCCGGATTTCAAAAGCTGAGACCGACAGTAATGGCAACGTGAAACCTATCCAAACCGGTTTAGATTCAGACATCGCGTTGCTGTATCTCACGCGCCCAGTGGCAAACGCGAACTTTGCTGACCTAGCGAGTAAAGTTGACATGGAGAGTATCGAAGCACGTTTGGTGGCGGATTGGAACGATAATTACCTGACCAATCAACGTGTCGAAAATGTGCAAGTGTTTGGATGGGGGGCTACTCAGCCGGATGCTTCTGAACCTTCTAATACGCTCAAAACCACCATTAGCACATTTTTACCCATCGACAAATGTTATGAGCGTTTAGAAATTGGCAGCAGTTTTCCGGGGATCATTGATTCAAGAGACAACCAAACCAAAATTTGTACGCTACCAACACAAAACCATGTATTGGAGCCAGATAGCCATACTCAATATGGCAACTCTGCATGTAAAGGTGACAGTGGTGGCCCGTTGGTCGATGTGGCGACCGGCAAACAAATTGGTATTGTTAGTGGCGGCCCCCTTATTCTACCAACGTGTGGCTCTTTGACGATCCCAAGTTTCTACACCAAGGTGAGCCACTATTACGACTGGGTACAGTCTTACATCACTGCCGATGCGCCACCAAGTCGTTACATCATTGCGCCGAATTTTATCAAAAGTGCTAACAATGAAAGTGGTGACAATAAAGAGTGTCACGATGGCATTGCGACCAATAACTGTGATTTCAAAGGCTCAGATGATGAAGGTGGCAGTCTAGGGTTTTGGTTATTGGGTTTATTCGTGCCGTTATTCTTGTGGCGAAAGCGTGAGGTTTGATAGGGCGATTGGAATGCCAAACTAATAAGCAGCGGTATACGCTGCTTTGCTTTTTTCATGTTCTCTCTTTTGGGCTCAAATTAAAAATAGTGCCAAGTCATCGAGGCTTTTCACGTTTTATTACACTCTTCACCATGGCTTTTACTGCTATATTCTGGTGATTTGCTTGCTATTGCAGCATGTAAACATATACTAGTCTGCTGCGAAAAACTCGTCGCAATTTTATCGTCGCCTAGACGTGATTTGACCAATAGATAAGACAAGTAACATGCAAGTATCAGATTTCCATTTCGACCTTCCAGATGAACTCATCGCTCGCTACCCTCAACCAGAGCGTACCGCTAGCCGACTGCTGCAAATGGACGGCAATACCGGAGAGCTCATTGATGGCACATTTACTGATGTATTGGGCCAAGTTCAACCCGGTGACTTAGTGGTGTTTAATAATACTCGTGTTATTCCTGCTCGTCTTTTTGGCCGCAAGGAATCGGGCGGTAAATTAGAAGTGCTGGTGGAGCGCATGTTGGATGAGAAAAGCATCCTAGCGCACGTTCGTTGCTCTAAATCACCAAAACCAGGTACAACCATTATTGTTGGCGAGAATGATGAATATTCAGCAGAAATGGTTGCACGCCATGATGCTTTATTTGAACTGAAATTTAGTTCTGATAAGACGGTACTAGAAATTCTGGAAGAAATCGGCCATATGCCGCTTCCTCCTTACATCGACCGTCCAGACGAAGATGCAGATAAAGAGCGTTACCAAACGGTATATAATCAAAAGCCAGGTGCGGTTGCGGCACCGACAGCGGGCCTTCACTTTGATGATGTTCTCTTGGAGAAAATCAAAGCGAAAGGTGCAGAGTTTGCTTACGTTACTTTGCACGTTGGGGCGGGTACATTCCAGCCAGTAAAAGTGGAAAATATCAACGATCACCACATGCATGCCGAGTACGTAGAAGTACCACAAGAAGTCGTCGAAGCAATTAAAGCGACGAAAGCGCGTGGCGGACGAATTATTGCTGTTGGTACAACATCTGTGCGCTCACTTGAAAGTGCAGCGCAAGACGCATTGCAAAAAGGGACTGAGCTGGCCCCATTCTTTGGCGATACAGAAATCTTTATTTTCCCTGGTTACGAATATCAGCTGGTGGATTGCTTGATCACCAACTTCCACTTGCCTGAATCAACATTGATCATGTTGGTGAGTGCATTTGCTGGATACGAGAACACCATGAATGCTTACAAACATGCGGTGGAAAACAAATACCGTTTCTTCTCGTATGGCGATTCAATGTTCATCAAGAAGAAAACGGCGTAGTTAAAAATAGATTTACGAGTGCTAGCAGTAAGCTAGGAAATAAAGCATCCATTGCTTTGTCTCTCGCAAGGAAAAGCGACCGCTCCTTAAAGTAGGGTAGAGCCCTAAACACTCAGTCAGACTGTTTCTCTGACACCCGGAGGCATCGTGAAATTAAAATTCGATCTTAAGAAGAAAAACGGCAATGCACGTCGTGGTCAACTGACTTTCGAACGCGGCACTGTTCAAACTCCTGCGTTCATGCCAGTAGGTACTTACGGTACCGTTAAAGGTATGACACCAGAAGAAGTAAAAGGTACTGGTGCAGAAATTCTGCTAGGTAATACGTTCCACCTGTGGCTACGTCCTGGTCAAGAAGTGATGAAAATGCACGGTGACCTGCACGATTTTATGAACTGGCACGGTCCTATTCTTACTGATTCAGGCGGCTTCCAAGTATTCAGCCTTGGTAAGATGCGTACGATCACTGAAGAGGGTGTTCACTTTCGTAACCCAGTAAACGGTGACAAGATTTTCATGGACGCAGAAAAGTCGATGGAAATTCAAAAAGACCTGGGCTCTGACATCGTTATGATTTTTGACGAGTGTACGCCTTACCCAGCGACACACGATGAAGCGAAGAAATCGATGGAAATGTCATTACGCTGGGCACAGCGTTCACGTGACCACTTCGAGAAGCTAGAAAACCCGAACAACCTATTTGGTATTGTCCAAGGTGGTGTTTACGAAGATTTACGTGATGTGTCGGTAAAAGGTCTAACGGAAATCGGTTTTGACGGTTACGCGGTTGGTGGTTTGGCAGTAGGTGAGCCTAAAGAAGACATGCACCGTATTCTTGAGCATACTTGTCCTCAACTTCCTGAAGACAAACCTCGCTACTTGATGGGCGTAGGTAAGCCAGAAGACTTGGTTGAAGGTGTTCGTCGTGGTATCGACATGTTTGACTGTGTAATGCCAACGCGTAACGCACGTAATGGTCACTTATTTGTGACTGGTGGTGTGATCAAGATCCGTAATGCGAAACATAAAACGGATACAACACCATTGGATCCGCATTGTGACTGTTACACTTGTCAAAACTACAGCAAGTCGTACCTTCACCATTTAGAGCGTTGTAATGAAATCTTAGGCGCTCGCTTGAATACAATCCATAACCTGCGTTACTACCAGCGTCTGATGGAAAGCATTCGTAAAGCAATTGATGAAGATCGCTTCGATGAATTTGTTACTGAGTTCTATGAGCGTCGTGGTCGTGAAGTGCCACCACTAGCAAAAGAGCAGTAATTGAAAAACTAAAAGAATTAAAGCCTTTGGCATGTCGCCAGAGGCTTTTGCTAATAAAGTAGGCTAACGCACGTTATTTTTGAGAGAGCGATCTCTATTAGTTACTCTCAGACTTGAATCTAAAATGCGAAAGCCCAATTTGTTTGATTATCAATAAAATATAATGAGGATGTTTTAATGTTTATTTCTCAGGCTCACGCAGCAGCAGAAGGCGCGCCAGCAGGCGGTGGTTTTGAAATGCTAATCATGCTTGGCATGTTCGCAGTGATCTTTTACTTCATGATTTACCGCCCACAAGCGAAACGCGTAAAAGAACACAAAAACCTAATGGCTTCTATGGGCAAAGGCGACGAAGTTTTAACTAGCGGTGGCCTAGTGGGTAAAATCACTAAGATTGCTGAAGACAATGACTACATTTCAATTGAGCTTAACGCGAACAATGAAGTAGTAATCAAGAAAGACTTCATCACTGCAGTGCTACCAAAAGGTACGCTTAAGTCTCTATAAAACAGCTAAAGGATCCTCGCTGTGCTAAACCGTTATCCATTATGGAAGTACTTGATGGTGCTTTTTGCCATCATCACCGCTGCGTTATACGCACTTCCAAATATCTACGGTGAAGATCCGGCTATTCAAGTTACAGGGGCGCGTGGCGCCTCTGTAGATATGTCAACGCTGGATGCTGTCACTACTGCTCTTAACAAAGAGCAACTTTCTCATAAATCCATTGCTCTCGAAGATGGATCAGTTCTTGTTCGTTTTAACGACACTGACACACAAATCAGTGCTCGTGATGTCATCAGCGAAGCGCTAGGCAAAGACACAATTGTTGCACTTAACCTTGCACCTTCTACACCCGATTGGCTAGAAGCGATTGGCGCGTCACCATTGAAGCTAGGTCTTGACCTTCGCGGTGGTGTTCACTTCTTAATGGAAGTGGATATGGATGCAGCGATGGAAAAGCTTGTTGGTCAACAAGAAGAAGCTTTCCGTAGCGAACTTCGTGACGCCAAGATTCGTTACCGTGCAATCCGCCCTTCTGGAAAAGAAGCGGTAGAAGTGTTGTTGCGTAACGAAGAGCAATTAGCAGAAGCGAAAGCAACGCTAGAAAAGAATCACCCGGACATGATTTTTGTCGATTCTGATTCAAATGGCCGTTACGCTCTTACTGCCACCTTTACTGAGCAACGTTTACAAGAGATCCGTAACTATGCTGTTGAGCAAAACATTACGATTTTACGTAATCGTGTCAACGAACTAGGTGTTGCGGAACCATTGGTTCAACGTCAAGGTGCTAGTCGCATTGTGGTTGAACTGCCTGGTGTTCAAGACACTGCTCGTGCAAAAGAAATTCTCGGAGCTACGGCAACGCTTGAATTCCGTGAAGTTGATGATAAAGCTGACCTATCGGCAGCGGCAAATGGTCGTGCGCCAGCAGGTAGTGAAATCAAGATGGACCGTGATGGTCGCCCAGTTGTGCTTAAGAAGCGCGTTATTCTTGGCGGTCAAAGCATCACAGATGCAAGCTCAAGTGTTGATGAATATGGTCGTCCACAAGTTAACATCTCGCTAGACAGCGAAGGTGGTAATAAGATGTCTGCGTTCTCTAAGAAGAACATTGGTAAGCTAATGGCTACCGTGTTTGCAGAATACAAAGACAGTGGCCGTCGTACGCCTGAAGGCAAAGTTATTCTGGATAAGCATGAAGAAGTCATCAACCAAGCAACGATTCAATCGGCTCTTGGTCGTAACTTCCGTATCACAGGTATCGACTCTGCTGCAGAAGCACACAACCTAGCACTTCTACTACGTGCTGGTGCACTGATTGCACCTATCTCTATCGTTGAAGAACGTACCATTGGTCCATCAATGGGCCAGCAAAACATCGATATGGGTATCCAAGCATGTATCTGGGGTATGGTTGCCGTAATGCTATTTACGCTGCTTTACTACCGCGGCTTTGGTTTGATTGCAAACATCGCTCTAATGGCAAACTTGGTGCTTATCATTGGTGTTATGTCGATGATTCCAGGCGCTACCATGACGCTTCCGGGGATAGCCGGTATCGTGTTAACAGTCGGTATGGCGGTTGATGCGAACGTACTGATCTTCGAGCGTATCCGTGAAGAAATTCGTGATGGACGTAGTCCACAACAAGCGATTCACCAAGGTTACGCGAATGCATTCAGCACGATTGCTGATGCGAACATCACAACACTAATTACTGCAATCATTCTATTTGCGGTCGGTACAGGTGCGGTGAAAGGTTTCGCAGTTACTCTATCTATCGGTATCTTAACTTCAATGTTCACCGCCATTATTGGTACACGTTGTATCGTGAACCTGATCTACGGTGGCAAACGCGTTGATAAATTGTCGATCTAAGGCTGGGAATTAATATGTTTCAAATTCTAAAAGCAGAGAAGACGATCGGCTTTATGCGTTGGTCGAAAGTAGCATTCGTTTTTTCAATTATAATGATTGCTGCTTCTATCTTCACTTTGTCAACCAAGTGGCTTAATTGGGGTCTAGATTTCACTGGCGGTACGCTTATCGAGGTCGGTTTTGAACAGCCAGCAAACCTTGAAGAGATTCGTGCAGCACTAGATTCAAAAGGCTTTGGTGATGCGACAGTACAAAACTTCGGTAGTGCTCGTGAAGTCATGGTCCGTCTTCGTCCACGTGATGACGTTTCTGGTGAAACGCTAGGTAACCAAATCATTGGTGCTATCAAAGATGGTACTGGCGAAAGCGTAGAAATGCGTCGTATTGAGTTCGTAGGTCCCAACGTTGGTGATGAGCTAACAGAAGCTGGTGGTCTAGCGATCTTGGTATCGCTGATCTGTATCCTGCTTTATGTATCGATGCGATTTGAATGGCGTCTAGCGGCTGGTGCGGTAATGGCATTGGCTCACGATATAATTATCACGCTAGGTGTCTTCTCGTTTCTACAAATTGAAGTTGACCTGACCATCGTAGCTGCGCTACTGACGGTTGTGGGCTACTCACTCAACGATACCATCGTTGTATTTGACCGGATTCGTGAAAACTTCCGTAAGATGCGTAAGGGTGAACCTTCGGATATCATGGACGCTTCAATCACTCAAACATTGAGCCGTACATTGATTACGTCGGGTACAACCTTGTTCGTAGTAATTGCACTGTTCATGCAGGGTGGTGCTATGATTCACGGCTTCGCAACTGCACTTTTACTCGGTATCACTGTTGGTACTTACTCTTCTATCTACGTAGCATCAGCACTAGCGCTGAAACTGGGCATCCAGAAAGAGCACTTGATGCCACCTCAAGTAGAAAAAGAAGGTGCAGAGTTCGACGAGATGCCATAAGGCAGATTGAGAACCGAAAACAAAAACCGCTGAGCAATCAGCGGTTTTTTTATGCCTGATAGATTTGAAAGTTTCATTTTTTTTTGAGGTACTTCCAGCTTGAATTGTAGTTTTTTGATTGAGTTGAATATCGGAAGTATGTTCAACAATTTCGGGAGGAAATAATGTCAAGGCAAGCTGAAATAAAAGTACAGTTACTGAAGTTTGTAGAGATTTCTTACAAGCACAATAAAGGTGTTACCACCAAGCTAGTTACTGGAGGGAAAAGGTTCAAGTTAGCAGTTGATGAGTCAGGTAAAGTAACTTTATCTGGTGAGCTTGGATTTACTAAGTTTGAAGTTTCAAAAGAAATGGTTGAAGAGCTGGGCATAAAATTAAAAGCCGTTTCTGTTACTTTTAAAACTACTCGTGATGGTGTTTTGACATACAGTGGGAGTGTTTCTCTTTTTGGTGTTGTTTCCTTTGGAGTTACTGGGCAGGTAAATGTCCGTGAGCTTTTAGAGCAGTGCGAGTGGGGGCTTTGTAAGTACAGATTTAAGCCGAGTAAAATTGATCAAGCGCTCCGTGAAGCTGGGGTTTAGTTGGTTATGCTAAATAGAATTCTACCTATTCCGGTTTTACTAAGTGTTTCAACGCCCTGCATCGCAAGTCCACTCCACGATACTTACCTTGATATACGTAATAATTTATACAAGATGCAGTATATAGAGGTGGTAGAAGCTATGGCAGGACCAAATCTATCGATTGAAGAGCTGAACAGTATTAAGTCTCACCCAATAAAATTTGGTCATCAATTTCCATTTTTATCATCTATCCCATCAAGTTTGGTTACAGAGCTGTCTTACTTTGAAGAGTACAGTGAGGATGGAGGAGTTGGATGTCTTTCTGTAAACGGCTTTGGTGATGTATACCAGCCAGTCACGGTTTCGCTGCAGTTTTTAATGAAGGAACAAATATGGAAGGTTAAGCACGTAAAAATAGACCACTTATCTGACTACGACCGTTTCTACAAACAGGCTGATTGTTCGAAATAAAAAAGCCCCGCTCAATGAGCGGGGCTTTCTAAAGTCATCAGCGTGACGGGCTAGATATGACTTTCAAATCTTACTTAAGGATCGCGCTGTTACCGTTTTCGCGGATGTGCTTAAGGATAGATTTTACGCCACGAGCGCTTGAAGCAACGATGTTACCAGACTTCATGTAGTCAGTGCCGCCAGCAAAGTCTGTTAGGATTGCGCCAGCTTCACGAGCAATAAGCTCACCTGCTGCCATATCCCAAGGTTTTAGGCCTAGTTCGAAGTAACCATCAACACGGCCAGCAGCCACGTAACAAAGGTCTAGAGCAGCAGAGCCGCTACGACGGAAATCAGCACACTCAGTGAATAGCGCACCAACGATCTTGATGTAAGACTCAGCGTGTTGTTTCTGCTTGAATGGGAAGCCTGTTGCTAGAACAGTACCTTGAAGGTCTTTTAGTTGAGCAACACGAATACGCGCACTGTTTAGTTGAGCGCCGGCACCGCGTTGTGCAGTGAATAGCTCGTTTTGCATTGGATCGTAAACACAAGCAACTTCAGTTTTGCCCTTAATACGAACAGCGATAGAAACCGCGAAAGTTGGGTAACCTTTTACAAAGTTAGTGGTGCCATCCAGTGGGTCGATGATCCATTGTACGTCTTTATCTTTACCTTCGATAAGACCTTGTTCTTCAGCAACGATACAGTGCTCAGGGTAAGACTGCTTGATAGTATCGATGATGATGTATTCTGCTTCTTTGTCTACGTTAGTGACAAAGTCATTAGTGCCTTTAAGAGTAGATTCTACTTTATCAGTGTTTTCTAATGATTTAGCAATATGATTGCCTGCCTTTCGCGCAGCGCGAATAGCAATGTTTAGCATTGGATGCATACGAATTTCCCAACGGATGTTAAAGAACAAATGAAAGCGGCGGCGAGTATACCAGAGATAATTAAAAAGGGAAGTGGTTATTTTTTACTCTAATTGCGGCCGACTGAGTGTACAGATCATACTGCGGACGAGAACAATAACCAAGAATGAGAAGAGAGGTCTGCTTGCCTCTAGGGTGTCTTAAAAAACTATGATAACATTCTGCGGTTTTAATTTAGGTAGCAAACACAGATGTTGGATCAAGTAAAAATTGTACTCGTAGGTACCTCTCATTCAGGCAATATTGGCTCAGCAGCTCGAGCAATGAAAGTGATGGGTTTAAACCAACTAGTATTAGTCGATCCACAATGTGAAGTGGATGAACAAACTCTTGCTTTAGCTGCGGGTGCTGGTGATATTGCTCAAAATGCAAAGATTGTCGGCACATTAGAAGAAGCGGTTGAAGATTGTGGCCTTGTTGTGGGTTCTAGCGCCCGCTCTCGTACATTAGAATGGCCAATGCTCGAGCCACGTGAATGCGGTGAGAAATTTGCAGTTGAAGGCCGAAAGCATCCGGTTGCGCTCGTGTTTGGCCGAGAAAGAACTGGTTTGACAAACGAAGAGCTACAAAAGTGCCACTACCATGTTTGTATTCCCGCTAATCCTGAGTACAGCTCGCTTAACCTAGCGATGGCTGTACAAACTCTCAGTTACGAAGTGCGAGTTGCACACTTGAACTTAGAGCAAAGCCAGTTTTCCCCAAATGAATCGGAAGAATACCCGCGTCATCGAGAACTCGAAATGTTCTTCGAGCATCTTGAAAAGGTGATGGTTGAGACCCAGTTTATTAACAAAGAGCAACCTGGACAGGTGATGAATAAGTTGCGCCGTTTGTTCTCTCGTGCTCGACCAGAAACCCAAGAACTTAATATTCTACGAGGCGTTTTGACTTCGATAGAAAAGAAGTTCTGAGTGAATAATAACCACTTTAGGTGTAAGGATGAATACCTGAGTAAAATGGTCAAATAAATACTTGACCAAATTACTCAGGTATGGAAAAATCTTAACCATTACAAACCATGTGGATACGGTGTGGTATGAAACTTACATCTAAAGGAAGATATGCGGTGACAGCCATGCTGGATGTGGCACTGCATTCGCAACAAAACCCTGTACCTCTGGCTGATATTTCAGAGCGTCAAGGGATCTCGCTCTCTTACTTAGAGCAGCTATTTTCAAAATTGCGTAAAGCAGGTCTCGTTGCCAGCGTTCGTGGTCCTGGTGGTGGTTACCGACTTGGTGCCGACGCTCACAGTATCGCTATTGGTACCGTGATTGCTGCCGTTGATGAGTCAGTAGATGCAACCAAATGCCAAGGTAAAGGAGATTGCCAAGGTGGAACACGTTGCCTTACTCACACGCTGTGGCGTGACCTAAGCTCTCGCATTAGTGACTTTTTGAATAACATCACTCTTGGTGAGTTGATGACAGACAATGAAGTACTCGAAATTTCTGATCGTCAGGACATTGATCTGGCGGTAACCCATGGGCTATCAAACAAAAATACAACCGCCGCGCCCATCGGTGTAAACGTCCGCTCTTAGCGGTCAGCTTTTTACATTGGAGTAGAGAATGAAACTGCCGATTTATCTTGATTATTCCGCTACATGTCCAGTTGATCCACGTGTTGCTGAAAAAATGGTTCAGTACATGACAATGGATGGCACATTTGGCAACCCAGCGTCACGTTCGCACCGTTACGGCTGGCAGGCAGAAGAAGCGGTCGATACTGCTCGTGAGCAAATTGCTGACCTTCTAAATGCAGATCCTCGCGAAATCGTATTTACATCTGGTGCGACAGAATCAGACAACCTTGCGATTAAAGGTGCAGCGCACTTTTACTCGAAGAAAGGCAAGCACGTAATCACTTGTAAAACAGAGCACAAAGCCGTTCTTGACCCATGTCGTCAACTTGAGCGTGAAGGCTTTGAAGTGACTTACCTTGAGCCAGAATCAAATGGCTTGATCGATCTAGGGAAGCTTAGAGCAGCCATGCGTGATGACACGGTGCTTGTGTCTATTATGCATGTAAACAACGAGATTGGTGTGGTTCAAGACATTACAGCGATCGGCGAACTGTGCCGTGAGCGTAAAATTGTTTTCCACGTGGATGCTGCGCAATCTGCTGGTAAATTACCAATCGACGTTCAAGAGATGAAAGTTGATCTAATTTCACTTTCTGCTCACAAAGTTTACGGTCCTAAAGGTATCGGTGCACTTTACGTACGTCGTAAGCCTCGTATTCGTCTTGAAGCGCAAATGCACGGTGGCGGTCATGAGCGTGGTTTCCGCTCTGGTACACTTCCTACTCACCAAATCGTAGGTATGGGTGAAGCATTCCGCATTGCAAAAGAAGACATGCAAAAAGATTACGATCATGCTTTAGCGCTTCGTAACCGTCTTTTTGATGGCGTGAAAGACTTAGAAGCAGTGACGGTAAACGGTGACTTTGAGCAGCGTGTACCACACAACCTAAACATCAGCTTCGCATTCGTAGAAGGTGAATCACTACTAATGTCGCTTAAAGATCTAGCGGTATCTTCTGGTAGTGCTTGTACGTCTGCAAGCCTTGAGCCTTCTTACGTTCTTCGTGCCCTAGGCATGGATGACGAATTGGCTCACAGCTCGGTTCGTTTCTCGTTTGGTCGTTTCACGACTGAAGAAGAAATTGATTACGCAATTGAACAAATCCGCGTTGCAGTGACTAAGCTACGCGACATGTCTCCTCTATGGGATATGTACAAAGAAGGGATTGATTTGAGCACTGTTGAATGGGCTCACCATTAATCTCAGGGATTGAAATAGAGGATTCGAGGTAATTTATCATGGCATACAGCGAAAAAGTAATTGATCACTACGAGAACCCACGTAACGTTGGTTCATTCGATAAAGAAGATCCATCAGTAGGTAGCGGCATGGTTGGCGCTCCTGCGTGTGGTGACGTAATGAAGCTTCAAATCAAAGTGACACCTGAAGGTATCATCGAAGATGCGAAGTTCAAAACATACGGTTGTGGTAGTGCAATCGCATCAAGCTCACTAGTAACTGAGTGGGTAAAAGGTAAGTCAGTTGATGAAGCGGCAGCAATTAAAAACTCTGAGATTGCTGAAGAGCTAGAGCTTCCACCAGTGAAAGTTCACTGTTCTATTCTTGCTGAAGATGCAATCAAAGCAGCGGTTGCTGACTACAAGAAAAAACACCAAGAATAATTATTCCGTAATATAATGGGAGCTTTGACGCTCCCATTCCAATCGAAATTTAGACAGACTAAGGTGCAGTATGGCCATCACAATGACAGAATCAGCGGCAAGTCGCGTAAGAGCATTCCTAGATAACCGAGGCAAGGGTATCGGTTTACGTCTTGGAGTGAAGACGACTGGTTGTTCCGGCATGGCATACGTACTTGAGTTTGTTGATGAGCTCAATGAAGAAGACGAAGTATTTGAACTCTCTGGAGTGAAAATTATCATCGATCAAAAGAGCTTAGTGTACCTAGATGGTACTGAATTGGATTACGTGAAAGAAGGGTTGAATGAAGGTTTTGAATTCAACAACCCTAACGCGAAAAGTGAATGTGGTTGTGGTGAAAGCTTCAACGTCTAATTGATTGTCCTTCTGGGCAAACGAGTCCGGAAGGCTTTACTAGGACCCGAACTTAATGAATCACTTTGAATTATTTGGGCTACCAAGTCAGTTTAAGCTGGATGGTAGCCTTCTTTCTTCTCAGTTCCGAGAACTACAAAAACGCTTCCACCCGGATAACTTTGCAACGGGCTCAGAACGTGACCGTTTGATGGCGGTGCAAAAGGCGGCGCAAATCAACGATGCCTATCAAGTTCTGAAAAATCCTATTTCTCGCGCCGAGTATATCCTCGCAGAGCAAGGTGTTGAGATCCGAGGTGAACAGCAAACAATGCAAGATCCGATGTTCTTAATGGAGCAAATGGAACTGCGCGAAGAACTGGAAGAGATTGCTGACAGCTCCGATCCCGAATCGGCGCTTTTTGACTTCGATTCTAAGGTCAGCAAAATGTACAAACAGCATCTGGCAAGCGTCGAGCAAGAGCTTGATGATGGTCTATGGGCTGAAGCCGCAGACCGAGTTCGTAAGCTAAAATTCATTGCCAAACTAAAGAACGAAATTGAGCTAGTCGAAGACAAACTCCTCGGCTAGTAAGCGTGACAAGGACCTATCATGGCACTACTTCAAATCGCAGAACCGGGCCAAAGCTCGGCACCTCATGAGCATAAGTTAGCAGCGGGTATCGACTTAGGTACTACCAACTCTTTGGTTGCTTCTGTACGTAGCGGCGATGCAACTCCACTTGCGGACGAGCAGGGCCGTACTATTTTACCTTCAGTCGTTAATTACGCTGAGGAAACGTTAACGGTCGGCCACGAAGCTAAAGCCAAAGCAGAGTTTGAACCAGAGAACACGATTATCTCTGTAAAACGTTTGATCGGTCGTTCATTAAAGGACATTCAGTCCCGTTACTCTTCACTTCCTTATCGTTTTAAAGAGAGTGAAAACGGCCTGCCAATTCTGCAAACACCTCAAGGTGACAAAAACCCGATTGAAGTATCTGCGGACATCCTAAAAGTATTGGGTAAGCGAGCTGAAGATACGTTAGGTGGTGAGTTAGCAGGTGTCGTTATTACCGTTCCTGCTTACTTTGATGACGCGCAACGTGCAGGTACAAAAGATGCGGCGAAATTAGCTGGTCTTCATGTTCTCCGTCTACTTAATGAACCAACCGCTGCGGCAATTGCTTATGGCCTAGACTCTGGTCAAGAAGGTGTGATTGCGGTTTACGATCTAGGTGGCGGTACTTTTGATATCTCTATCCTACGTTTATCGAAAGGCGTATTTGAAGTATTAGCAACAGGTGGCGATTCTGCATTAGGCGGTGACGACTTCGACCATCTATTTGCCGATTATTTAATGGAGCAAGCGGGTCTAGAAGCTCCGCTTTCTGCAGAAAAGAACCGTACACTGTTGAACATTGCTACTGAAGCTAAGATTGCTTTCTCTGAGCAAGACAGTGTTGACGTTGACGTTTTTGGTTGGAAAGGCACCGTGACTCGCGAGCAGTTCGAAGATCTGATTCGTCCGCTAGTGAAGAAAACCCTGATGTCTTGTCGTCGCGCATTAAAAGATGCGGATGTCGACGCAGATGAAGTACTCGAGGTCGTCATGGTTGGTGGCTCAACCCGTACATTGCTGGTTCGTGAAATGGTAGGCGAGTTTTTTGGTCGCACACCCCTGACAAGCATTAACCCTGATGAAGTTGTTGCAATCGGCGCGGGTATCCAAGCTGATATCCTAGCGGGTAACAAACCTGACTCTGAAATGTTGCTTCTTGATGTGATTCCACTGTCGCTCGGTATTGAAACCATGGGTGGTTTGGTCGAGAAGATCATCCCCCGCAACACTACGATTCCCGTTGCGCGTGCGCAAGAATTTACCACATTCAAAGATGGCCAAACGGCGATGAGTGTTCATGTGGTACAAGGTGAACGTGAAATGGTTGATGACTGTCGTTCACTTGCTCGCTTCTCGTTAAAAGGTATTCCTCCGATGGCAGCGGGTGCGGCACATATTCGCGTGACTTACCAAGTTGACGCAGATGGCCTTCTTTCTGTTACGGCAATGGAGAAGAGCACTGGTGTTCAATCAGAGATTCAAGTAAAACCTTCTTACGGCTTAAGTGACAATGAAGTGGCGGATATGTTGCGTGATTCAATGACGCACGCAAAAGAAGACATGCAAGCTCGTGCCTTAGCTGAGCAGCGTGTTGAAGCCGACCGAGTGATAGAAGGTTTGATTGCAGCGATGCAAGCTGATGGTGATGACTTACTATCAGAACAAGAGAAACAAAACTTGATTAAAGCCATCGAAGCCTTGATTGAGCTGCGTAATGGTGATGATGCAGATGCGATAGAGCAAGGCATTAAAGATACCGATAAAGCGAGCCAAGATTTCGCATCACGCCGTATGGATAAATCGATTCGAGCTGCGTTGTCAGGTCAATCAGTAGACGATATATAAGAGATAAGTAGTTATGCCTAAGATTATTGTATTACCACACGACGATTTGTGCCCAGAAGGTGCAGTGTTGGAAGCAAACTCTGGTGACACCGTTCTAGACGTAGCGCTAAAAAACGGTATCGGTATTGAACATGCGTGTGAGAAGTCATGTGCGTGTACTACCTGCCACGTAATCATCCGTGAAGGTTTTGATTCACTAGAAGAAAGTGAAGAACTAGAAGACGACATGCTAGATAAAGCGTGGGGTCTAGAGCCTGAGTCACGCCTAGGGTGTCAGGCGAGAATTGCTGATGAAGACTTGGTGGTAGAAATTCCTAAATACACACTAAACCACGCTTCAGAAGATCACTAAAACTATCTTCCCAATATAGGGAAGAAGCAAAAGGAAGATGAGCAATGAAATGGACAGATTCTCGCGATATCGCGATTGAACTTTGTGACAAGTTTCCAGATGTCGATCCAAAAACAGTGCGTTTTACCGATCTTCATCAATGGATCATGGAGTTAGATGAGTTTGACGATGAGCCAAACCGTTCTAATGAAAAGATTCTAGAAGCCGTTATCATGTGCTGGATGGACGAAGCAGACTAAGTCTGTAAAACACAGCCTAGTTAACAATTCTTACTAAAAAAAGCGGACCTTTAGGTCCGTTTTTTTATCCAATTGACATTTTTGCCCTACATAATGCTAACATCCGTGAGTTATTAAAAAGAAGCAGCGTAGGCAACGCTGCTATAAGACAAGGAGAAACCATGTCTACACAGATGTCTGTATTTTTAAGTCAAGAGTCGGCAGCACCACATTGGGGTGAAAAAGCACTGCTTTCATTCGCTGAAAACGGCGCAACTATTCACTTAGGTCAAGGTCATGATCTCGGCGCAATTCAACGTGCAGCTCGTCAGCTAGATGGCCAAGGAATTCGTTCTATTTTTCTTTCTGGTGATAACTGGGATCTAGAGAGCGTATGGGCTTTCCACCAAGGGTTCCGTAACCCTAAAAAACATGGCTCAGTTGAGTGGGCAGCATTGTCTGATGAAGATCAAGCAGAGCTTCAAGCTCGTATTACTTCGACTGATTTTACCCGCGATATTATCAACAAAACGGCAGAAGAAGTTGCTCCTCGTCAGCTAGCGACAATGGCTGCTGAATTCATCAAATCTGTTGCGCCGAAAGGCACGGTGACAGCACGTATCGTCAAAGACAAAGACTTGTTGGCAGAAGGTTGGGAAGGTATTTACGCAGTAGGCCGTGGTTCTGAGCGTACTTCTGCGATGCTTCAGTTAGACTACAACCCAACTGGTGACGAAAACGCACCTGTATTCGCATGTCTTGTGGGTAAAGGCATCACCTTTGATTCCGGTGGTTACAGCTTGAAGCCTTCTACCTTCATGAGTGCAATGAAAGCAGATATGGGTGGCTCGGGTACTATAACTGGTGGCCTAGGATTAGCTATCTTGCGCGGTTTAAACAAGCGCGTAAAACTGATCTTGTGTTGTGCTGAGAACATGGTTTCTGGCCGTGCCCTTAAGCTTGGCGACATCATCACTTACAAAAACGGCAAAACCGTTGAGATTATGAATACCGACGCGGAAGGTCGCTTGGTGCTTGCAGACGGTCTTATCTACGCCAGTGAGCAAAAGCCTGAGTTAATCATTGACTGCGCGACACTAACAGGCGCAGCGAAGAATGCGTTAGGTAACGATTACCATGCGCTAATGAGCTTTGATGATGAGCTATCGCATCAAGCGCTTACGGCGGCAAACCAGGAAAAAGAAGGCTTGTGGCCGCTACCACTTGCTGATTTCCATCGAGAAATGCTGCCATCTAATTTTGCCGATTTATCGAATATCAGCTCTGGTGATTATTCTCCAGGTGCAAGTACTGCAGCTGCATTCTTGTCTTACTTCGTTGAGGACTACAAAAAAGGCTGGTTACATTTCGACTGTGCGGGTACGTATCGTAAAGCCGCTTCTGATAAATGGGCTGCGGGAGCAACGGGTATGGGTGTTCGTACACTTGCTCGTTTCCTCAATGAGCAAGCTGGAAAATAAGATTGATTGCAGCACTCTCTTGTTTGAGTGCTGCTCTTACCCAGTAAGTCACTTTAAAAGCACAACTATTATTACAAGTACAGAAAGGAAATTTTATGGCTCTAGAAAGAACATTTTCAATCATTAAGCCTGATGCTGTAGAGCGAAACCTAATTGGTGAAATCTACAATCGTATTGAAAAGGCTGGCCTACGTATCATCGCTGCCAAAATGGTTCACCTGACAGAAGATCAGGCAAGCGGCTTTTATGCAGAGCATGAAGGTAAAGAGTTTTTCCCTCCTCTAAAAGAGTTCATGACATCTGGTCCTATTATGGTTCAGGTATTGGAAGGCGAAAATGCGATTGCACGTTACCGCGAGCTAATGGGTAAAACCAACCCAGAGGACGCGGCATGTGGCACTTTGCGTGCTGATTACGCACTCAGCATGCGTCACAATTCAGTTCATGGTTCAGATAGCCCTGAGTCTGCCGCTCGTGAAATTGAGTTTTTCTTCCCTGAATCAGAAGTTTTCTCTCGCTAACTCGTTCATGCATCACTTTTGCGTGATGATCTAGTTCGTAATAACCTCGGAATTGTCCGAGGTTTTTTATTCCGCGTTCTCCATTTCACCTGCGAGTTCATTCGTAATTATTCGCGAAGATGTTGGCTAATCTGAGCATCTTACAGGGGTGAAAGCTTAGTTACGTGTGTTTGTTCTCACTGTTTTCTCTGTACCACTTCTACGCTTTTGTTGTCGGTTGTCTAATCATTATTCTCACCGTAAAGTCTGATTAAAATTTAATCGTTTTTATTTTAATGCCTTAGCAAACTCAGGGTCTTACACCCCTTGTTGTAGCTGCATAAAGGCTGTACAATTCGCGCCCTTATTCTTGTTTCAGTCATTGAGAGGCAACATGACCACTGAAAAAATCAATCTACTCGACTTTGATCGCAAAGGCATGCGTCAGTTTTTCGCGGAAGAACTTGGCGAGAAAGCGTTTCGTGCCGATCAGGTTATGAAGTGGATCTACCATTTCGGTGTAGATGACTTCGAAAAAATGACAAACATCAACAAGAAGCTGCGCGAAAAGCTTTTACACAAGTGTGAAATTAAAGCACCAACTGTAGCAGAAGCTCAGCATTCTTCAGACGGCACGATCAAGTGGGCAATGAAGGTTGGTGATCAGGATGTAGAAACGGTTTACATTCCAGAAGATGATCGCGCAACGCTTTGTGTATCTTCTCAAGTAGGTTGTGCATTGGAATGTAAGTTCTGCTCAACAGCACAGCAGGGCTTTAACCGTAACTTGAAAGTTTCAGAGATCATCGGTCAGGTGTGGCGTGCTGCACGTGAAATTGGTCTTGAGAAAGAAACAGGCCGTCGCCCAATTACGAACGTCGTGATGATGGGCATGGGTGAGCCGCTTCTTAATATGAAGAACTTGATTCCTGCATTGGAGTTAATGCTGGATGACCTTGGCTTTGGTTTGTCGAAGCGTCGCGTAACCGTATCAACATCAGGTGTCGTTTCTGGTCTTGATCAGATGACGGGCAAAATCGACGTTGCGTTAGCGATCTCTCTTCATGCGCCAAACGATAAGCTGCGTAGTGAAATCATGCCAATTAACGATCGTTGGGATATTCAAGATTTCCTAGCATCCGTTCGTCGTTACATTGCTTCATCGAATGCAAACCGTGGCAAGGTAACAGTCGAGTACGTGTTGCTTGATCATGTGAACGATGACATGGACCATGCTCGTGAACTGGCTGAATTGATGAAAGACACACCATGTAAGATTAACTTGATTCCGTTTAACCCGTACCCAGGTTCACCTTACAAGAAACCAAGTAACTCACGTATTGATCGCTTCCAAAAAACATTGATGCAATACGAGCACACAGTTACGGTTCGTAAAACACGTGGTGATGACATTGATGCCGCATGTGGTCAGTTGGTCGGTGATGTAATTGACCGAACTAAACGTACGGCAATGCTGAAAGCGTCACGCGGTGCCGATACCATTGAAGTGAAAGCTGTATAAACGACCGGAATTCAAAAATAGCCAGAGCCATTCGCTCTGGCTATTTTGTTTATTGTTTAGGACATTTTCGCCAAGATTTGGGACTATCACTCTTCAACCTAAGGTTATTTGGGTATAATTTCGAATTCCTTTGTCAAAGTTTGGACAAAAGCTTGAGCTATCTGTTAGTTTGAGTGTAAAGAGTTTTTGTCTTCGTTGCGCATTCGCTTATCATGATATGTAACACTAACGATGACACCGATAATTCTCAGCACTTTCTCACATACGTTTTGCTGATTTTTGCAAAACGGGTATTCGCACTCAGATCGCTGAGAGTTTCTTAAAATTATTATTTTTGGTTAACGCGTTTTGGCTAGCTATCTTTAAAGAGGCTTAAGAACAATAACGAAAATACATGACCACGTTAGCCACTAAAACAGATTAAATACCGCCATTATGACAGAACACGAAAATACGAATGAAGTGCCACTCTCTATTGAAGCTGGCACATTACTGAAAAACAAACGTGAATCCTTGGGAATGAGCCAAAAGCAAGTTGCCGACCGCCTGAGGCTTCGCATTTCTGTGATTGAAGATATTGAAAATAACCGATTTGAATCTCAACAAGTCGCGACATTTACGCGTGGTTACTTACGCTCTTACGCTAAATTCGTAGGTCTTGATGAGAAGGTGGTTTTGACGGCGTTAGAGCAGACTGCCGATGCTCAGCCTCAAGAGCAAGAAATTGAAATGCAAAGCTTCTCTCGTAAAACAAAAGACGAGAAGCACAATAGCCGTATTATGCTCCTTACTTGGGTTATCGGGCTAGTCATTATTGGCATTTCAGCTGCATGGTGGTGGCAAAACCAACAAGAGAATAGCCTAACTAAGGAAGTAACGGATTCAAGTGTTGAAGCGCCGCAGCCCACTGCTCAAGAATTAGCTGATATCGATTTGATGACGGCTGAAGAGTTAATCGCAAGCACTCCTGAAGAAGTTGCTTCAACTAATGAAGGTGTTGCTGAATTGACTGAAGCACCCGTTGAGCAAGGGGCGGATCCTTTGCTGACTGAAACTGAAAATACAACAAGCGTAGATTCTGAAGAACCTGTTGCCGTGATTGAAGCGGCGGAAGAGGAACAGCCTGCGCCAGTAGTACCTGAAGGCATGACACTTCTTACTATGAAGTTTAAAGCGGACTGTTGGATTCAAGTAAAAGACACCAATGGTAAAACGCTGGTAAGTGGTACTCATAAGCCAGGACAAGATGTAGAACTTACCGGAAAAGCGCCATTTAAAGTGATATTAGGCGCACCGGAAGGGGTTACAATGACATTTGCAAGTGAACCTGTCGACCTTTCTGGGTATACTTCAGGCAAAGTAGCTAGATTCACTCTACCGTTATAAAAAATTATGCAACACGAATCTCCAATTATTCGTCGTAAATCGACGCGTATTTATGTGGGTGATGTGCCAATTGGTGATGGTGCGCCAATTGCAGTACAGTCAATGACTAACACTCGCACGACTGACGTAGAAGCGACAGTCGCTCAAATCCGAGCACTAGAAAAAGTCGGCGCAGATATCGTTCGAGTTTCTGTACCTACGATGGACGCAGCAGAAGCTTTCAAACTGATTAAACAGCAAGTTTCTGTACCATTAGTGGCTGATATTCATTTCGACTATCGTATCGCGCTGAAAGTGGCGGAGTACGGAGTTGACTGTTTACGTATCAACCCAGGTAACATCGGCAATGAAGAGCGCATTCGCGCTGTTGTTGATTGCGCTCGCGATAAAAATATCCCGATCCGTATTGGTGTCAATGGTGGATCTTTGGAAAAAGATCTACAGATGAAATACGGTGAGCCTACGCCAGAAGCCTTGGTTGAATCGGCGATGCGTCACGTAGATCATCTCGATCGTCTTAACTTTGACCAATTTAAAGTTAGCGTGAAAGCTTCAGACGTTTTTCTTGCGGTGGATTCATATCGTCTGCTGGCGAAGAAAATCGATCAGCCTCTTCATTTAGGTATCACAGAGGCGGGTGGTGCTCGAGCTGGCGCTGTTAAGTCATCTGTTGGCTTAGGTATGCTGTTATCTGAAGGGATAGGCGATACGCTGCGTATCTCTTTGGCTGCCGATCCAGTTGAAGAAATCAAAGTCGGTTTCGACATCCTTAAATCTCTGCGCATTCGCTCTCGAGGCATCAACTTTATTGCGTGCCCAAGCTGCTCACGCCAAGAATTCGATGTGATTGGTACGGTGAATGCACTGGAGCAACGTTTAGAAGACATCATCACGCCAATGGATGTGTCTATCATCGGTTGTGTGGTAAACGGCCCTGGTGAAGCAGAAGTTTCTCACTTAGGTCTAGCAGGTAGTAACAAGAAGAGCGCATTCTACGAAGATGGTAAACGCCAGAAAGAGCGCTTTGATAACGATGACCTTGTGAATAAGCTAGAAGCTAAGATCCGTGCGAAAGCAGCTATGATGAATGGCGAAAACCGCATCGAAGTTAAAGTACAAGATTAATCTCAACGAGAATTACGGTAAGTATTGTGGCAAAAACAATTCAAGCAATTCGAGGCATGAACGATTGCCTCCCAACTCAGTCGCCACTGTGGCAAAAACTAGAAAACACAGTGAAAAATGTAATTAGCGCATACGGTTATAACGAAGTGCGCATGCCAATCGTTGAAGAAACAAACCTATTCAGCCGCGCTGTTGGTGAAGAAACAGACGTCGTTTCAAAAGAAATGTACACCTTTGATGACCGTAACGGCGACAGCCTAACACTTCGCCCTGAAGGTACGGCGGGTTGTGTACGTTCATGTATTCAAAACAGCCTTATCAACCGTGATGAACAGCGTCTGTGGTACATGGGGCCTATGTTCCGCCATGAACGTCCGCAGAAAGGTCGTTACCGTCAATTCCACCAGTGTGGTGTTGAGGTGTTTGGTCTAAATGGTCCAGATGTTGATGCAGAGCTTATCATGATGACGGCGCGTTTATGGCGTGAGCTAGGTATCAATGAACATGTTCGTCTTGAGCTGAACTCTATCGGTTCTCAAGAAGACCGCGCAGACTACCGTACTGCACTGGTTGCATTCCTTGAGCAACATATTGATGTGCTAGATGAAGATTGTAAGCGTCGCATGCACACGAACCCACTGCGTGTTCTGGATACGAAGAACCCAGACGTTCAAGCTATTTTAGGTGATGCGCCTCGCCTTTCAGATTACTTGGGTGAAGAATCTAAAGCACACTTCGCAGGTCTATGTGAACTTTTAGACGCTGCAGGTATCAAATACACAGTTAACGAACGTCTAGTTCGTGGTCTGGATTACTACAATCGCACGGTATTTGAGTGGATCACTGAGAGCCTAGGTGCTCAAGGCACTGTATGTGGCGGTGGTCGTTACGATGGCCTTGTAGAACAATTAGGTGGTAAACCAACACCAGCGGTTGGCTTTGCAATGGGCCTAGAGCGTCTAGTACTGATGCTAGAAACGTTGGAACTGACAGACGTTCGTCGCAGTGTTGACGTGTACGTAGTCACTGCGGGTGAAGGCACCATGATGGCAGGAATGAAGCTAGCAGAACAGCTTCGCGAGTCTGTTCCAGGCGTTCGTGTGATGAATCACTTCGGTGGCGGTAACTTCAAGAAACAGTTTAAACGCGCAGACAAAGTTGGTGCTGTTGTAGCATTGGTTCTGGGCGAAAACGAAGTTGCGGATAATACCGTAGTACTGAAAGACTTAGCTGGTGGTGAGCAAGAGACTTACAACCAAGCAGAAGTTGCAGAAAAGATCGCAGCACTGATTTAAGTCTTTTAGTAATCTAACAAAATTACATCCTAGTTCGTAAGCTAAGGCTCCCAAATGTGGAGCCTTTAAACGAAATAGGAACAATGGCAGCTAAGCTGCCATTTACATGTTTTAAGAGGACAGGAAGTGGAACTTTACGATACTGAAGAACAACAAGTTGAAGCCATTAAAGACTGGTGGAAGGAAAACGGCAAAGCCGTCATCATCGGTGCGGTTGTTGGTTTAGGTGGTCTATTCGGCTGGCGTTACTACCAGGATTCTGTGATTCAGGCGAGTGAAGCAGCTTCTCAAAGCTACACGACAGCAATGAATGCTTTGCAAGACAAAGGCACTGATGCTCAAGCTGACGTGAAAGCTTTCATTGAGTCAAATGAAGTAAAAGAATATTCAGTATTGGCTGCGCTACAACTTGCTAAAGCACAAGTTGAAGCTCAAGACCTTTCTGCTGCATTGGAGCAACTGAAGTGGGCGCAAAGCAACACTCAAGATGCTGCGTTGTTACCATTGATTAGTTACCGCATTGCGCGTATTGAGACGGAAATGGGTAACTTCGACGCTGCAACGGCAGAGCTAAGTAACGTCACTGATACAGCATGGACAGGTCGTATTGCTGAACTTCGTGGCGATATTGCGATTCGCCAAGGTGACAAAGATGCTGCGTACGCTGCGTATACTGAAGCTCAGCAAGCGGCAGATGCAAGCCCGACACTACAAATGAAATTGGACGATCTGGCGAAATAAGGACCGCATTGGATGAAAAGAGTCTTTAAGAAAGCCTTGCTAGGGGCGTTAACAATGGGAGTACTTGCCGGTTGTGCAGGTGAGAAAGACACCATTGTAATGGCGCCACTACCTCAGGTAGACAGTCAGTTTACAACCAGTAGTGAGTGGAGCACATCGGTTGGCGATGGTGTTGGTCATTACTTTTCAAAACTATCCCCTGTATTTGCGAATGATACATTGTTCGTGGCAAGTCGTGATGGCTTAGTAAAAGCGCTGGATCCTGAAAACGGTAAACAACGTTGGCAAACGGACCTAGAAGAAGATGTCATTGCTCGTCTCTCTGGTGGTATCACAGCGGCATACGGAAACCTTTACATTGGCTCTGAGAATGGTGAAGTCATCTCTCTTGACCAAGAAACAGGTGAAATTGTTTGGCGTGTAAAAGTTGGTGGTGAGGTACTGGCGAAGCCAGTTGCAGATTCAGGCCTTATTATCATCAATACTAGCCGAGGCATGCTGATTGCCCTTAATGAGAGTACAGGTGAGCAACGCTGGGCATTGAGCACAGAAGTGCCGAACTTAACTTTACGTGGCGACAGTACTCCGACTGCAATTGGCGGCGGTGTATTTTGGGGAACGGCAAATGGCCGACTCGCAGCTGCTATCGTTGAGCGTGGTCAGTTGATTTGGCAACAGCCTGTTGGTACGCCAAAAGGCGCGACAGAAATTGATCGTTTGGTTGACGTTGATTCATCGCCAATTGTGCTAGGCGGTACTCTTTTCACCATTGGATACAATGGTCAACTTATCGCCATTGACTTGCGTTCAGCGAACCCGATTTGGAAGCGTAATTACTCATCTGCGACAGACATTTCTACAGATGGTAGTCGCATCTTTGTGATAACGGAAAAAGATCATGTTGTTGCCGTT
Source organism: Vibrio alginolyticus NBRC 15630 = ATCC 17749 (assembly GCF_000354175.2). Taxonomy (NCBI): domain Bacteria; kingdom Pseudomonadati; phylum Pseudomonadota; class Gammaproteobacteria; order Vibrionales; family Vibrionaceae; genus Vibrio; species Vibrio alginolyticus. The sequence goes on from NC_022349.1 coordinate 2,992,302, forward strand.
GATTCACGAAGCGGGACTGAGTTGTGGGAAAACAGCTTGCTTGAGCACCGACAACTTACAGCGCCAGTTATTGTTGGCAATTATCTCGTTGTCGGTGACACGCTTGGTTACCTTCACTGGATGGATCGTTCAACGGGCGAATTTGTTGCGCAGCAGTTTGTCGATGATAGCGGCTTGGCTGTTGGCCCGACGTTATTGTCGGATGGTTATGTGATTACAACTCGCAACGGCGATGTAAAGAAACTAACCATTAACGAATAATATCGTGATATAATTCACATTCGGCTCCTGGCTGGTGACAGCTAGGAGCCGTTTTGTTGTTTGAATTTATTAACCCTGACGTGGTTATAGGTAAAAAGCTGGTTTGATTTGGCATCGAGCAAGTCGTTACCTATAACTACAGAAGAAAGATTATTGTAGAGGTTGTTATGGTACCTGTTGTAGCTCTAGTAGGGCGTCCGAACGTAGGTAAATCTACACTATTTAACCGATTGACTCGCACTCGTGACGCGTTGGTTGCGGACTTTCCAGGCCTAACGCGAGACCGTAAATATGGCCAGGCGAGACTTGGTGAAGAGCACGAATTCATTGTGATTGATACTGGTGGTATCGATGGCACAGAAGAAGGCGTGGAAACAAAGATGGCAGAACAGTCATTAGCCGCGATTGATGAGGCTGATGTTGTATTGTTCCTTGTTGACGGTCGTGCTGGTCTGACACCTTCAGATGAAGCAATTGCTGCGCATCTGCGTAAAATTGAAAAGCCAGCGATGCTGGTAGTAAACAAAATCGATGGTATTGATGCCGATGCGGCGTGTGCTGACTTTTGGCAGCTCGGCGTGGATGATATGTACCAGATTGCGGCCGCTCATGGCCGTGGTGTGACCGCTTTGCTTGAGCGTGCTTTATCTCCATTCTTTGATGATCTACTAACAAGTGAATCTGAAGAAGGTGAGATTGAAGACCTGACTGGATTCGAAGACGAAGAGCCTCTTGTTGAAGATTACACTGAAGAAGACGCAGAAGCAGAGTTCAAACGCCTTCAAGAGCAGCCGATTAAGTTGGCGATCATCGGTCGTCCTAACGTAGGTAAATCGACACTGACTAACCGTATTCTGGGTGAAGAACGTGTGGTTGTATACGATATGCCTGGTACAACGCGCGATTCTATCTACATCCCGATGGAGCGTGATGGACGCGAGTACGTACTAATTGATACCGCAGGTGTTCGTCGTCGTGGTCGTATCAATGAAACGGTTGAAAAGTTCTCTGTTGTTAAGACGCTGAAAGCGGTAGAAGATGCAAACGTCGTTCTACTGGTGATTGATGCACGTGAAAATATTTCAGACCAAGACCTAAGCTTGCTTGGTTTTGCACTGAATGCTGGCCGCTCAATTGTCATCGCCGTTAACAAGTGGGATGGTCTAGACAGTGACGTGAAAGAAAGCGTGAAGAAAGAACTGGACCGCCGTCTAGGATTCGTCGACTTCGCGCGTATCCACTTTATCTCTGCGCTGCACGGTACTGGCGTTGGTCACTTGTTTGAATCTATTCAAGAAGCATATAACTCGGCGACAACGCGTGTGGGTACGTCAGTACTGACGCGTATCATGAAGATGGCTGTGGATGATCACCAACCGCCAATGGTTCGTGGTCGTCGTATCAAACTCAAATACGCACACGCAGGTGGTTACAACCCACCGATCGTTGTTATCCACGGTAACATGGTTCGTGAATTGCCAGATTCGTATAAACGTTATCTGATGAACTACTTCCGTAAGTCTCTGGAAATTATGGGAACACCGATTCGCATTAACTTCCACAACAGTGATAACCCATACGAGAACCGTACGAATAAGCTTACGCTATCACAAGAGCGTAAACGTAAGCGTATGATGTCGATGGTGAAAAACCGCAATAAATAATGAAATTCGAATACCCAAGTTTCTACTTGGGTATTTTTTTATCAAAAGTAATCGTAAAAATGACTATCACAGCAACAAAGACTCGTTTTTGTCATCAAACATGGCAATTAGAAGCACAAATACAGCTCGTTCAATCTACGGAAGAAGTGACTTACGTTATTACAGATGTCACGCCGTTCCATCCCGTTAGTCACATATGGCCGGATCACCCTGCAGACAAAGGAACGTTGAAGGTGAATGGGGCTGAGCATGACGTAGTAGATTGCCAAGTTGGAGCAGTGGAGCAGGAGAGTGGTGCTTTGTATGTGGGTAGTGACATCCCTGTAAAGCGTGATGCTGAAGGTTGGGTGTTTGTCGTCGTGCATGTTTTATCACGTACGGAATCATTTGCAATTAATGACTTGGTAACATTAGCGGTAGATAAAGACTATCAAAATGCTTTGAGTCGAGGCCACACTGCAGGACACTTAGCGTATTTGGCGTTGAATAAAGTACTATCGGAAGACTATTGGCGAAAAGACGCAGACCGCAAAGACCCACATGGTTATTATGACTTTAATAGCTATGCGCAAGTTACTAGTTATGTCACTCCAGACAAGTGCCTCGATACGTACCGTTTAGGCAAAACACTCCGTAAAAGAGGATTAAACAGTGCAGATATGCTGAATGACCTCCAGGCGATTGCAGAAAAAGTGAATGGCCAACTGGTTGAATGGCTTCAAAGAGATGCGATGATCACCATGGAATGCCACGGCGATAGATTAACGGATTCTCGCTATTGGAAGTGCGATTTAGGGGAAGGTCAATTAGCGGTAATCCCTTGTGGTGGAACGCATGCGAGCCATTTAAATGAGTTTGCTTTTATCCAAGTTAAACTCGTTAAGCTCGACGCTCAAACTATCGAAATGCACACCAATGTAAACACTGCTTTTTGAATAAGATCTTTTTATTAAATTCTGATTTTTCGTTTAATTAAATCTCTCTAGGGTTTTTTATTCTGTCTTAAATTGGAATGCAGAATATGTAACTTATGCTTTCGGTGTGTGGTTATATAAATATTCTTTTAAGGGGTGATCGCTGATCAAGGAGTAAATATCAGACGATCAGTATAAGATCCTACGTATCAAGTATGGTTAACGCCTCGTGAAACTTGTTGGGGCGGTGATGAAGATCAACATACTTGTTCGTTATTTTGAGTAGCATGCGTTACTCGAAATTGCTTAGTTTAGAGAGAGGAACGGGATATGCAGCAGAACATTTGCCCGACTTGCAATGTCGAACTGGAATGGACAGGACAATACCATTGTGCACAGTGTGAATCGGATTTTAAAAAGGTAGGTTTTTGCCCTGATTGTGAGGCGGAGCTGGAGAAGCTGCAAGCATGCGGTGCTGCGAGTTACTTTTGTAATGTGTGTAATGAACTCAAATCAAAATCACGTGTCCGATTTGAGTTCCAGAAAGTCAGTTAACCAGAGTTTGTATTCAGTTAACGGTAGAACGAACGTCGCCTTCGGCTAACCGGGTAATCAATACATCTCCCGACTTTACATCTGAAGATTGCGTAATTACTTTACCTTGCTCAGTTTGAGTAATTGAGTAACCTCGTTTCAATGTCGCTAGTGGGCTGACGGTGTCTAACTTCTCTGCAGCAATCGCGAGTTGATGGCGCATAGTCAGTAACTTGCGATCCATTGCATCCATGAGCTTTTGCTCAACACGTTCTAGCTTCGACTTCTGCTCGGCAAGGCGTGTTACAGGAGAATTTAATTGCAGCCGATAATGTTGACGCTCGATTCGCTGTTGACGCAAGGCAATAAAACGACTCATCGCTCGCTGTAAGCGCATGTCCAACTCATCTAACTGTTGCGTCTGACGTTGCAAGCGATAGCTTGGGTGCTGTCTCTCTAGACGGTGCACTAATTGAGCAGATTGCTGCTTTTGTTGTGCTAGGTAGTAACGCATCGCACTCGCTAACTTATGCTGGCGGGTAACTAAAGCTTGATCTTTGTGGCTGTTATCACGGCTTACTAGCTCAGCGGCTGCTGATGGAGTAGGCGCGCGTACGTCGGCGACAAAATCAGCTATTGTCACGTCAACTTCATGTCCAACGGCGCTAATAATAGGAATTTGGCTTGCTGCAATCGTGCGAGCTAATATCTCGTTGTTAAAGCACCATAAGTCTTCTAATGAACCACCACCTCGGCCCACAATTAGTACATCACATTCATCACGGCTGTTAGCGCGACCAATGGCTTGTGCAATTTGAATGGCTGCGTCCTCACCTTGTACCACTGTCGGATAAATCACAACAGGTAGGGAAGGATCACGACGTTTCAATACGTCTAAGATATCGTAAAGCGCGGCACCAGTTTTCGATGTGATGACGCCAACACGTTTAGGGTGCTCAGGCAAAGATTGCTTATTGATTTGCGCGAACAACCCTTCTGCTGCAAGCTTCATTTTCAGCTCTTCAAACTCTTGTTGAAGACGGCCATCACCTTCCGGTTGCATGCTTTCGATGATCAATTGGTAGTCACCGCGAGGCTCATAAAGAGACAGACGAGCTTTTACTAGGACTTGATTACCGTTAGCGGGTTTGAAAGTAACGCGGCGATTGTTACCACGAAACATGGCACATTTAACTTGAGCGCGAGAGTCTTTAAGAGTGAGGTACCAGTGACCAGAGACAGGAGCTGAAAAGTTGGATATCTCTCCGACGAGCCAAACGATCCCCATTTCGTTTTCAAGGAGTAAACGAACTTCTGCGTTGAGACGAGAAACAGTAAAGATGTTTTGATTGGTCTTGGAGAGCACAGCTAATCTCTTAGACGTGAGTATGGAAATTAGCGGCAATATAATACATAGCAAGGGGGTAATTGCAAGAAAAAAATTAAAAAATTTGTGGTCAAGCGATTGCGTTAACCGTATAATCCCTCCGCAATATCTAATCCAAATGTAGCTTGTTGCTAACACAGGTTACCCTCATTATGCGAAACGATGAGATTGGATTGTTCTTTTTACTCCTCTAATTGTGAGATATTGCAAATGCTAAGAATTGCCAAAGAAGCGCTGACATTCGATGACGTACTACTTGTGCCAGCACACTCCACCGTTCTCCCAAACACAGCTGATCTTCGCACTCAGCTAACTAAGAACATCACCCTAAACATCCCAATGATTTCAGCGTCTATGGACACTGTTACTGAAGCTCGTCTAGCAATAGCGCTAGCGCAAGAGGGTGGCATTGGCTTTATCCACAAGAACATGTCTATTGAGCAGCAGGCAGCCGAAGTTCGTAAAGTTAAGAAGTTCGAAGCTGGTATGGTAACTGACGCGGTTACTGTAAACCCTGACGCGACCATCGCTGATGTTGTTGCACTCACTGAAAAACATGGTTTTGCAGGTTTCCCTGTTGTCACTGAGAGCAATGAGCTTGTTGGTATTATCACTGGTCGTGACGTTCGTTTTGTGACGGACCTTTCTAAGAAAGTATCTTCAGTAATGACGCCAAAAGAGAAGTTGGCAGCAGTTAAAGAAGGTGCAACACGAGAAGAAGTGCAAGAGAAAATGCACGAAGCTCGTGTAGAGAAAGTATTGGTTGTGAATGATGAGTTCCAACTAACCGGTATGATTACTGCGAAAGACTTCCACAAAGCAGAACGTAAACCAAACGCATGTAAAGATGAGCGTGGTCGCCTACGTGTTGGCGCAGCCGTTGGTGCTGGCGCTGGTAACGAAGAGCGTGTTGCTGCTCTAGTTGAAGCAGGCGTTGACATTCTACTTATCGACTCTTCACACGGACATTCTGAAGGTGTACTAAACCGCATCCGTGAAACTCGCGCAGCATACCCAGATCTAGACATCATCGGTGGTAACGTAGCAACTGGTGCTGGTGCTAAAGCACTAATCGAAGCTGGTGTAAGCGCAGTGAAAGTGGGTATCGGCCCTGGTTCTATCTGTACAACTCGTATTGTAACGGGTGTGGGAGTTCCACAAATCACTGCAATCGCAGATGCGGCAGAAGTGGCTAATGATTATGGTATTCCGGTTATTGCTGACGGTGGTATCCGTTTCTCAGGTGATATCTGTAAAGCAATCGTAGCTGGCGCATCATGTGTGATGGTTGGTTCTATGTTTGCTGGTACTGAAGAAGCGCCGGGTGAAGTGATTCTATACAATGGCCGTTCTTACAAGTCTTACCGCGGCATGGGTTCTCTTGGTGCTATGTCTCAAGGTTCTTCTGACCGTTACTTCCAGTCTGACAACGCAGCGGACAAGCTAGTACCAGAAGGCATTGAAGGTCGTATCGCATACAAAGGCCGTCTAAAAGAGATCGTACACCAACAAATGGGTGGTCTACGTTCAAGCATGGGTCTAACTGGTTCTGCAACTATCGAAGATATGCGTACGAAAGCTGAATTTGTACGTATCTCTGGTGCAGGTATGCAAGAGTCTCATGTACACGATGTTCAAATTACTAAGGAAGCGCCGAACTACCGTCTAGGGAACTAATTACCTAACGGAAACGTTTGCTTTTTCCTTGAAGCATTAAGAAGAGGCGAGTACACTCGCCTCGGTTTTAATCACTTAGCCTTAAAAAGACTGCTCAAAATGACTAAAAATATCCATGACCAACGTATTCTGATCTTGGACTTCGGTTCTCAGTACACTCAATTAGTAGCACGCCGCGTACGTGAAATCGGCGTTTACTGTGAACTATGGAGCTGGGATGTAGAAGAAGCGGATATTCGCGAATTCAACCCAGATGGCATTATCCTATCTGGCGGTCCAGAAAGCGTAACGGAAGAGAACTCTCCACGCGCGCCTCAATATGTGTTTGATTCTGGTGTTCCTTTGCTTGGCGTATGTTACGGCATGCAAACCATGGCGGAACAGCTAGGAGGCAAAGTAGCGGGCTCTAACGAACGTGAGTTTGGCTACGCTCAGGTTAAAGTTTCTGGTGAATGTGCTCTATTTAAAGACCTTGAAGCAACTCAAGACGTTTGGATGAGCCATGGCGACAAAGTAGTAGAGATCCCAGCCGATTTCGTAAAAGTTGGTGAGACAGACACTTGTCCTTACGCTGCGATGGCGAATGAAGAGAAGAAATACTACGGTGTTCAGTTCCACCCAGAAGTGACACACACAAAAGGTGGCCTACAAATGCTTGAGAACTTTGTTCTTGGCGTATGTGGCTGTGAGCGTTTATGGACATCGGAATCTATCATCGAAGATGCGGTTGCTCGTATTAAAGAGCAAGTGGGTGACGACGAAGTTATCCTAGGTCTATCTGGTGGTGTTGATTCATCGGTAGTTGCGATGCTGGTTCACCGCGCAATCGGCGACAAGCTAACGTGTGTATTTGTTGATAACGGTCTACTTCGTCTAAACGAAGGTCAACAAGTTATGGATATGTTCGGCGACCAATTTGGTTTGAACATTATCAAAGTTGACGCTGAAGAACGCTTCCTCAAAGCACTTGAAGGCAAGTCTGACCCAGAAGAGAAGCGTAAGACTATCGGTCACGTATTCGTAGATGTATTCGATGAAGAGTCTAAGAAGCTGAAAAACGCGAAATGGCTAGCTCAAGGTACGATTTACCCTGATGTAATCGAGTCAGCTGCATCTAAGACTGGTAAAGCGCACGTGATCAAATCGCACCACAACGTGGGCGGTCTTCCAGATGACATGGAAATGGGTCTTGTTGAGCCACTACGTGAGCTGTTCAAAGATGAAGTTCGTAAGATTGGTCTAGAATTAGGCCTGCCTTACAACATGCTTTACCGCCACCCATTCCCAGGTCCTGGTCTAGGTGTTCGTGTTCTTGGTGAAATCAAGAAAGAGTACTGTGACTTGCTACGCCGTGCTGATGCTATCTTTATTGAAGAGCTTCACGCTGCAGACCTATATGACAAAGTATCTCAAGCGTTCACGGTATTCCTACCAGTACGTTCTGTTGGTGTAATGGGCGATGGCCGTAAATACGACTGGGTTGTATCACTGCGTGCAGTAGAAACCATCGACTTTATGACGGCACACTGGGCGCACCTACCATACGACTTCCTAGGTAAGGTATCTAACCGTATTATCAACGAAGTTGATGGCATTTCTCGTGTTGTTTACGACATTTCTGGTAAGCCACCAGCGACTATCGAGTGGGAATGATTTTCCTCTAGACAGTTGAGTTTATAAGAACCAGCCTTCGGGCTGGTTTTTTTGTACTTCAAGTTTGTGAAGAGGTGGCTCAACTTTTTTGTGAGAGATATATACATGCGGTTAAATTAAATATATATTCATTTTAATTGTTTAATTATCATAAATGGTATTGCTATGGAACAGGCTGACGTTACCTCTCTCATTCCCATCCTTATTACTCTTTTCCTCGCGCTGACCACAAGAAATGTCGTTGTTGGTTTATTCGCGGGTGTGGTGAGTGGTGTCGCTATGCTCGAAGGGACATTTGTCGAAAAAGGGCCACTAGACTCGTTTAGTGCACTGATGAAAAGCTATCTACTGCCGCAATTAACTGACAGCTACAATGCGGGCGTCATTTTGCTCTTGGTCTTTATTGGTGGCTTTGTTGCCTTGATGGAGAAATCTGGCGGTGGTGTGGCGTTTGCTAAAAAGGTTACTCAATGGGTTGCGAGTAAATGCCAAGCTCAACTGTCCGCATGGTTCGGTGGTGTGGTTATTTTCTTCTCAGACCTTGGTACACCACTGATTGTTGGCCCTGTTTTTCGCCCTTTATTTGATAAGTTAAAAGTATCACGCCAAAAATTAGCTTTTATTATCGACTCTACTTCCTCTCCCGTCGCAATCTTGATCCCTTTTATCGGATGGGGCGTTTACATCATGGGATTGATTCAAAAAGAGTTTACTGCCCTGAATGTCAGTATGAGTGATTGGGATGCTTTCATTGGTGCGATCCCGTATCAGTTTTACGCCTTTCTTGCGATCGCGATTGTGCCGATTGTCTCTTTCTTCAAATTAGATTTCGGACCGATGGCGAAGGCTGAACAACTAGCAGAGCAGGGCTCCGACTTTGGGAAAGTGCAGGAGTCCATGAATGTGTTTACGCATAAAAATGCAAAATCTAGTTTTGTATGGGCACCTTTGCTCGTTATGCTGGTGGTTCTATGTACCATCCTCGTGCCACACGGTTTTCCATTTCAAAAAGTGGCAGGATCAACGTTTAGAGCTGCACTTTCTTCTGCATATTTCTTTGCGGCCTTCACTTTAATTGCGCTGATGGCGTTTTATGGCGTAAGAAAGCTTTCGGATGGTATTCAGGTTTATCTGAAAGGGATGTCAAACATGATGTCAGTGGCGGTGATTCTGGTATTGGCTTGGGCGCTTAGCTCGGTTGGGAAAGAATTAGGTGCAGCTGCATACATTGCTGAACAAGCTCAAGCCGGTTTCCCTTACTGGTTATTGCCAGCGGTTGCGTTTTTACTGGCCGGTATTATCTCGTTCGCTACGGGATCATCTTGGGGGACGTTTGCCATCATGATGCCATTAGTGATCCCAACTGCCGTCGCGATTGATGCACCACTGTTGGTTTGTATTGGTGCGGTATTATCTGGTGGCTTGTTTGGCGATCACTGTTCTCCCATCTCTGAAACTACGATTTTGTCGTCGACAGGAGCGGGGTGTGAACAGTATGAGCACTTCCGTACACAATTACCTTACGCATTACTCAATGGAATGATCGCATTGGGGTGTTTTCTTTTAGCTGGAATCAACGCCTCACCAGTGATTGTGCTTGCCGCAATTATTTCTCAGTGTGTGGTTTATTTTGTGCTGTCTAAACAAAAGTCAACCGCGAAGCTAGAGGTGGTTTCGGCAGAACAATAAAGAGAGAAACATCACAAAGCGGAGGCTCATAGGGTCTCCGCTTTTCTTTTGAGTCAAGGTAACATTTTTCTTGTGACAAAATGTGTGTGAGGACCTATTTATTCATTTTGTCTCGCAGAATCAACGTACTTGGCTCGGTGTTTCGTATATATGATCCACTATATGTCTAGTTATTCCTCGTATATTGTATTGTTGAAATCCGGAGACTAGACATGTTTGCACTCAAACATCTTCCTCTTGCATTGAGTTGTGTCTTAGCAGCACAAGTGAATGCGAGTATGAATATTCAGCCCGATCCGCAAAATCCGAATGGTTATGTTATTGCTCGTGGTGACGTTCAAGCCGTAGAGCAAAGCAAAACTTCTGATCCTATGTATGCCATTTGGTCACAAGCATTAGAGACACGCCCGAACTCAGTGGTTGAAGCGATTGTTCCAGGGGCGACAACCAACCCAGAAAACGTGAAGCGTGTAGAGCGTGTATTCCCCGAAAGTGAGTGGGACTTCCTGACTCAAATGGCGGCACCTGAATACACTTACACGCGTTTCCTACGTGCAATTGGTAAGTTCCCTGCATTCTGTGGTGAGTACACAGACGGTCGTGATTCGGATGCAATTTGTAAAAAATCGATCGTGACAGCGTTTGCTCACTTTGCACAAGAAACCGGTGGCCATATTTCGATTGATAACGTATCGGATAATCCGCTAGGGTTGGAAGAGTGGCAGCAAGCTTTGGTTCATGTGCGAGAAATGGGATGGTCTGAAGGGCAAGAAGGTTACACAACAGGTTGTGGTCAAAATGACTGGCAAAACAAACGCTGGCCATGTGAACCTGGACAAGGTTACTTTGGACGTGGTGCAAAACAGCTTTCTTACCATTTTAACTATGGCGCGTTCTCTGAAGTGATGTTTGATGGCGATGCATCTGTATTGCTGAAAAATCCAGGCTTGGTTGCGGATTCGTGGCTGAACTTAGCATCGGCTATCTGGTTCTTCCTAACCCCACAAGCACCGAAACCTGCAATGCTACATGTGATTGACCGTACTTGGGGGCCTTCACAGCGTGAGCTTGATGCTGGCATTGGTTACGGCTTTGGTACCACCATCAACGTGATCAATGGTGGTATTGAGTGTGGGGAGCAAAACAAAGATAAAGGTCAACCTGTTAACCGTATTCGTTATTGGGAAGGTCTTGCCGCCCATTATCAAATTCCAATTGAAGCCGATGAGACCAATACCTGTTGGCAGCAGACGCCTTACGGCAGTCTGAACCTAAATGGTGCGACAGACGTGCTTTACACCAACTGGGATGGTAACTGGAAATACTACTCAGATCGTCCTGGAGGTCACTCATTTGAATGTGAGCTTGTTGGTTTCCAAACGGCTTACTCTGCGCTAGTTGCGGGTGATTATGAGAAATGTGTAACTAACTTCTACCAATCTCATGCGGGTTGGCCAGAAGTTCGTGTAGTTGACAAGTTAGACTCTGTGGATCCGGTTGAGCCGCCTGTAGGTGGTGTGGCAGCTTGGGATTCTGGCAAAGTATATAACACGGGTGATCAAGTTTCTTACCAAGGTGCTGTTTACGAAGCGAAATGGTGGTCACAAGGTAATGAGCCAACGAAAGGAGACCCGTGGAAGCTGGTTTCAGGCACTCCTACGGAGCCGCCTACAACGGAACCTGAACCACCGGTGACTGAGCCAGAGCCGCCCGTCACAGAACCTGAGCCGCCAGTAACCGAGCCAGAACCACCAGTGACAGGCAATTTTATTCAGTGGGAGCCGGGTGTAACGCAAGTCGCTAACGGCGATAAAGTGACGTACCAAAACAAATGTTTTGTTGCGAAAAATGGCCCAGGAGTGTGGGAAAGCCCAACGCAAAGCAACTGGTTCTGGGACGAGATTTCTTGTCAGTGATCGAGTGAAAAACAACCTAACCATCTATAAAGACTCTGCTTTTTTGCAGGGTCTTTTTTTATATATGTAGTGGTTTATTTATGGAATCTAAGTTTTCAATAACAGCTTTTCTCTTTTGTTCTGCAGCCCATTAAAATTCGCGCGCATTTTTTATCAACATTTTTGAAAAAAGGTATTTGTACATGTCGACAAAACTGGCTAACCCAGCACCGCTAGGTCTTATGGGTTTCGGTATGACCACTATTCTGCTCAATATTCATAATGCAGGATTTTTCCCAATTGACTCTATGATTCTAGCGATGGGCATCTTTTACGGTGGCCTTAGCCAAGTAATCGTTGGCATCATGTGCTTTAAACGCGGTGATACATTCGGCACAACTGCGTTTACTTCTTACGGTCTATTTTGGCTAACATTGGTTGGTCTAATCGTAATGCCTCACATGGGTCTTCCTGCAAGCCCTGCAAGCTTTATGGGTTGGTACCTAGCGCTTTGGGGCATCTTCACTGGTTTCATGTTCATTGGTTCTCTATGTTACCCAACAGCGAAGCAAGTGGTATTTGGCTCTCTAACTATCCTGTTCTTCTTGCTTGCTGCTCGTGATTTCACTGGTAGCGAAGTGATCGGTGCTATCGCTGGCTTCGAGGGTATCTTCTGTGGCGCAAGTGCAATTTACTTCGCAATGGCACAAGTACTGAACAACGAATTTGGTCGTGAAGTGTTACCTGTAGGTAAAGCAAAAATCGCTCGTAAAGTTGAAGCGGTTATCGCCTAAGCTGCTACTCATAATGAAGAAAGGGGGATTAACCATTGGTTAATCCCCCTTTTTTATGTCCTCAATCGGACCACTGCTTTTTCTTATTTATGTGATAACGCTATGTTGATGGTTGCTCAACAGTTTCTGCGCTATTGCTGTCTGCCGTTGGTGCTTTACCCGTTTTACGTCGGTACTTATCTTCCCAGTAATCTGCGCCTTTAATGCCCAGTGCAACAGGGTTAAATGTAAAATCGGTCACACCACGTTTTTGTTGCTCTTCGTAGTCGTTCAGTGCTTTGAGTGCAGGCTTCGACATAAAGAAGATGATCAAAATACCGATGATGTTTAGCCACGCCATCAGTCCTACGCCTACATCACCCATCGCCCATGCTAAGTTGGCGGTTTTCACGGTTCCGTAGAACACGGATGAAATAATGATGACTTTCAGAATAAACATCAGTCCATTTACTTTGAACGTACGACGAATGTAAGCAATGTTCGTTTCTGCAATGTAGTAGTAAGCCAGAATGGTCGTAAACGCGAAGAAGAATAGAGCGATTGCGATGAATGGTTTACCCACGCCAGGTAGTGCGCTTTCGATCGCCATCTGTGTAAACACAGGACCATTTGCACCAATATCCGCTGGTAGGTTTTGAACCAGGAATGTACCTTCAATCGCACCATTTACGTTGTACGCGCCAGTGATAAGAATCATGAACGCGGTTGCTGAACACACAAGTAGTGTATCGATGTAAATAGAGAAAGATTGAACAAGACCTTGCTGAGCTGGGTGATCAACACTCGCTGCTGCTGCTGCGTGAGGACCAGTACCTTGACCTGCTTCGTTGGAGTAGACACCACGTTTTACACCCCAGCCGATTGCTGCACCAACGCCTGCCATTGGTGTGAATGCGTCACCAATGATCATGCCGAAAATGCGTGGAACCTCACCAATGTTTAGAAGGATGATGACAAACGCAGTAATGATGTAAGCTAACGCCATAAATGGCACAACGACTTGGGTAAAGTTCGCGATACGCTTTACGCCACCAAAAATGATGAAAGCCAAAATGACACAAACAACCGTACCAGTGAAAATTTTAGCAAAACTGAAGGTACCAATAGCGGTTTCAATCATGTCACCTGAGCCAAATGCGGCTTCTACTGCGTTACCGATACTGTTCGATTGAACGCCAGGAAGTAGAACACCACAAGCAAAGATGGTCGCGATAGCAAAGATCCAAGCGTACCATTTTTGTCCCATTGCTTTCTCAATATAGTAAGCAGGGCCACCACGGAACTCGCCTTCGTCTTCTTCTTTATAAATTTGTGCAAGTGTTGATTCTGCGTATGCGGTTGCAGCGCCAAAGAAGGCTACGACCCACATCCAGAATACGGCGCCTGGGCCACCGAAACCGATAGCAGCAGCAACACCAGCAATGTTACCTGTACCTACACGGCCAGACAGTGAAACGGCAAGTGCCTGAAATGATGATATCCCTTTTGTTGAACTCTTCCCTGAAAGTAATAAGCGCCACATCTCAAAGAAGTGACGAATTTGTACAAAACGCGTCATGATTGAATAGAACAAACCTGCGCCAAGGCACAAATAGATCAGTACCGGGCTCCAAATAATTCCATTCAGAAAATCAACTAATGACTGCATGAGTATTTTCCCTGTTAGTTGTGTTTGTGGTTGTTTTTCACACAATACATTACCCTTTATGTAATGCAATTGTTAACTTTTTTAGCTACAAATCCTTTGTAGCGTGATGATGAACACAGAATGGAGAGTAGTTGTTAAAATTTGGTTCTTGTTGCTTATTTGCTCCTTTTAGGTAGAAGATTTGCTTGATGATTAATTATGCAGCACATTGTCATTTAAATGTGCTGCGATTTTGATGAGTTAAAAATGCCAGTGGTTATGCATTTTGTGGAGTAAGTGTCTGCCTGTTTTTTGTTCAGTCATGTCCTCAGGCGTAACGACAAAGGTTAAGCTCCGCATTATCCATCACTTTTGTTTTTTCACCTTTCATTACGCTTGCTAGCAATTGACCTGAACCACAAGCCATCGTCCAACCCAGAGTTCCGTGTCCGGTGTTAGTAAAAAGGTTATCGTATTTAGTCGCGCCGATAATTGGTGTGCCATCAGGCGTCATTGGCCTAAAGCCGCTCCAAAACTCAGCTTGGCTGAAGTCACCACAACGAGGAAAAAGATCACGGATGACCATTTCGATGGTGTTTTTGCGCTTTTGTGGAAGGGAAGCATCAAACCCTGCTAATTCTGCGGTGCCAGCTACGCGAATTCGGTCATCAAATCGAGTCATAGCGACTTTGTAGGTTTCATCCATCACAGTAGATCGAGGAGAGAAGTGTTCATCTTCCATCGGGATGGTGAGTGAATAGCCTTTGACAGGGTAGACCGGAATATCAATATCGAGTTGCTTGAGTAGCGCTGTAGAGTAGCTGCCAGAGGCCACCACATATTGGTCTGCTTTAAATTGTCCTCGGTTCGTTTGGACACCTATGATCTTTTTACCTACTGTAACCCAATTGCTTACTTCAGTATCGAACTCAAATCGGACACCGTGTGCCTTAGCAAGCTCCGTTAGTTGTTGGCAAAATTGATGGCAATCGCCCGTTTCGTCATCAGGTAGATGCAAGCCACCAACCAGTTTGTCTTTCACAAGTGCAAGCCCTGGCTCTTGTTCAATACATTGTTCGACGTCCATTAGCTTAAATCGGGTTCCGCTTTGTTCAAGGAGCTGCATGTCCTTTTCAATAGCTTGCAGCTGTTGATGTGTTCGGAATACTTGCAAGGTCCCAAACTGACGTCCTTGATACTCAATGGCGTGTTCTTGGCGTAACTGTTCTAAGCAAATACGGCTGTGGTTAGCGATCGAAAGCATGCGAGCCTTGTTAACTTGATAGCGAGGTAGGGTGCAGTTCGCGACCATTTTACTCGCCCAGCGGATCATGTCGGCATTCAGAGTGGGTTTGATTTTAAGTGGAGCATGCTCCTCCATTAACCACTTAATGGCTTTAACAGGAACACCAGGCGCAGCCCAAGGCGAAGAATAGCCATATGAGATCTGCCCGGCATTGGCGAAGCTCGTTTCCATGGCACTGCTTGGTTGGCGGTCAATGACGGTAACTTGATAGCCTGCTTGAGATAAATACCAAGCAGAGGTTAAGCCGATAACGCCGCTGCCTAATACGATGACTTCCATTGATGCACTCCACACATTTATCAGAGTGCTCAGTTTCTTTTCTTTACCTTTTGTTAACAATCGATATAAATTACACACAGCGTTTAGAAAAACTATAGGCTCAAGGATGAAAAGTAATCTGATAAGTGGCTTGTGTCTATTTAGCCAAGTCGCGGAGTACAACAGCTTTACTGGTGCTGCAAGACATTTACACCTCACCACTGGTGCCATAAGCCAACAAATTATTCATTTGGAAGCGTTATTAGGTTTTACTTTATTTGAACGCCACTCTCGCGGTACTCGTTTAACCGTAAAAGGCACTCAGTTACACCAAGCGACGCAGTTTCACTTTTCGGAACTGAGCAAATTGCTTGATGAGCTCAAAGTAGAAAAACAAACCAATGAAATTCGTTTGAAGTTGACGCCTTCTTTTGCTTTCAAATGGTTAGTCCCAAAGCTCGAAAGCTTCCATCATGATAATCCGGATATCCAAGTACAAATCTTTGCGGAAGGTGCGCTGGTAAATAGTGAGATAAAAGACTATGACGTCGCAATTGACTATGGTCTTCATCCTTATAGAAATGCTAACGCGGAGCTGATTTTGGATGAGCATCTGCTGCCGGTGATGAGTCCAAAATACCTTGAGGATCATGGCTGGCTAAAAACGTTGCTTGGTGAACAAAAAACCTCAATGCCAGTGAAGCAATGGCAAGAGGCGACGCTACTACACGATGCGATGCCATGGGAAAAAGCGACGCGTGACTATGAGTGGCTATATTGGGCGTCAGCGATGGGGTTGGATTTTAAAACCGATATCGGACACTTTTTTAATCGAACGGATATGGCGATGTCTGCAGCCGAAGCAGGCGTTGGGATTGCGATGGCACGAATGGCACTGATTGAGGATGAATTGACGACAGAGCGTTTGGTTTCTCCATTCAAACCGATTCCTGCCAATGCAGGGTATTACTTGATCATGAACACACGTACGAATGCGACAGAAACGTTTCGTCACTGGTTACTTGGACAGTTGAATTAGCGTTTTATCTCTGTGATTCATCCCTACGTTATTTGTTGAAAAATTGGGCAATATAAGTTTTAAGCAAGGTAAGTGCTTTGCTTGCCGCTATTTGAGTGATGAAAGACAGGGAAGAACATGAAAGACGAAACGCTATCCATCCATTTTGGTTACGAAACTGACCCTACCACTAAATCTGTCGCGACGCCGATTTATCAAACAGTCGCGTACGAGTTTGACAACGCGCAGCACGGCGCTGATCTGTTTAACTTGGAAGTGCCTGGGAATATCTACACTCGCATCATGAATCCGACTAACGATGTTCTGGAAAAACGCATGGCGGCGTTAGAAGGCGGCATTGCTGGATTGGTCGTGAGTGCGGGGAGT
The DNA here is from genome assembly GCF_000354175.2 of Vibrio alginolyticus NBRC 15630 = ATCC 17749. Lineage (NCBI taxonomy): Bacteria > Pseudomonadati > Pseudomonadota > Gammaproteobacteria > Vibrionales > Vibrionaceae > Vibrio > Vibrio alginolyticus. The sequence goes on from NC_022349.1 coordinate 3,009,366, forward strand.
GCAGCGATTAACTATGCAATTCTGACCTTAGCGCAAGCGGGCGATAACATCGTTTCTACGCCGCAACTTTATGGCGGTACTTATACCTTGTTTGCGCACATGCTCCCAAATCAAGGTATTCAGGTGAAGTTTGCTAAAGATGACAAGCCAGAAAGTTTGGCCGAATTAATTGATGAAAATACCAAAGCGGTGTACTGCGAGAGCATTGGTAACCCTGCGGGTAATATCATCGATTTAGAACGTGTGGCGGAGCTTGCTCATGCACAAGGCGTACCTGTGATTGTGGATAACACCGTTGCGACGCCAGTGCTTTGCAAACCCATCGAATTTGGTGCGGATATCGTAGTTCACTCTCTCACTAAATACGTTGGTGGGCATGGCACCACATTAGGTGGCGTGATTGTGGATTCAGGTAAATTCCCTTGGGCGCAGCACAAAGACCGCTTTCCTGTTTTCAACCAACCAGAACCTTCTTACCACGGCGTGGTGTATACCGAAGCGTTTGGTGAGGCGGCATTTATCGGGCGTGCGCGTACCGTACCACTGCGTAATACCGGAGCCGCATTATCACCGATGAATGCATTTATGCTTATGCAAGGGCTAGAAACGTTACCGCTGCGCATGGAGCGCCATACCGAGAACACACTCAAAGTGGCTGAATTCTTGGAACAGAATGACAAAGTCAGTTGGGTAAGTTATGCCGGATTACCAAGTTCTGAACACTTTCATCTCGCCGAAAAATACATGAAAGGTAAGCCTTCTGCGATTTTGTCGTTTGGTTTAAAAGATGGTTATGACGCTGGTGTGCGTTTTTATGATGCTTTGAAAATCTTTAAGCGTTTGGTGAACATTGGCGATGCAAAATCATTGGCTTGCCATCCTGCATCGACGACTCATCGTCAATTGAGCGAAGCAGAACAAAAACAAGCTGGTGTGTCTCCAGAGATGATTCGTTTATCGGTGGGTATTGAACATATTGACGATATTCTAGCCGATTTAGAACAGGCACTAAACGCGTAAAACGATTCTTTTTTTAGCTTTGGGTTACCCATAGGCCAGTCTTTAAAAAAGCTGGCCTATTTTTATTTTATTGTTTAAATATCAAGGGTTTTGGTGTTTTTGGTTTGTGGTATTCCAAAAGCTCATAGAGGGTGAGATTTATTCTCTTGTCACGTTTGGGTTTGTTCCTGATGATGTGTGCATGTATTACACATTGGAAGGGACTCAAATGTCTTACGTATTTCACCGTCACTGCCATGCCACGCTGCCAATCATCGATAGAGGTGAAGGTGTTTATCTATTCGATAAGCATGGAAAGCAGTATCTCGATGCTTGTGGTGGGGCTGCGGTATCAAACCTTGGCCACAGTCATCAAGCCGTTAAAAAAGCGATGTTGGAACAGATCGAGCGAGTGCCGTTTGCTCATACTGGATTTTTTACTAGTGATAACAGTGAGCGCCTAGCAGAATTGGTTTGTCAGCACATGCCTGAACAGTTCAACCATGTGTATTTAGTCAGTGGCGGATCAGAAGCGGTGGAGTCGGCACTAAAAATGGCGCGGCAGTATTTCGTGGAATCAGGTAAGCCAGAGAAAAAGCAATTCATCGCGCGTCAGCAAAGTTATCACGGCAATACCTTGGGGGCTTTGGCTGTCGGAGGTAATGAATGGCGACGTGAACCGTTCAAACCCATCTTACACCCGAGCCATCATATCGCCCCTTGCTATGCTTATCGTTATCAGCAGAGTCATGAGTCGGAATTGGATTACTCATTGCGAGCGGCGAATGAGCTAGAGGCAAAAATTCTTGAGTTGGGGGCTGATAATGTCATGGCTTTTGTCGCCGAGCCCATTGTGGGAGCCACCGCTGGAGCTGTGCCTGCCACACAAGGTTATTTCAAGCGTATTCGCGAAATATGCGACCAATACGATGTGTTATTGATCTTGGATGAAGTCATGTGTGGCGTTGGACGCAGTGGTAGTTTTTTTGCGTTTGAGCAAGAAGAGGCAGACCCCGATCTGGTGTGTATGGCTAAAGGGCTTGGTGCGGGTTATCAACCTATTGGCGCGGTGGTTGCGAATGATCGAGTCTACCAAGCTATTGCCGGTGGAAGCGGTTTTTTCCAACATGGCCATACCTTTATGGCGCACCCTGTGGCGTGCGCTGCTGCCGTGGCAACCATTCAAACCATCTTCCAAGATGATTTATTAACGGCGGTGAATCAGCAAAGTGCTTTGCTGCGTAATGAGCTTACTTCTGAATTGGCCCATTTACCGTACATTGGCGACATTCGTGGTAAAGGCTTATTTTTTGGCATTGAGCTGGTGGCGGATAAAGAAAGCAAGGCGCCTCTGAGTAAAGCCACATTGGCAGACAAACGCATCAAACAGCAAGCAATGGAAAATGGCTTAATGTGCTACCCAATGGGAGGAACGATTGATGGCGTTAATGGGCACCATATCTTGCTTGCACCGCCATTCATTATTCAGCCTCAACATATTGATGAGCTAGTTGGCAAACTCTCATTAACGCTAAAAGAGGTAGCGAAGGAATGGAATTAGAAAATCGATGTATACGAGAGCCTATCGCTATTATCGTGGCCCCAAACGGTGCAAGAAAAACTAAGCACGATCACGCCAGCTTACCCATGACAACAGACGAACTGGTTGCAGAGGCTATCGCTTGTCAAACGGTAGGGGCTGCCATGATCCATTTGCATGCTAGAGACGCCAACGGACGTCATTCATTAGACATCGACGACAACATGGCAATTTACCATGCCGTGAAAGAAGCGGTGGGACAAAACATGATGGTACAGCTCACCACAGAGGCGGTGGGCTTGTATTCTCCGCCACAACAGATGGCGTTAGTTAAAGCTGTGAAACCAGAAGCGGCTTCTTTCGCATTGAGGGAGTTAATCCCTGAGCGCGCAAGTGAGAAAGAAGGGCATGCCTTTTTCCATTGGGTGGCAGAACACAACATCGTGAGCCAAATTATTCTCTACGATGCAACCGACATTGAACGTTATTTCCAACTGCGTGATGCGGGCGTGTTACCTAAAACGCATCAGCATGCATTAGTGGTGTTAGGGCGTTATCACCAAGCTCAACAGTCTTCGCCATGGGATTTACGAGGTTTGAATTTGGCGCGTTTTGTCGAGGAAGAAATTCGATGTGCCATTTGTGCTTTTGGCGCGCGAGAGCAAGACTGTTTAGCGAGTGCGATGTTACTTGGATTCGATGTGAGAGTGGGGTTTGAGAATAACCACGTCGATGTGGCAGGCGAATTAGCAATCAGTAACGCGGCTCAGGTGGAAGCTCTACGCGATGTGGCGTATCGCTTTGCGATTCCTTTACACAGTGCGCAAAGTTTGTGTTCAGTTTTATAGTGAATCTGTTTGAAACAAGGAAAATAAAGAAGAACGGAAAGTAAAAAGGCTCCATCGGAGCCTTTTCGGTATTTGTCGTTAGTTCTCAGTTTGCGCTACAGGTTGACGAGCGGGATGTTTGATAAACACCGCGACAACAGCCGCTATCGCTAATGCAAAACAGTAGTAAGAATTGGCAACTACTTCAAGTGGCGAGAGGTTGAACACGGAACCTAGCAGCAGTACTTGAGCACCGTAAGGCAACACGCCCTGCACCACGCATGAGAAAATGTCTAATAAGCTTGCTGAGCGGCGAGGAGAGACATTATTCTCTTCCGCCAGTTGGCGAGCAACGCTGCCCGATACAATGATGGCTACGGTGTTGTTTGCCGTACAGCCATTGACCATTGAAACCAAACCTGCAATACCTAGCTCGCTTGCACGACTGTTCGCATGCTTAGAGTGGCTAGAGCCAAACGCGTGGATAAGGCTACTAACGAAATTTGTTAGAAAAGCAAGACCACCTTGGCGACGCATCAGTTCACTCAAACCACCAATCAGCATGGATAACAAGAAGATCTCTTGCATGTTACCAAAGCCTTTATAAACGTCTTGGGCTAGATTAGTCAGTCCGTAATTGTCAATTGATGCCAAGCTCACGCCGCCAGCCAAAAGGATACCAATCGACAGAACCACAAACACATTCACACCAGATACCGCTAGGATCAAAATAGTGATGTACGGCAAGACTTTTAGCCACTCAATATCGCCAGTTGCAGGCACTTGAGTCGCGGTGCTGTTGAAAGCGAACACTGCAATCGCGATCAACGCGGCAGGCAAAGCAATACGAATGTTCTCTTTAAACTTGTCTTTCATCTCACAACCTTGAGAGCGTGTCGCCGCGATCGTGGTGTCAGAGATGATAGAAAGGTTGTCACCAAACATAGCGCCGCTCAGCACAACGCCTGCGGTTAACGGTAAGCTCATCCCGGCTGATTCAGCAATGCCTAAGGCTACGGGTGCAACGGCTGCGATGGTACCCATCGAAGTGCCCATTGCTGTTGCGATAAAAGCAGAAATCAGAAAAATGCCCGGTAAAATCATACTGGTTGGAATTGCGGATAAACCAAGGTTCACCGTTGCATCAACACCGCCAGAGGCTTTTGCTACCGCAGCAAAGGCACCAGCAAGCAGATAGATCATACACATTGCGATGATGTCTGGGTGGCCAACACCACGCATGAAGTGTTCGATTGAGCGGTTAAGTTTCTCTTTACTTAAAAGAAACGCAATGATGATGGCTGGTAATACCGCGATGGGTGCAGGCAGCTGGTAGAAGGCAAATTCCACGCCTTGCAAAGATAAGTAAGTGCCTACGCCAATAAATAGCGCAAGGAATACAATTAATGGGATCAGTGCGACCGCAGACGGTGCAACTGTTTTAGTTGTTTGTTGGGAACCGGACATGTAAACGACAATGTTAATAATAAGAGAGAAGAGCAGACTAATATCACATTTACGCATTGTCAACGTCTAGACGTCTAAATGGCTGTTTAAATTTTACACGTAAAGAAAAAGATAAAAGCTCGTGTTGCGTATCTCACTGATACCACGAGCTTTAGTTATGCGCTAATGAAGAGACTGTCGTTATTGCATTGATTTGGCTTTTTTGCGTTTAACAATACCTAAAACCATCCACGTAAATAAGACAGCAGCAAATGCCCATACCAGATATTTGTATTCGGTGTACAGGTTGCTCAACACGCTTAAATGTTCAAATGCAAAGTGAGTTAACAAGCTGAATACCAATACCCAAACCGTCGCCGCGAGGGCGTTACCGAGCAAAAACTCTCTACGTGGCATTTTCGCGATACCGCATGCAAGAGGCATAAATTGCTTCATTCCTTCAATAAAGCGGCTGACCACCAAGCACGTAGGGCCGTATTTCTGGATAGTCAATTGAAGCGTTTGCATCTTCGGGCCGGAAATGTAGCCTTTTTTATCTAACCACCCCTCAAAGTAATAACCGATTAAGTAGCCACAGGTATTACCAAAAAAGCAGCTCAGCCACGATACCATCATTACCATACTTAGGTTCATGACTTGTTCTGACGAGAGCAAAGATGCCGCGATCATCAGTGATTGACCAGGCATCGGGATACCTATCCCTTCTAGAAATATACTGACAATCAGCGCAACGTAGCCGTATTGCTCAAGCAAAGGCTTCATTGACATGAGAAGTTCGTTAATATGTTCCAAAAGCTTTCCCCTAATAAAAGCGGAACGAAGTTGGAGTGATACTCCGAATGTCCTATTGGGTCAATTCTTGTTTCTCACCGTTGAGAAAAACTGACATGCCTCTGATAATTGCGCAGAATCAACCTGCAGCTGGCTTTACTCGCCGCCACGCTCTTTGGTAGCGGCGAACTAGGGAGATCCTTATGACTCTTTGGCTTTGGTGAATGCGCCATACAAATCAAGGCGGCGATGACGTAAGTTGGTGACAGAGCCTTCGGTATTAAGCTGTTTCAACTTAGTCAAATCAACATCAGCGAAGATTATCATTTCGGTGTTGGCGCTTGCTTCTGTCAAGGTCGCATCGTGTGGGAAATAGATATCCGACGGTGAGAATACGGCAGATTGTGCGTACTGGATATCGACATTATCAACACGAGGTAAGTTGCCGACACTGCCCCCAATTGCAACGTAGCATTCGTTTTCGATGGCTCGTGATTGGGAACAGATTCGTACTCGTTGGTAGCCATTTTTTGTGTCTGTCCAGAAAGGAACGAACACAATTTGTGCGCCTTGCTCGGCGAGCATTCTTCCCAACTCTGGGAACTCGCTGTCATAACAAATCAGTATGCCGACTTTGCCTGCATCGGTTTCGAACACCTGAACATTGTCACCACCGTCGATCACCCAGTCTTTTTGCTCATGGGGCGTGATGTGAATCTTATATTGAGCGTTTATTTCACCATCTCGTTGCAGTAAGTAGGCCACATTATACAACTTGCCATCTTCGATGACGGGCATACTGCCAGCAATAATGTTGATGTTGTAGGTGACTGCCATCTGCGAGAAGCGGTTTTTGATCTCTTCTGTAAAGCTAGCCAAAAAGCGAATTGCTTCGACGGAATTTTGGTCGTTTTGCAAGCCCATCAGCGGCGCGTTAAAGAATTCAGGGAATAGGGCGAAATCGGCTTTGTAGTTCGCAAGAGAAGAAATGAAGAACTCAGCCTGATCGAGCAAGTCCTCTAAGTCATTCATGGCGCGCATTTGCCACTGCACAACACCAATACGAATCAGCGTTTTTTCTACATCATGTACGGATTGAATATCCTCTTCGTAGAAGAAGTTATCCCACTCCAGCAGAGTTGCGTAGCCTTTAGAAGCACTATCCTCTGGCAAGTAACCACGCATAATACGTTTGACATCGAAGTCGTTTGCAAGCTGAAAAGACAAAATAGGATCGTGAAGCTCACGGCGTTTTATCTTGTCGATGTATTCAGCCACGCTCAGTTCGTCAGCATATTTGTGGTAATTCGGGATGCGACCACCGGCTAAAATTGCTTTGAAATTCTTACTCCGGCAAAGTTCTTTACGCGCATCATACAGACGGCGACCTAAACGCAGCCCACGGTAGTCCGGGTGAACAAATACATCGAGACCATACATGGCGTCACCGGTCACTTGGTTTTGGATGACGTTGTTCTCGGTGATGATGTCGGTGTACAGGTGAGGAAGTGAAAACCGGTTGTAGTCCACTTTGATTGTTAGCGCTGCGCCGACAATTTTTCCGTTATCCTCAATACAGATTTGTCCATCAGGAAACTGATGAATAAGATCCATGATGGTCAGGCGTGGCCATGAGCCACCAACATCAGGAAAAACAAGGTCCATTAATTCCGCGAGCTCTGGGTAATCGGTCGGCTCAATGGTGCGTAAAGAGAGTCTTGGCGTGTTGCTGTCCATATCCTACTATCCATTTATCCTTTTTAAATAGTATGGATGAGAATGCCATAAATTTGAGCAGACAGATACCGAAGTCTTTGAGTTGTTTTGGTTTACCTAAACGAGTTTAAAGAAACAACATTAACTTAGCTTGCTCTTCAGCCATTCGTGAAATGCCACTACTTTTTTAGCTGAAAGTCGATAATTTGGAATCATCACGTAATAACCATAACCGCTCTGTAAAGAGAGGTTGAGAACATGCTGAATGTCCCCTCTTAAAATCGAATACTGCGCCATAAAATCAGGAAGCAAGGCGAGCCCTTTTCCCATTCTGACAGCTTCGCAAGCTAGGTAAAAATGTTCGACGCCTACAGGTTGATAGGTAACGGGAGATTCTACAGTGTAGACAGTTTTAAATTGCTCCCATAGCTGAGGGCGAGTGATTTGAGGTATAAACGGATAATTACTAACAGCGTGCACACTCTCAATTGCAGGAGCATTTGTGCAACCGACTAATAACAATGTTTCTTCGCACAGTAAGTGGCTGTATTCATAATGTGTGGATAATGGAAGGCAGCGAATATGTAAGTCACTTTCGTTGCTCGAATCTTTGACGTTCCCATCCCCGGTACAGACTCTTACTCGGATGTTAGGATGTTGCTGGTGGAAGTCATCAATATTAGGTATCAACCAAAGGCTGGCAAAAGAAGGGGTTACGTCCACGGTGAGTAATTCTTGCTTTGAATCTGACTGGATTAAGTTGGCAGTTGCATGCTGAATAAGCTCCAAAGCTTCTGTGACTTGCGGCAGATAACGCTTGCCTTCTTCGGTTAACTCAATACCACTCGCCCTTCTTTGTATTAAAGGTAAACCCACCAATTGCTCCAGCGATGCGATTTGTTTGCTTACTGCGCTTTGCGTAATACATAGGGCATCCGCTGCTTTAGAGAAACTGAGGTAATTAGAGACCGCGACAAACGTCCTTAATGCTCGAATAGAAGGGTATTCACTGCCTTTTAACATACTTCAGTTCCATTAAACTCTGCTTAGGCAAAGAGTAGAGTATTCACGGCTTGAAGCAAAGTAAGATGCAACGTATGTGTGATTAGCTTCCTTTCTTATAAAAACTAGCTAAGCGTTTTTTGACTGATTAATCTACAAGAGTATTTTAGATGTTTATTTAATTTCTTTGAAAAATCTACAAATTAACAAGAATCTTTTTCACATCATCGATTAACCTCAATTTAGTATTGTTTATATAAAGTAAACAGACAGATCTTTTTTTCTGTTTTTGTTCGGCGTTCTTTAGAGGATTGTCAGTATTCTATAAAATTAAATATATTTTTCATTAATTTAAAGTTGGCATTGCATTTGCTCTTTACTATTCGAACCTTCAATGGAACTTATATTAGGAGAACGAAATGAAAAGCAATGTTGTTACTTTGATTAGCCTTTTTTCTTTAGCAACGTTTAGTACTTTATCACATGCTGCGGACTCCAACGATCATGGTGTATATGTTGGCGCCAACTACGGTTACTTAAAAGTTGATGGACAAGATGACTTTGATGATGACAGCGATGTTATTCAAGGTTTAGTTGGTTACCGTTTTAATCCTTACTTAGCGTTGGAAGGTGGTTACATTGATTTCGGTAGCTATGGTAATAACCTAGCAAATGCCGAAACGGACGGTTACACCGCAGCACTAAAAGTTACAGCCCCTATTGCTGATCGTGTCGACCTTTACGCAAAAGGCGGTCAAATGTGGTACTCGACGGATTACGACGTTGCGGGCTTCCAAGGCAACAAAGATGATGAAGGTGTATTCGCTGGTGCCGGTGTGGGTTTTAAAGTTACTGATAACTTCTTAGTTAACGCAGAATATATGTGGTACGACGTAGAACTCAATGCGGAGAATGTCGCGAACGGTGCAAACACGGAAACAGACTTTAACCAAGCATCACTAGGTGTGGAATATAGATTTTAATATTGTTAACAACTCTAAGCCCTAATAAAAAGCGAAGCCTAAATAGCTTCGCTTTTTCTGAACTCAATCTAGTTGAGGATAATAGAGCGTTTTTTAGAATAATTGTTCGTGCCTTTTACTGTCACTCTACTATATTTAGAGCATTTCTAACATGACTATCTAACCTTCTTACTAGTCTCGAAAAACAAAGTTTTATCACTCTATAAGTAATACTCGATAGGTCGATCGCTGCGCTACCTGACATTACATTCATGTGACCTAAAATACCGCGAACGTGTTCTGTATACTCGTTTTTTAGTTTTGAGATGTACGCCATAGCTTTAGCTAGTTGATCCCAAGCAGTAAGGCCTACAGTTGCTATTTGTTGTATTATATGACCCAGACCTGAAATTCTTAATAAGGTCAAAATTGAAGAGACTATTTTACTTACCCAACCATCAGTCATCCGAGCATTATATCTATTGTTGAAGTCAAGAAATACGTTGCGTTCTAGGTAAGCTTGAGATTTGGGTTGTAGTGCCGACCACTCATTACTTGTAGCGGTATTGACATAACCCGGAACAGATTTTTTTCCTAGTCCATGAGCGCAGAAGTAGATGCCAGAACTTCCATCTAGCCGATACTCAATACCACCGTGAGTAAATGGCCAAAGAGGAGACATAGGAACTGGATCTGCGCCATGAGTGCAGCGATAGGAAGAATCTAACTCCCTTCTTGCGTATGGTTTAAAGCCAACTTTTGGTGCGCCAAAAGTATATAGGTGTACGCTATAGCCGTACTGACTCTTCACCCAATCTGCCGCTAATGAAGCAAGAGCACCACCTAAACTATGACCTACACAGTGTATTGCCTTCGGTGCTTTCATGTTCTTTTTCGAATAACCAGCGATGTATGCTGCAAGTTGTGGCTTTATCGTATTGAAGAGATTTACAAAACCTGCATGTACCCTGTAACCGGATGAGGTACCTGATATCCCAATGTTTCCATCGGTCATAATGTCGCCGATGTTTACTTGAGTGCCACGGAAGGAAAATACCAAAGTATCGGCAAACTCGCCCTTACCTCGACCTATCGCTACAAAATCTGATGTCATTCCACCAAATCCCATAAAGCCACTTGTCGTTCCTTTTTTGACATCATTCCTTAGATCAAATGTAAAAAACTTTGCTATATAACCACTAACGTTACGAACATTAGTTGCGAATACAGAATAGGGGATTTCTGCGATTCTAGATGATAGTTTTGGTGAGAGTGATTGCATTCTTTAATTTCCATATAAGTCAGAGTCAATATATCCAAATAAATCACATTGACTATTTACGTAGTAGTCATCGTTTTCGTCATCATCAATTGAAAAAGCAAAGTACTTAAGAGGGTTTGCTGCATCACAGACTAGATTAGCCATATTGTTTTTTACGTAATCCTCTATTTCATAGCCATCGAACGAACCTTCCCAAATAATAACGCTTTCATCAATATCTAGTTCTGTGGTTAAAACAATAGTTACATAATGTTCAATAAGCGGGATCTTAACGCTCTCTTTGTTCTCATACACAGGAGAAAATTCAAACCGACCATTGCTGTCAGTAAATGTTGATAAGTCTATTGATTTTCCTGAAGCGCTTAAACCAATATTAAGACTAACCTTTTGGTTATTAATCGGCTTCCCTTTTTTTGTTATCACACCATTGATTTGTGGTGTGTATTGGTTAACTTTATCGTTATTCAATATACTCTCTCCAAAACTCATATTAATGCTCAACAATATGATTGTAATAAATCCAAATAAGTAATTTCTCACATCGACTTTTTTCATTTTAAAAATCTATAAATCTATATGTATTGTGTGTTTTTACAATATTTAATTTTAACTATGTGATTCATATTGCATTGCTCTGTAACTTGTGAATTTGAAAATTACATTTTTAGATTTATGTTTATCTATTTGACCGATTTTTATTAGCATTAATAAAGTTTAAATCTGGAACACTCAGTCTGCGCTAATCTTAGGTAGTTATATTGTATTGGGTTTTTGAGGCTTTCATTAGGTAATGTGAAAGCAAAATAAACGAGAGCTACCGAATGATAAAAACTCTATAAATACTAGGTTTCAGACAATGAAATCGTATTGAAAACAGTTAATTATTCGCTTTGTCAAGAGGTGTTTTTATTGCTTTACATCGTAATGCTAGATTGACTTGATAATTTATTTTTCCGCCAATTGTGATAACCAAGAGCAAAAGAAAAGGCTTATTTAGTATCTTTTGATGGTTAGTGATAAACCCAAATTGTTCTACTTTAACCCATCATAATTCTATAACTTAGATTTAGCACTCGTAGTTGTTGATAACTCAAAAACTTAGAACACTTTAAATCGAAGAACATATAGACACACTTTTGTCCTTGGATGAGTTCTTCTGAACTTCCGTGTAGTTTTGGTGGTGTATTTATGAGCGTATCGTCTGTTACTTAATACTCAACGAGTTTTTAAATCGGCGTACGTTCAGAGTTATGCAGTAATGCTCGTGAAAAGTTATCAGGTAGCATGAGTGCGTGAGAAAAGAAGACAATGTGGATAGTGGATAGTGGATAGTGGGTTGTTGATACAAAAAAGGCCACCCGAGGGTGGCCTTTTCCAAACGTTTGGTGGAGCTGGCGGGATTCGAGAGTTCGTCGCCTTTTCCTATGTAAGTCTCTGATATACAAGGAAGGTACATCAGTGGTTTACTCGAAATGTAGCACACCTTGTAGAACACTGCTAGTTCGGTTCAGTTCCGACTTTGGGAGCTGAACTGTTGGGTGTGTTACTAGGGTTTAGCATCATCGTTTATCTTACCTAGTAGTTGAATGGCATTTGTTGAAACGCTATCTTTTAATTCTCTCTGTATGGGCAGTAAAGCATCACGAATTTTTCCTAGCCTCTTTATTAGGGCTTCAATTGTCTCTATATTTAGGAGATTGCCTCCATTTTTAAAGCTAAGTTTTGCGGTTTCTTCTATTAGGGCTCTGAAGTCGAAAACTATTGGTATCAACTTTTTGTGAGCTTCTTTTAGTTCAGGAAGATAAAGATCTACAAGAAGGTCAGCCTCACAAATGAGGTCCTTCGGTTCGTTTTTTTCTAAACCTGCGTGATATTTGAATTTTTCTCCGAAATAACTCGGAAGACCATCAACGCAAGTGTAATACTGTTCATATTTTATTCGTTTTAGTTGGGTTAACTCTTGTTTGTTCCAGACTTGGTGCGCTAAGTCTTGACTCACTTGTTCTGTTGCTCTGGTTAGCTCGACTTGTTGGGTTATCACTTGTGCTAGTTTTTCTGATAGAGCGTCGATTTTTGCGGATTCAGTTTGTAGGGTTTCTTCACGCAAAACCTTTAAGTGGCGTTGTAATTGAGACTCGATGGCATCTAATTTTCCGATGACCTTGGCGTTTTCTTTTGCGTGACTTTTTATGTAAGAAATACAATAGCCTAACACTAAGCCGAATAAGATAAGTACGACTGCAAGCAAGGGATGTGAAGATAGTCCGAGTTGCATTAGAGAGGTTAAAGTTTCCATCTCAGATGAAGTAATCATGTATTTTCCTCAAGAAGCTCTTATTGCTGGACGGATTAGCGGAGCTAAAGCTCGACCTGAATTTTGTTAGCAATTTTGTCTGGGCATGTAAGTATAATTGTGGTTGCCTATTTTCCCCCATCCCCCCCCAGGAAGGATACCGATGGATTTTTACTTTGAGATATAACCCTCTAACGATAAAAATATATTTTCAGTGTTTTCTTTAGGTTATGCCCAAATGCATACACTCTAAGGGTGTTATTTTTGTGCGCTTTAGGTGTTGACTTGTCGATATGCATACAATAAGTTAAGCATACAGCAACCTAAAGCACTCGTTCGAGGTATGACAATGACAACTCAATCCAATGACAGTAACTCAATGGTCTTTGCTTATGTCCGTGTGTCGACTAAGGAGCAGAACGTGGACAGCCAATTGAGTGACATCTCAAAGCTTTACCCTGATGCGGAGGTTACGACAGAGAAAGTGTCGGGTACTGTGCCAGCTAGAGAGAGGGCAGGGCTATCGGTTCTTCTTGGTAAGCTACGTAAAGGAGATACTCTAGTCGTATGGTGGGTTGACCGTTTAGGGCGTGACTATCGAGACGCTGAATCGACTATACGTGAGCTTCTCGACAGGGGTGTGTGCATTAAGACTATCAACCAAGGTCTGACGTTCTCATACTCAAGCAAAGATGATGACATGCAGAACATGGTCACTGACATCCAGATTACCATGCTCACGGCTATGGCTGCG